>JASFVL010000097.1:0-11282 GCA_050049875.1 Anaerolineales bacterium
TGAGATGAACAGAAATGGAAATCACTCTACCAAGGGAGACATCATCAGCCACCCATTCGAATAATACCAACCCAGCGCCAACCAAAGCTTCTGTGATGATAAAAATCATGGAAAATTTAGTACCCAAGCGGACGTGATGGCCTTTAGGATAAATCCTCCAAGAAATCAACAACATCACCAATACAAATAGAAAGGCGAGACCGCTGGTCACTCGATGAGTAAATTCGATTATTGTTTCAACTCTTGCTGCCCGCGGTAAAACCTCACCATTACAAAGCGGCCAATGGGCGCCACATCCAGCACCCGATCCGGTGGCTCTAACATACGCCCCCCATAAAATCACTCCCAAATTAAAAATCAGGACAAACCACGCAAAGTTAGCAAATTTATTTTTTGACATCGACAACATTTTTTACAACAACCGACCCTGTTTTGGAGGTTGATGCTCATTTTCTGCTAAATTTAATAGATTCTTGAAACGGGCGCATGTCGCTGGTGCGTGACCAGCATAATCGTCATTAAAAAAGCCATATACCGAGTGAACTCGATCGAGGTATGGCAGAAGCTGTTCTTTCCACCATTTTAATTTATCAGTCACATCGATCCTTTCACGATCATATTTCATAAATCGTCCTCGCGGTGCCATCCAACGTACATATAGGAAGTTTTCGGTCAAAGTGACATCCTTGGGTAAATCACGAAATTCTGTGGTAGCCCAGCATATATTTCTCTCCATCAATAAGTCTGCGGTATCTTGTCGATACCATGATGGGTGTCTGAACTCTATAGCAAAATTCAAATCCTTTGATAATCCATTAAGAAAATTCATAAGAATGGGAAATTGATCGAAATGAAATGCTGGTGATAATTGGATTAATATAATACCTAATTTTTCCTCAAGAAATCGAATATTATACAAAAATTCCTGCATTTCATCCTGGGCTTCAATGAGGCGTTTTTGGTGCGTGATCCGCGCAGGTGTCTTCAAACAAAATTTAAATCCTCTGGGGGTTACAGCGTACCAATTTTCTATAGTGTTCCTTCTCGGTGCACCGTAAAAACTCGCATCAATCTCAACAGCATTAAAATATCGACTATAATGAGCAAGATAGTTGCTGGAAGGCATTCCAACTGGATAGAATTGACCCTCCCAATCCGAGTAACTAAAACCTTGGGTGCCGAGAAACCAATTAATCACCTCTCAATCCTCGTTTACAATTATATCCGAATAGCCCCCATTTCCCTTCAACTGCGTAAGTCCTAAATCAAGTTCACTTGAGTAGAAATTATCCACAGGAAGAAAACCAATGAAAAAAGTTCTTATACTCGGTGCAACAGGATTCATCGGGGGTCATATTGCCAAAAAAGCAATGGAGCAAGGATGGATTGTGCGTGGATTACGCAGAAACCCTTCGGCTACAGGTCATATTGGGAAAGCTCCCATCAAATGGGTAGACGGAAACCTAAATGACCGCGACTCGCTAATAAAAGCCATGGGTGGTGTAAATTGGGTGTTTCATGCGGCAGGATATTACCCTACTCAAGCAGACCCGAGGGAAGTCAAAAAACAAGTGTCATATGCTGAATTTGAAATATCCAATGTTTTGAGTTGCGCGCTCGAATCCGGGGTACAACGCTTAATATACACCTCTTCATTAACGACAATTGGTCAAGTTCCTGAAAATGAAAGTAGATTAGCCGATGAACGTGATGTTTATATTCCAGGTACCATGCCCAAGAGCGGATATTATGAAGCCAAAATCGTTATGGAGCAAGCTGCACTTTCAGCAGTAAATAATGGGCTGGAGGTTGTAGTGTTGAACCCAACAGCAGTATTTGGTCCTGGTGATGTGAATTTGACTCTCGCTAGCATCTTAATCGCAGTCGCTAAAGGTTGGGTACGGATATGGGTCCCTAGCACGGTAAATGTGGTTGATGTTCGCGATGTAGCCTCAGGTCATATCAAAGCTGCTGAAAGAGGGCGAATCGGGGAGCGCTATATCCTCGGCGGAGAAAATTTGTCTCTGAAGAAAGCACTAACGTTAGCAGCAATCGAAGCAAAATCAAAACCCCCATGGTTCGAAATCCCTTATTGGGTTTTGGATTTGACTGTTAAGATTGGAGATATCTTTCCTTTCCTACCACTGCACTCAAATCACTTAAGAGCTGTGCGATATTGGCAAGGATATAACCCATCCAAAGCTCGTGCTGAATTAGATTTCACTACCCGACCCTTTACAATCACTATTCGCGATGCATATAACTGGCTCAACGATCAGGGATTGATATAGTATCAACACCTTCAAGAAGATTCTAGTGCTATAATTTATCAATTGAATTGGGACGGAAATTATGCGGTTGGGGGGTAACACTTTCCCAACAACTGCATAAATCCTGAAGTCAATACTTTTCCGGTGCGAGGAAGAAAGCGAGTCAACTGATGACCAGAGAAACACTGGATCGGAAGGTTCAACAACTTCTCGATGATATCTTGTCCTTAGGTAGTATGGTGGAACAAGCAATTCTAGACTCTGTTGACGCACTGAAAAAACGCAATCTAGAAGCTGCAAAACAAGTATACTCCGGCGACAAGCAAATCAACGATAAACGTTTCCAAATTGAAAACAACTGTATGGTCTTAATCGCCACCCAACAACCGATGGCGCGAGATCTACGAGTTTTAGCATCCGTTTTAGAAATCGCTACCGAGTTGGAACGAATGGGTGATTACGCCAAAGGTATTGCTAGGATCACCCTTATTTTAGGAAACCAACCCCCCATCAAACCACTGATCGATATCCCCCGCATGGCTGAACTAACAACGGATATGCTCCACAGAGCATTGGGTGCTTTTGTTGATGCTGATGTTGATATTGCGCGTGAATTGCCTCATGAAGATGATGAGGTAGATGCGTTGTACAACCAGGTCTATCGCGAATTGTTAACGTACATGATCGCTGATCCTTCAACTATAGACAGAGCAAATTATCTATTGTGGGTCGCCCACAACTTAGAAAGAACAGCGGATCGGGTCACAAATATATGCGAAAGGACCATATTCATCGCAACAGGAGAACTAATTGAAGTGGATATTTCTGACGATGAATTTCGGAGCACATAGGGAGTAAGATATCCCTTTCATTATGGGTTCAGGAGGAATATTGTTGGTTTGGGATTGGGCTGCGCGGAAGCCCAACCCCAAACCAACCCCCCTTTTACTGTCTGACAAACTATACAAGCATACTTAAGATAAAAGTCAATTGTCGGCTTGGGTATATAGTGTTAAACTAAAAATGTCGAGCCAGTTATACCCAAGAACAACATACAAAATCATAATACATAGAAATTACTCATAAAACCTAATCGCGATTTTTTCGTAACATTAATTAAGGAGATGAAATGAAAGCTGGAAATATAATTGTCTATATATTTGCCGCAATCTTAATTTTCTTTGGTGTTTTATTCATCTGGGCAACATTTAGTCCCGAGGGGCAAATTGGTTGGTTGATCGTTGGAATTATCAGCGTTGGCATTGGATTTGTACTCATATGGTTCAACCGGCGCCGCCAAGAGAAACCCGAGGGTGTAAGCTCGGGTGATGTAACATACAAGATCAATCTACCCGGCGATGTAAATTTAGACTCAATGAAGTGTAAATCATGTGGGGGAACCATAACAACTGACAACATCAAAATGGTGGCGGGAGCGCCTGTAGTTAGTTGTCCTTACTGTAATACGACTTACCAACTTACAGAAGAACCAAAATGGTAGCTTTGCAGGTTTGGTTTCTAAATCCCACGATCACGATGCATTCCAAGAAGTTGGAGGTTAGAAGATGAAAAAGTTCAAATCCATCCTTTTCCTTCTATTTATCGCTACTTTGCTGGTTCACAGTAGCGTTCTAGCTCAAGATTACTACTTCCATTTAACTACTGAAACCGTCCATGCATTCTGGAATGATGATGGATCGTTATCATTAGATTACAATTTTGTGTTTGAAAATAGCCCATCCGGTCATGCGATCGAATTTGTTGATGTGTCGTTACCTAACAATAATTTCGAGGAATCAAGTATCTCTGCTGATGTTAACGGACAGCCCGCAGCGTATATTTCCAGTTCTGAATACGAAGGAACCGGAGTTGGGGTGGCGGTTGCATTAGGAAGCAATTCAATTCCACCTGGTCAAAATGGGTCGGTTCATGTTTTCATAGGTACCGTCCGAGATGTTCTTTATGAGGATAGTAGTGATAGTAATTATGTTAGTGGGGTCTTTTCACCCGCGTATTTTATTGATGCGGTTGTATTTGGAGAAACAAATTTAACGGTTACATATCATCTTCCACCTGGAGTTCAACCTGACGAACCCCGCTGGCACGAAGCTCCTGCAGGCTTTCCAGATCAACCTGAAACTGGGTTTGACGATCAAGGTCGCATAATCTACACCTGGCGGAATGGGAATGCATCGGCGTCGAATCAATACAAATTTGGCGCTTCGTTCCCAAATACCTACGTTCCTGCTTCAGCGATTGTTAAACCTGGGTTCTTAGAACAATTGGGGATCGATCCAGATGTTCTGATCGGGTTTTTGTGCTTTGGATCTGTCATTGGTTTCATAGTACTTATGGCAGTAATTGGTGTAGCCAGTACTCGTAGAAGGAAGATGAAGTACCTACCACCGAAGATTCGTATCGAAGGTCATGGGATCAAACGTGGCTTGACAGCTGTCGAAGCGGCAGTATTGATGGAACAACCAATGGATAAAATCCTTACAATGATCCTTTTTGCTGTTGTAAAGAAAGACGCCGCTCAAGTACTATCGCGCGATCCATTGAAAATTGAAGCTAAAACACCTCCTCCAGAGGGATTACACCCTTACGAGAGAAAATTTTTAGAGGCATTTAAACTCAAGAGCGGGAGAGAACGCCAACGTGAATTACAAAATATGCTGATTCAGCTAATTAAAGGCGTCGGACAAAAAATGAAAGGCTTCAGCCACAAAGAAACAACAGCATATTACCGAGACATTATGCAAAAAGCTTGGGAACAAGTCGAAGCAGCAGACACTCCGGAAGTAAAAAGCCAGAAATTTGATGAGTACATGGGTTGGACAATGCTGGATAAAGATTTCGAAGACCGAACGCAGGAAGTATTCCGGACAGGACCTGTAATTATCCCTGTTTGGTGGGGTCGATATGATCCAGGTTGGCGACCTACAAGTACAGCATCGAGACCAATATCAACAGGCACGGGTCCAGGCAGGTCAGCACCCTCCCTGCCTAACCTGCCTGGGGGAGAATTCGCGGCCTCCGTAGTAACCGGAATACAAAATTTTTCCAGTGATGTTGTGGGTGATATCACAAATTTTACAAGTAGAATAACAAATAAAACAAATCCTGTACCGAAATCTACAAGTAAAAGCAGCGGATGGAGTAGCCGGGGTGGGGGCAGCAGTTGCGCCTGTGCATGTGCATGCGCAGGATGTGCCTGCGCGTGTGCCGGTGGAGGGCGATAACCTATTAGATCAGAAGTTATGCAGGTGGGAGGTGTTTGTTCCCTTCAACTGCGTATACTCTATATCTGTTATCACAGGTAACGGTAAATAACCAAGAACTTATGAATGTGAAACTAAAAACAAGTCTAAGAGCTTTAAAATCTAAGCTCTTTAGCATAATTCCAAACTCAGACACTCTCCCCAAATCGGGTCTCTACCATTACACAATAGAGGAGCCAGGATTTCGGACACGTGTTCACCTGCGGATTGATCCTGATGGTCATGGAACTCTAATTGTAAACGCGAATCGAATTATGCATTTAAACCCAACTGCAGCACTAATGGCATACCTTTCCCTGGAGAAGACCCCAGAAAATGAAGTTGTCAGAGAAATCACGCAAACATACAACGTTTCAGCTACACAAGCCAAAGAAGACTATGCGAAATTGGCTGATAGTTTGCTCCAGGTGACCTCGCCAGATAGTTGTCCCGTATGCAATCTAGACAATTTGGAAATCACCGCACCTTTTAGCTCGCGTCCCTCGGCCCCATACCGGATGGATTTAGCATTGACATATCGCTGTAATGACGATTGTGCCCATTGTTATAACGCCCGACCTCGTAATTACCCAGAATTAAACACCAATCAGTGGTTTGACATTATTGATCAATTATGGGATTTGGGCATCCCTCATGTTGTATTTACGGGGGGGGAACCAACGCTCCGTGATGATTTACCGAAACTCATCGCTCATGCAGAAAAAAATGGGCAGATCACTGGTCTCAATTCAAATGGTCGGAGATTATATGACATGCGTTTTGTGCACGAGCTTGTTGATGCAGGATTAGATCACGTACAAATCACGGTCGAATCTCACGATCCAAACATCCACGATAAGATGGTTAACAAACGAGGCGCCTGGAAGCAAACTATATCCGGGCTCCGCAACGTCCTCGATACCCCCTTGTTTGTAATGACAAACACGACAATGTTGAGAGCGAATAGTCCTTATTTAGGTGAAACATTAGACTTCCTAGGGCGTATGGGTCTACCCACAATCGGATTAAATGCCTTGATATATTCAGGTCGCGGCCTTACTGTTGGAACAGGATTGAAAGAACAAGAATTAACACCCCTCTTAAACCTGGCACGCGAAAAAACTTCAACTTACAACCAACGTTTAATTTGGTATACACCCACCCAGTATTGTCACTTTGATCCAATGCAATTGGAACTGGGGATTAAAGGATGCACCGCGGCTCTTTATAATATGTGTATAGAACCAGATGGCGCTGTATTACCCTGCCAATCTTACTATCAACCCTTAGGGTACCTCAATCAAGATCCATGGGATTCGATATGGAACCATCCATTAGCGACTAAAATTCGAGAAAGACAATATATCCCCGACAAGTGCACTGAATGTGTTTTGCTTCAAGAATGTGGTGGGGGTTGTCCGTTAGCAATCCAAGCGCAAGAAATTCAACAATAGATATGGATAAGCTTTGATGGCAAATTTGATCACCCTTTTACGTTTCCCCTTGCTTTTCGTCTATCTGGCAATGCTCTATTTCGGGAATGGAGTTGTTCAACTTTGGGGGGTACCTTTTATTATCATGATCATATTAATGGACACTGTAGATGGCATAATCGCCCGTGCTCGCGGGGAAGTAAGCCTATTAGGGAGTGCATTAGACATTGCTACTGATAGAACCCTTGAAATCATTCTTTGGGTAGTTTTTTCACACCTCGGTTTGATCCCCATCATCATCCCGCTAATCGCGATAACTCGCGGAACCACTGTTGACGCCGTTCGTGCAGTGGGCATGAGCAGTGGATTAGCTGCTTTCGATCAGGTACGTTCAGGCATTAGTCGTTTTCTTGTCTCTTCTAAATTTATGCGCAGCAGTTATGGAATTGTCAAAGCTATAGCCTTTGCTTTATTAACATTGGACCTTAGTCTCCAAACGATGGGATCAGATTGGAGTGCGACTGTCCACCTATTCGCTCTTATCTTCACGTGGTTAGCAATATCGATGACGATTGCCCGCGGACTCCCCGTGCTAATCGAGGGCTATAGCTTATTAAGGGACCCACCACGGGCTTCAAATCAATGAATGGACCTTCAATCCTTTACCAATAGTAGCTTTAGCCTATATATAGCGTACCTGATCAGCAAACTTCCTGAGGGAGTGGCGCGTCCAGTAATTAATTTTATTGCTGATCGTTTTGTGAGTCGCAAAAACTCTTCCTTAATCCGTTCAGTACGCTCAAATCAATGGGTTGTACATCGAGAACAAATAACAGCCGATGAATTAGACAGGCATGTTTACGAAGTTGTCCACCATGCGGCACGTTGTTATTACGATCTATACCATAACCTGCATGATCCTGAAGGATTGAAAAGTCTTGTACCCTTCGATTCAATGACCAAATTAATGATTGAGAAAAGCCAGGATCGTTCTCAAGGTGCTATTGTTGTTGGACCTCATCTCAGCAATTTTGATTTAATACTTTTGGCTGGTGCTTACCATGGATTAAAAGCCCAAGCATTGTCTTTCGGACAACCTCCGGGAGGATACAAGGTTCAAAACCGAATCCGCGCTGCAACCGGTTTAAATATCACTCCCATTAGCTATCGATCACTGAGTCAAGCATTAGATTACATAAAAAGAGGTGGGTTGGTTATAACCGGTGTTGATCGCCCGATTGGTCGGGATAGAGAACGCTTGACATTCTTTGGGCGACAGACATATTTACCAACAGGGCATATTCGCTTAGCAATGAAAGCGGAGGTACCGGTTTATGTAGCTGGCGCACAACTGGGAGATAATGGAAAGTACTTTCTACACTTATCCGACCCAATCCATATGAAAAAGCATTCATCCAGGTCAGAGTCGATTCGGATAAATGCGGAGAAAGTGTTAAGGGTCGTTGAAAATTATATCCAATTAGCCCCCAAACAGTGGTTGATGTTTTTCCCAGTTTGGCCGGAGACAGTAAATCAAACCCCCTGAAATGGATTTACAAAAACTCGCAACAAGCAGTTTTGGTGTCAAAACGGTAATCACTATTGTAAGATTGCTTCCACCAAAGTTCGCCATCGCACTTGGAAGTCTGATTGCCAACCAGATTTCAAAAAGAATAAATTCTCCTATGATCCGATCTATCCGTTCGAACCAGTGGGTTATTCGAGGTAGGGCACTTTCTAAGGGAGAACTCCTTGAAGCAACACGTGAAGTTTTACAACATCAAGCACGCTGTTTTTTCGATTTATATCGCACAATCCGCTATCCCGAGGAAATAAAAGAACTGTCTCCTGCATCAGCAGACTCAGAAGTACTCATTCAACTAAGTCAAAGCAGAAAAGACGGTGCTATGATCGTAGCTCCACACCTAAGCAATTTCGATCTAGTGCTCTTATCTCATGCTTATCGGGGGTTTCAGGGCCAACTGCTAACTTATGGTGAGCCAACGAGTGGATATGAAATCCAAAATGAGCTCCGAGCTTCGACCGGTTTGGATATCACCCCGGTGCGCGGTGAAATCACCCACCAAGAAGCAATTGAAAGAATGAGGAATGGTGGTTTGGTCGCTACCGCAGTTGACAGACCAATACGGAAAAAAAAGCGGGTGATAAATTTCTTTGGATTGCCCAGCCATCTTCCAACAGGGCATATCCGAATGGCTTTAACTGCTGATGTGCCAGTACTTGTGGCGGCTGCCCAATATCGATCGGATGGAAAATACCACCTTTTGCTATCGGATCCAATCCTTATGCAGCGCCATCCAGACCCGACTATCGAAATAAAAATGAACGCTGAGGCTGTTCTTAATGTAATCGCTAGTTTCATACTTCAAAACCCCGAACAATGGCTAATGTACTACCCGGTTTGGCCTGACATCTTAGAGGAAGTGCCTTGATCTATTTCGGGCTGATTGCTTTCGTGATTGGGTTTGCTCATCTTATTCCTCAAGTGTCACGGATAGACGAAGAATTGTTCCTGAAATTAAATCAGCTGCTCAAAGACCATGGTTTCGTGTCAGTCTTCCGTCTGTTCTGGCCATTAGGAAAGACACCCTTTACCCTAATATTGATTGCATTAATGGCAGTATACAATTGGAAACTCTCCTTAGCAGCATTCATAATTTATTTCGTAACTCTTTTGGTAGAGAAGTTGGTAAAAAGAATCGTCAGGCGCACCAGGCCTTTTTCATCCATAGATAGTGTATATATGCTTCAACCCCAAAAACCAATGGATCCATCATTTCCAAGCGGAGATGCAATGAGAGCTTGGTTTCTAGCTTTAGCTATCCCGCAAGCCTTTAACTTTATTTTGCCGTATAACTGGATCACACTTTTATTGGCAACCATAATTTCTCTGGGAAGGATTGCGTTCGGTGTACATTACCCTCTTGATGTATTATCCGGAGCGGGTTTAGGATGGATCGCCGCTGGAATATGGATTGAATTAGCAAATCTATGATATTCAATATTTTCAACTATAACGGAAACTATATGCAACCGATACCCAGGAGGCTACCATGACCAGTATAAGAGAAGCTATTCGCCGCCGATTTTCACCAATAGAACCTCTAGAGGTAGGCGTTTATCATTATCAATCTCCACCTGATGCTCAATACCAATATCGTTTGCATCTGCGAATCGAACCTGACGGCAGTGGAATACTCATCGTGAATGCTTCCACCGTTCTTCATCTCAATCGTACAGCAGCCGAATATGCGTATCACATAGTCAACCAGACCACTGATGAGAAAGTAGCAGAGACAATGGCTGCTCGTTATCAGGTCTCTCGGGAGAAAGCACTGATAGATTTTCGTGATATCGGTGATCGTATTTGGACATTGATTGACGTTCCCGATTTGGATCCGATTACGTACTTAGATTTCGATCGGCAATCCCCATATGATGGCGACCTATACGCTCCATATCGAATAGATTGCGCCTTAACTTACCAACTACCACCCGGGTCAGACCCTATCGCTGCTCCAACAAAACGCGTTGATAGAGAGTTAGATACAAATGAATGGAAACAGATAATCGATAAGGCTTGGCAAGCTGGAATACCTCATATTATATTCACCGGAGGGGAGCCAACTCTAAGAAATGATTTATTCGATTTGATCCTTCACGCAGAAGATAAAGGTCAAGTTACAGGTATACTCACCGATGGCTTAAAACTATCTGATAATGATTATCTCAACAGACTACTGCAATCAGGCCTCGATCACTTGATGGTCGTGTTACAACCTGACAACTCCCAAGCCTGGGAGGCACTGGAGAATATTCTTCCTGAAGACATCTTCACAGCTGTACATGTGACCATCACTGAAGAAAATGCAGAACAAACTTCCGATATCCTTAACCGCTTAGCAAATATTGGAGCTAACGCTATATCTCTCAGCGCTACCCAGTCGCAATTAGAAAATAGTCTTCATGAAGCTAGAGAGAAATGTGCTGAACTTGAGTTACCTCTCGTATGGGATCTACCTGTACCATATTCTGTTCTCAATCCAGTTGCCCTCGAGACACCGGACTCTTTACCAGATGGTGCTGGGAAGGCATGGCTTTACGTCGAACCAGATGGTGATGTTCTACCGGCACAAGGAATGACCCGCATGCTGGGTAATTTCTTGCGAGACTCATGGGAATCCATTTGGCAAGAAGCTAAGCAATAAACTGGAACACATCCATATAGTGTTCCAGATCGATACCCTTCATGACTTGGAAATCATCCGATTGGCATGCTCGCTTTTGTCAACAAGCCC
>JASFVL010000475.1:0-3626 GCA_050049875.1 Anaerolineales bacterium
ACAGGAGGGGCGTTTCTACGGAAACGCTTCATGCAGGATAACGGGAATCCGGACGGTTATCTATTCCTGGCGGTACAGGTGATTATCAGGGCAAAGAGAGACTCAAAGAGTAAAAATCCGGAGCTCGCAAAAGAAGCCCAAGAGTGGCTAGAAACGACCGGTCGGGATTGGGCAGAAATTATCTTAGGAGAGAAAAACAATGCCTTATTTTCAAATCAACACAGAAGGAATTGGCGATATCCATCTTTACGCTATGATCGACATCTTTAGAGCTGCTGCAGAATCTCTACAGGGGAGACCGTCAGGGCAGTTTTTTAGTGATTTAGCGGGGGATCTGAATAGTGAATTCAATATCCGCCAAAACATGGGATTTATGACCGCTGGACCACGGAGAGTCGATGTTTCCAGCGTCAAGGAAATGGACATCGCGGAGCTCGAGGTCGTGATGGAATTCATAGAGGAGGCGGCGGAGCGGTTTTTCAATATCGAGCGGTTATCTGTGGCGGATCTGTTTGCAGGAGCTGCTCAGCTCTGCTGGAATTATTTGAGGTTACTAAAGGTTGAATCGAACTGCAATTCTGTGTATAATGAGCTTAACAGTTTATGACACCTCACCTTACGCCGGGGCAGGAGCCCCACCTAGGGTGCTGAGTGAGGCTAGCGGGCGGACCGGTGGACCGGCCACCGCTGAATTACCGAGGCTGTCAGAGTTTATTTCGTGTCTCTCTGACCACCTCGGTTTTTTGGTCAGGGGGACAGAGAGGAGGCTAAAATTCAATGAACTACGAGAAAGTACTACCATTACTCCGCCGGCGTGGTAATCTTGTCGAACAACTACATAAGATTATCGATGCTGTAGAGACCGAGAAAAGGGATCTTACTGCGGATGAGGAGCGTATCTTCGATGATGGTATAGCAGAGATCGAGCGCTTAAACGGGGAGATCAATCAGGAGTATGGGATCCGCACTAAGGTTGACCGCGCCGGGCGTACACGGTTTGAATATGTCCGGTCGCTCGTGGCGGACCTGAACAACCCTCTAGAGGAACCGGTTAGGCCGGACCCCAGCGGGATCTACTTCGAAACAAAAGAGGGGGAGATTCGGGGCTATATGCCAGGGGAAACGATGGTCAGGGCATGGGGGGATTACAATCTGCCGGATAGGATTCAGCCAGAAGAACTATCGACCGGTCGATGGTTCAAGGGAATCGTGACCGGGGACTGGCGCGGGGCTGAAGCCGAAAAAAGGGTTATGTCAAGCTTCGATGACACTTTGGGCGGATATTTACTCCCTACGCCATTGTCAGATCGGGTGATCGACCTGGCGCGCGCTGCTTCTGTCTTGATAAGAGCCGGCGCGCTCACCCTTCCGATGGATACCAAAACGTTAATCCTAGCCAGGGTGACGTCAGATCCTACCGGATACTGGAAGAAAGAGGGCGATAAGGGGACCGTTTCAGATATGGAGCTGGGGGATATCCGACTCGAGTCTAAGACTCTTATGGCTTTAATCCGTGTTAATGGAGAGCTCTTCGAAGATGCGCCTAATTTGTCCTCTGTAATTGAGAATGCCCTCGCCCAGGCGCTGGCGTTGGAAATGGACAGCTCCGGCATGTTCGGGACCGGAACGGATTCCGAACCGCAAGGTCTATACAACGATGGGGATATCTCAGAAGTGGACATGGGCACGAACGGAGCTGCGATCTCCGATTTTAGCGATTTGATTTCAGCCATGCAGAAGATCTATGAGGCCAACGGGACCCCGCGCGTGGCTGTTTATTCTCCGCGCACGTGGGCAGATTACACGAGCTTAAAAGAGACAGGCGGGCAACCCCTAAAAGCGCCGGCGGACGTTGAGGCGCTTAAGAAATTGGTTTCGACTCAGATCCCCAACGATCTAACAAAGGGAACTTCATCTGATGCCTCTGTAGCGTTTTTGGGTGGGTTTGAAAATGTCCTCTGGGGTCTACGTCAAAATCTACGTGTCGAGCTTAGCCGTGAGGAAGGGGAGTCTTTTGAGAGATACAGAGTCGCGATCCGGGCGATCATGCGCGGGGATTTCAACACGGCGCGGCCTACCCAGATCTGCATGATTAACGGGATCATCCCCTAAGGAGTCTAGAGATGAACGACATTTACAATAACGTTTCACTTGCTGAAAGTCTCGCGCCGGCAGCTCGTACGTCCTCAGAGAATGGAGCTGGAGTCAGCATGCAGGGGTATAACGGCGCGTTGGTGATCATCCACGCGGGGAACTGGACAGACGGGACTCATGCCTTTGAGGTCCAAGAGTCGGATGATGATGTTACCTATACGGCGGTGGCTGATGCAGACCTGCAGGGGTCCGAGCCTACCGTTTCGGATGACAATACCGACGACCAGATCTACAAGATCGGATACGTGGGTGATGAGGACTATATCCGTGTGGTACAGACGGTCACCGGAACCCCAGCGACCGGGCTAGTCTCCGGCGTGGCAATCCTGCGAGGTTTTCCCCGTAAGAGTCCGGTGAGTTGATATAATTTAGTAAGATTCCATGAGCTTCTTCATGGTATCCTCCAAAGCGTGGACCGGTTTCGCAGTAGCCGGTCCACGTTGCATCTATAGGTCAAACATGTCAACGATGTCAACAATCAAGGACTTTAGGCGTAAAATCGGGATAAAAATGGTTGCCTCATCCCCTTTGATCAAGGCAACGATGGCAACAATGGGGGGTAGGGGGGGTCAAAATGTTTAGACGATTTCGACCGAGACCGTGCGGGTAGGTTGATTTTTCTGTGTACGGGTTGGGGACCCTTTGTTTTGGGGGGCAAATATAGGATTGAATCGTGCTATAATCCCCAAAAATCGACAAAAAAAGCGGGCTGAACAAAGAAAGTGGGTTCTCTATTCAGCCCTAGACCGCTCGCCAGGAGCCGGCGGCGGACTTAAACGAAGTATAACCCGGACCGGAACCCTGGCGAATCGCCAGGGCTTCTTGTTTCATGACCGCTTTACCTTAACAAATCCCTAATGCAAATCATGCGCGGAGGATTTTTCTTAAAAACGATCAATCAAAAATCTATGACCCCCCAGATCTGGGGGTCTCCGATCCGAGAATCGGCATTTTGCGCCTAGTAGGGCGGGTGGGATTCGAACCCACAAGGACGTTAAGTCCGGAGGATTTTAAGTCCCCTGCGTCTGCCAATTCCGCCACCGCCCCGTGCGGTGTTTCTGGTCTATTATATCAAAAAGGCGGGTTGTTTGTCCGGCTATTTGATCTTAAGGGAGTTTATGATCTTTTAAAATAGGATCGACGCCAATTCGTTGCGATATTGGCGGGTGACTGGATTATCCTCACCAAGGATCTCAAAAATACCTAGTACGATTTGTTGGACTTCACCATCGCGATATCCCTTATCCTTACGCAGCAACTCCAGAAGACCATCCAATGCGGCGGGAAGGTTTCCAAGTGAAATCAAGCGCAGCGTATGGTGATACATATTGGTCAGTGGATCGTCAATTAGTTCCTGGTTCTCCATGTTCGCCAGTGCTTTTGCCAAGGGAGTAAGCTTCTGTGCAGTTTCGTACTCCTTGGGTGTAGTTGCCTTGGACAACATTTCCAAAGCTCGCCTTCCCTGACCTTGG
>JASFVL010000098.1:0-11268 GCA_050049875.1 Anaerolineales bacterium
CGTGCACACCTTTGTTCGATTCCTCGCGTGCTTTAAGATTTTGCTGGTAAAATCGGTGCGGTTACCTATTGGGGTGGCTTCAGGCGGATTGAAGATCAGAACTGGCTGAAGGAGATTGCCCCCCCCTTAATGGAGAACAAATGCGAAAAAACATTTTAATTCTTTTACTGCTCATTTCCCTGACCGTGGTTGCATGCCAAGGGAGAGGGGCTGAAGAGCAACCGACGGAGGAAGCTTTTTCCCCAGGGGTTGGTGAGGCCTTAGATGAGGCTGAGGGGGGAGATATTGCCTCAACCCTGCCTCCGGTGGAAGAACCCACAGCAACGGTTACTGTCGAGGAAAAAGAAGACCAAATTCAAATTACCCCGACGGAGGAAACTGTAGAAAGAGCCGTTTCAGTAGCCGAAGGCTGTACGGTGGTAAGCCCGCGCCCCACACCTGCCCCCGAACTGGAGACACTTTTTAGCCCAGATCCAGAGAAGGATTGGATTGTCGGTCCCGAGGATGCCTTGGTCACCATCATGGAGTACAGCGATTTCCAGTGACCATATTGTGCTCGTGTTGCGCCCGTGTTGGCGCAGCTAAAGGATGATTACCCCGAGGACCTGAGGTTTGTATTCCGCCATTTTCCCTTGGACAGTATCCACGACAAGGCATTATTGGCAGCTCAGGCAGCCGAAGCCGCCGGTTTGCAGGGGGAATTTTGGTCGATGTATGATTTGCTGTTCGAGCAGCACTCCGAGTGGTCAAGTTTGTCCGTCGAAGAGTTCCAGGATTGGCTGACTACCAGGGCAGAGGAACTTGAGTTGGACGTGGAACAATTTGAAACCGATTTGACCAGCGATGAGATCGTCAGTCTAGCCCAAAATGCCTGGGAGACGGGGCAGGAAATTGGTATTCCTGGCACGCCTTTTTTTGTGGTCAACGGTCTCCCATATCAAGGTCCGTCAGATTATGCTAATTTAGCGGCGATCATTGAGCTCAGTAGGTTGGAACAAGTGCAGTTCACCGAATGTCCCCCGATGACCATTGACCCACTTAAACGCTATATTGCGACTTTTGAAACCGAAAAGGGTGAGTTCGTGATCGAACTTTTCCCTGATGTTGCACCCATCGCGGTCAATAATTTCGTCTTTTTAGCGAACGAAGGTTGGTACGATGGGATTACTTTCCATCGCGTCATGGAGGGTTTCGTCGCTCAGGCTGGCGATCCTACCGGTACGGGTTTTGGCGGTCCGGGCTATGCCTTCGTGAACGAAACAGATCCTGATGTGACCTTTGATGCCGCTGGATTAGTGGCGATGGCTAACGCCGGACCGGACTCCAACGGCAGCCAGTTTTTCATCACTTATGGCCCTACTGAACAACTGAATGGCAACTACACTATTTTTGGTGAAGTGATCGAGGGAATGGATGTGGTTCGCAGCTTGTCACCCCGAGATCCCTCCCAAGGGATCAATTTGCCACCAGGTGACGAGATCATCAAGGTGACGGTTGAAGAACGCTAGCTCCTGTTGGGATTATGCAGAGAGTTATCTGAAATATAATCTCTGTGAGACTGGATATGATTTTTAGTTTAAAAAGCCAGCGGCGCTGGCTTTTTTGCGCCCATTAGCTGGTGTAGTGAGATCTAAGTTCCATGGATTCAATGCCCAACTCTTCCCCTGATGTGCAATTAAATACCTTGAAGGGACCTGATGAGCCAGAATCGCCTCAATCATCTGGCCTGCACTGGCCCTCCGCTTGGCAACTTGGTCTGAGTTTGTTGGCAGTCCTTTTTTTGTGGGGGATTGCAGGGGTATCCCTAATCGTTGCCATGAACTCGGGATTTAACCCACCTCAAGATGCGCCTGGAGGCACACCCACCTCGCCCTTGTTGATAGCTGCAGGTGCAGCACTGGCAGGCGCTTTGATGCTCCCCTCGGTAGGTTACGCTTTTCTGCGTCTCTCGGGGCGTCCCCGCGGCGCTCTTCTGCGCCCTCGACAGAGGTTCTGGTTGTCCCTAATCTTGTTGTTTACCTTCCCCATTGTCATTGTGTTGGGGAATTGGGTAGCGAATAGAGTTGAATACCCTCAATTGATCTTGCCGCTGCTGCACGTTCTGGGGGTGGGCATACCAGTTTATTTGTTGCTGCGCCTGGGACAGCGCGGCCTTCCAGAGGAATCTCCCCAAAAGACCTGGGGCATCTTTGGAAGTGGCTTAGTGCTAGGGCCTGCATTGAGTTTGGCTACAGAATTCTTCGCAGTGGTAGGATTCGGCTTGCTTGGGCTTCTTTACCTCTCCAGCAGACCGGAACTAGCTGATGCGATTATGAGCTTGGTTGGATGGCTTGCCTATGCACCGACACCGGAGAGCGCCATTCGCATCTTGAGCACTTTCTTTCTGCGTCCTGAGGTGCTCTACGTGGTGTTGATTTTTGGGGCGGTTGTCGTCCCTTTGATTGAAGAGATCTTCAAGCCGATTGGCGTTTGGCTTTTGGCTCGCCGCGGCCTCTCGCCATCCCAGGGGTTTGCGGCTGGTTTATTGAGTGGAGCCGGGTACGCCTTGTTCGAGAACCTTGCGCTGTCCATCGCGGTGGGTCAAGATTGGGCGGCTGTGGTCATCGCCCGAATGGGGACCAGCCTGATGCATATGCTGACCAGCGCTTTGCTGGGTTGGGCGCTGACTTTGGCTTGGAAGGAGGGGCGCTACACGCGTCTAGGCGTGAGTTATCTGCTTGCTGTGGTGATCCACGCCATGTGGAACGGTTTGGTTTTGGTAAGCGTCTTCCATCAAGCCGCACCCGAACAGGCAGCCTTTCCAATGTGGGTATCGCAAATCGGCAGCGTTGCGCCTTTGGGCCTGATAACTTTGATAGGCGGGGGATTTGTGCTCTTCGTGGGTATGAATACATCTTTAAGACGTGCTATAATTTCGCCTGAATCCCCCAATGCACCCAAAAGCGTAACTCCTGATAGATAAGAAATTATGGAAATAATTAAAACGATCATTGACTTATTCCTTCACCTTGACGAGCATCTCAGCCTGATCATATCTCAATACGGCACTTGGACGTATGTCATCCTTTTTGTCGTGATCTTTATGGAGACGGGGTTTGTCGTTACCCCTTTTCTGCCCGGTGACTCGCTGCTTTTCGCGGCCGGCAGCTTCGCCGCGCTGGGATCGCTCAACCCGCTTTATTTGTTTCTTCTGCTGAGTGCTGCGGCGATTTTGGGGGATACCATCAACTATTGGATTGGGCACTACGTCGGCCCGCGCGCTTTCAGTGGCAACATACGCTTTCTAAAAAAAGAATATCTGGATAAGACCCACGAATTCTACGAAAAGCACGGTGGAAAGACCATCATCTTGGCGCGCTTCATCCCCATTATCCGCACGTTTGCCCCCTTCGTGGCGGGCATCGGGGCGATGACCTATTGGCGCTTTATCACCTACAATGTGGTCGGTGGTGTGCTGTGGGTGGCTATCTTTACTTTCGGGGGTTATTACTTCGGCAACTTGCCTTTTGTGCGCAATAATTTTGAACTGGTGATTATTGCCATCATCATCATTTCTGTGATGCCGCCGTTTTTCGAATACTTCAAAGCCCGTCGAGAGGCGGCTAGGGCTTGAGCGCAGTTTAAAAAGAGCAGACCGGCACCCAGATCGGGTGCCGGTCTTTTTGATGAGACCATTCTTAAAGGGTTTCCTTTTATGGGATCAACCGCAGATGATCCTCCGCAGTGGATTCGATGGCATCCTGTTCCCAATGCATAGGGTGATATTGAATCGTCCGCCAGGGGTCAGCCATGTCGATGTAGTGGTCGTGGTAGGCATGACCGGACTGTCCGGTGGGGTGCATGGTCAGTGAGTTCTGCAGGTCCCTGAAATTGACGATCATGCGCATGGAGGGCAACCCACCAACCTGGTAGCCCTGTTGGGAGTTCCAGCCGGTGGCGTTGACGATGGCAGTCCCGCCGGCGGTGCGGAAGGGGCCCCGGTTGAACAGGCTGCTGATCAGCGGGAAATTGCTCATCACGGCGTTTTGGAAGGTCAAAGTGTGCAGGTCGCCCCAGGCCCACTCGCTGGGGTCACCGCCCAATGAATCCTCGAGTTCCTCGACAGCAGCTGCCAGAGCCGCTTGGAATAGATCGTCCCGGGACTCGCTCTGCGCGGTGGATCGGTCATCCCACCAGGGATTGCTGGGTTCGTTGACCAGGTACCTGGTGATCTCCCGCCACCCAGAGCCGCCGCCGGGCTGGTAGAACTCGGGCAGCTCGTCACCGTAAGTCATCGCCACCAGGTTCTTCCAAAACACGGCAAACAGCGCGGCGGGCGCGGAATCCATGTGCATCTGGTAGTGCCACCCCTCGAACAGGCTGCGGGCCTCTACGAGCTTCTCGTCCTCCAAAGGGATTTCCATCAGGATGGGTACCAGCACTTCAGCCAGTAAGTCCATATCGTCGCCCTGCATGTCCTGGATGTATTCAATGCTGATCGGACCAGGAGCGCTTTCAAGCATGTCGACGATGCGTTGGGCTCGAAAACCCGGCGCCCACTGGTGGGAGATGGTGTAGGGGTATTCGGGACCGACCACAGCGTTGTTGGCGGTGACGATGTACCCCTCTGGGGGGTTAAAGGCGAAAGGTAGCTCTTCCCAGGCGATGTAGCCCTGCCATTCGTACTCTCCCGTCCAGCCGGGGACCGGGAGCATGCCGTCGTGACCTTCTGTTCGTATGGGGATATTGCCAGGTGTTTGGTAGCCGATGTTGCCCTCTACATCCGCGTAAACCAAATTTTGAGCGGGGACGGCAAATCCTTTGGTTGCTTCGCGGAACTCATCCCAGCTTTGTGCTTTGTTGAAGCGCCAAACTGCGCAGAATACGCAGGAAGGTTCTAAGGCAGTCCAGCGCAGGGCAATGGCGTAATTGGCAGGGACCTCAATGCCGGCCTCTTGGTCGAACTCCTCCAGACCAAAGACTTCCGTGATGATCGGCCCGTGGTGAGTCAGGCGCACGGTGAGATCGACGGGGTCTCCTCCAGCAACTTGAATGCTCTCCTGAACGATTTCCATGTCCCGCCACTCACCTTCGTACTCGTACTGGTTAGGATTTTCGGGGTTGATCTTCTCGATGTACAGGTCCATCACGTCTGGACCGACGTTTGTCATGCTCCAGGCGATTTTGTCGTTGTGTCCGATGACAATCCCAGGTAGTCCTGCGAAGGAGAAGCCGGTTGCTTCGTAACTGCATTCCGTTGTCTTCGGCGCACAGTGCAAGCCAACCTCGTACCAAATAGATGGCATCTGGGCACCCAAGTGGGGGTCGTTAGCCAACAAGGGCATGCCGGTATCTGTCAAGTCTCCCGAGACCACCCAACTGTTCGAGCCGATGCCCTCAAATCCACCACCGCTCAATTCGTTTAGGGTATCAACGTGCTGATGGAGGGATTGAAGTTTGGTGAAAAGTTCGTCCGTCAGATTGGTATGCTGCGTTGGGGAACCACTCGTCCCCGAAATGATGATGGGGTTGGGAACGATGAGGGGACGGTCTTCAGCGTAAGGTGGGAAGAGGAAATCCACCTGCTCAGGGCTGAGGGTTTTGAGTAGCATAGCCCGGTCGATTTCTGTACCCATGTTTCCAGACAGATCCCAGGCCATGGCTTTAGCCCAGGTCATGGAATTGAGTGGTGTCCAGGGCTTCGGCTCGTAACCGCGGTTGAGCAGGGGAAGGACGGCATATTCCAGGCTGAGGGCTGTGCCTAGGTGGTCGGTTAGGTAAGCATTGACCCCCTCAGCGTAAGAATTGAGGATTTGCCTGGATTCATCGTCCAACTGGGCGAGTTCCTCTTGGGTGACCCGCTCCCATCCCAAAGTGCGCAGGAATTTGTCGGTTTCCAGCAGGTTGCCCCCCAACAGTTCGGAAAGGCGCCCTGCCCCTTGATGCCGCCAGAAGTCCATCTGCCAGAAGCGATCCTGGGCGTGGGTGTATCCCTGGGCGAAAAAAAGGTCGTGTTCGCTGGCGGCGTAAATGTGGGGGATGCCAAATGAATCGCGGTATATCTCCACAGGTCCGTCCAGACCGGTGAGTTGGATCTCGCCGCTGGTCTGTGGGAATGAACGCGAGGGTAGGACGAAGCGATAGATCGCTGCTACCAGGACGAACAGAACAATGATGCCAAGTAGAAAGAAAAGCGCACGTCTAAAGAATTTCATGGCAGTCTCCTAAAGGTAGGGGTGAGGGAAAAGAATAAGAAATCACAAGGGGGTTTCATCCAGAGCTCATCTAATTTCGCCGTGACTATGATTGGATTTCGATGATGAGATTATACACTTCCCGCCTTCTCCATCCCGATTTTTTGGCTAACTGTCGGGCAATTTGTGAGGGAGGTTCGCCGTTAGCCAAGTGTTCTGCTAGAGCAGCGCGCATGCGCTCTTCTGTCCATCGTCCTGACTCTTTTACAGCCCCAGCAACCACCAGGGTGATCTCACCCCTTGGGGCTTGAGCCTTGAAGCGGGCAATCGCCTCGCTCAGTTTTCCCCTGAAGATCTCCTCGTGTAGCTTGGTTAGCTCGCGGGCTACAGCAACCTGGCGGTCTCCTAATTCACTGTAAAGATCGTTTAAAGCAGCCAGGAGTCGGTGAGGCGTTTCCAAGAAGATCAGGGTATAGGGTGATGTCTTGATCTCGGCGAGGAGCCGTTGGCGGTTTGAGGATTTACGCGGCAGGTAACCCAGATAAAGAAATGCGTCGCTGGGTAAGCCCGAAGCCACCAATGCGGCGATGGGCGCGCTGGGTCCGGGGATGGGGGTGACGGTGTGACCGTTTTCTAGGGCGGCGCGCACTAATTGGTAGCCGGGATCGTTCAGCAGTGGGGTGCCGGCGTCGGAGACGAGAGCTAAGTCGCTCGATTGAAGTTTCTCGAGAAGGTGCGGCAGCATGCTGTCTGCGTTGTGCTCGTGGTAACTGATGAGCTGTGTGGAGATGTTGTAGTGCTTTAACAGCCTACCTGTGCGGCGCGTGTCCTCTGCAGCGATATTGGTCACTTCCTTTAATATACGCAGGGCGCGCTGGGTGATATCTTCCAAATTCCCAATTGGGGTGGCGACGAGATAAAGGGTGCTCATGGGAGCATAGTGAATGGCAAATGGCGAAAGGAGGGTGTTTAAGGCAGCGACCAAGTCAAGATTTCCAAGGTCAGGGTGGCGTCCTCGCTATTGAAATCGTTCAAATAAGCCCAGCCGGGCAGACCCAGGTTCGTACGGTAACACAAGTATGAACCCAGAGACAAATCCTCAACCACCAGCGGACTCCCGGTCAAGGTGGCTTCTTGGCACTGCGCCAATGTCGGCTGCGCCTCTCCAAACACGCCCAAAAGGCTGCGTCCTTGGGGCGCGAGCTGATGTTGAGGCTCATCTTCGCTGCCGACACCCTCGTAGATCAGGTCTTCCCCACCACTGTTGATCTGGTTGTTGTCCAGGTCGAGGGCGTCAGCGGGCGTGAGAGTCACGGAACCGCTGACCTGCACCACAGGGGTGGCGGTGATAGTTGGCGTGAAGGTGGGCGTAGACGTGGCGCCTTCTATCACTATGATGCGTACCCAGAAGGGAGATTCCCCATTGGGACCGATGCCGAATAATTCATCGTCAGCGTTACGAAGTTTCCAGTTGCTCTGGTAAGTTCCCGGCTCGCTGGGGGCTGACATATCCACAGCAATATCTACGCTTTGGTTGGGACCGATGTTTTCACTCAGGGCGATGCTGTCGTTGGTGCTGAGTTGTTCACCCGAAAACCATACCGCCGCGTACTCAGTTGTCCAAATGCAGGTGCCGACGTTGACCAGGCGCCAGATTTTGGTGAATTCTTGACCTGGCTCCATTTCCGTATCGTCTTTTATGGTGATATCAATGGGAAAAGCTGCCGCTGCCTGGTCACAGGTTACGTCGCTTGTTGATGTTGAGGTGGGCTGAGTGGTCGTCTGGGGGGTTGTGGGGGATGGGGTTAGATCGGGCGATCCGGTGGGCTCCTCTTGCTGAGTGGGTGTTTGAGGTAGTGTTGGAGAAGGGGTCAGGGCTACTGCTTGGGTTAAGCGCGCTTCCACCGTTTGGTAGGCCTGCGTAACGTCCATGGTAGGGGTGGATTCCCCTGCTGGCAGGTTGCAGCTGGAGAGCCCAAATAATATAAATAGGGCAAGAGGGATGGTTAACTTCTTAGAAAGGCAGGCCATTTTCATTCGATTTGGTTTCGCAGGTCTGTCGGTTTGGAAACAGGGTGCTCAATAGGGGTAGCTGAATACTCACGGGCCTGGGGTGTTGTCCTCAGGATTAATTACGATGTTCTTTAGGCGCCGTGCTAATTTTCGCCGGGGCAACAGGATGCGTCTGCTGCAGCCCAGACACTCTAGTCCAATATCCGCACCCAAACGTACGACCTTCCATTGGTAACTACCGCATGGGTGCGGTTTGCGCAAGCGCAGAACGTCGTCTAGGTTTAGATCGGGTAGCATAATTCACATTTTCTCTCTGACAGGTAAGTTTTGTGCGCATACCTTGCGGCGGGATTATATCATGGCTGTTCCCTCAAATGTTGTGTAGAGTTAACACACAACCCCACACAACATATGCCCCAAACCAATCTTTCCTCCCTGTCGGACATGTTTTGCATGCGACATGCTCTCACTATCATGGGGATGTCATTTGGGTCAATGGTATAATCTCCCCGCAAGGAGAAAAATGCATGTTTTTTAATCTTGACCCCCCCACCCTGATCGCCAGGGTGATCGTCTTGTTGACAGCGTTTGCGGTGCACGAGTTTGCCCATGCCTGGACAGCGGATTATTTTGGCGATGATACGCCGCGTTTAAACGGGCGGTTGACCCTTAACCCATTGGCCCACCTCGATCCAATGGGTTCTTTAATGTTGATTTTTGCAGGGTTTGGGTGGGCGAAACCTGTACCTGTGAATCCCTACCTTTTGCAGCGCCGCTCCTCATCCGCGCTGATGTGGGTGTCTCTGGCGGGACCGCTATCCAATCTGTTGATGGCGCTGGCGGCTGCGCTCCCTTTCCAAGTGGGCCTGGTCTCAAGCCAAGCGGCTTACACAGATGTATTTTTAGGTACGGGGCGCTTGCTGCCCACACTGCCGCAACTTCTTTGGGAGTTCATCTTCATCAATCTGGTTTTGATGCTCTTCAACTTGATCCCGCTTGCCCCTTTGGATGGCGATAAAATTGCGCAGTATTTCTTGCCACCCTCTTGGGCGGATACTTTTGAGCGCATCCGCCCTTATGGACCGCTGATCTTGATGTTGTTGTTTATCGGGGGTCCGATCCTCGGTGTGGACATTCTCGGTTGGATATTGGGTCCACCACTGCAGTTCTTGATCGGTCTCTTGGTGGGATGAGCGCGAATCGAATTCTTTACCGTGTTTTTCAATTTTGGAAAGCGTTTGAAGGCGTGCTCGCCCCGGAAGAGTTGGAACCGGCGCGCGCTGTACTGTCCCATCGACAGATGAGCCTTTTTGAGAAATTGCATCCCAGTGAGCAGCGCCACAGCTTACGCGTGATGCGCGCCCTCCAAGGACAGGGGGAGAACCACCCCGATCTGCTAAAAGCTGCTTTGTTGCACGATGTCGGTAAAACTTGTCATCCTCTTCGTCCTTTTGAGCGCGTGCTTATCGTGCTAAGCGAAGCTGCATTCCCACGCTTAGCTGAACGTTGGGGGCAGGGTTCAGCGCGGGGGTGGCGGCGCCCTTTTGTGGTTGCGAAGCAGCACCCCAAATGGGGAGCTGAGATGTCAGCTGACGCTGATGTCTCCCCTATAACACAGTCTCTGATCCGCAGACACCAAGAGCAATTGTCACCAGAAGAGCCAACCCATTTGGAAGACCGCTTATTGGTCCTCCTCCAGCGTGCGGATGATCAAAGTTGATCCTTCAGAGAGATGTTAGTTTGGGTTTTGGCAGCTAATTAGCCAATAATCCAAATCAGAGTGTATACATACTTTGTCTAAATAAGGTGTGAAAAATGGACATTCAACTTACCATTATTGGTTTAGGTCAAATTGGTGCTTCCGTAGGATTGGCTTTAGCGGATCATCCCAAATTGGTCTATCGAGTTGGTTACGATCGTGATCCAGATGTGATCCGCCAGGCGAGAAAGATGGGTGCTGTGGACAAAGCCCAAAACAATCTCAACGCAGCTGTGCAGGGATCGGATCTGGTCCTATTGGCTCTGCCGTTGGATGAAATTCGAACCACGATGAATGAGCTCGCCGAAAATTTAAAAGCCGGCACGGTACTGATGGATACCGCTCCGGTTAAAGAAGCGGTCGCCAAATGGGCAAAAGATACACTCCCAGATGGTTGCTTTTACGTGGGACTGACACCGGTGATCAACCCCATATATCTGCACGAAGAGAAATATGGTGTACAGGCAGCCAAATCGGACCTCTTCCACAACGGTTTGATAGCTATCGTAGCGCCCCCTAATGCCAACTCAAAATCCATCAAACTGGCTGCGGACCTCACCCGTTTGCTGGGTGCAGACCCACTCTTCGCTGAGGTTGTGGAAGTGGATGGGTTGATGACCGCCACACACATTGTCCCCCAGCTCATGGCCGCCGCGCTGCTTAATGCTACCGTGGACCAGCCCGGCTGGCGGGAGGCGCGCAAGCTGGCAGGAAGGGCTTATGCCGAAGTTT
This sequence comes from Anaerolineales bacterium, assembly GCA_050049875.1. Classification (GTDB taxonomy): domain Bacteria; phylum Chloroflexota; class Anaerolineae; order Anaerolineales; family UBA11858; genus JASFVL01. Next base: position 10,678 of record JASFVL010000098.1, read on the forward strand.
CAGGGCCAATTGTTCACCTGGGTGAACCAGGCGCACTGGCCAGCACAGCCCTGCTCAACAGGGAGCATGTTTTGCGGGTGACTGACAGCGTGATTGCAGCCTTGCAAAGTTTGCGCAAAGACATCGAAAACAAAAATTCTGAAGCGCTGTCCGAGCGTCTGGAGCGTGCCCGTAAGGGTAGGGAAATCTGGTGGCAGCAGCGCCGAGCCGCAGATTGGGCTGCGGAACAAATCCCCAGGGTGAAAACCTCTGCGGCGTCGGATGTTTTCGGCAACTTGCTGCGTTTCGGAAGGCGTACCAAAATTCGAGACCAGGAAGATGGGGAATAGTGGGTATCCCAAAGCTGGATGGGAAAACCGTTTGTGGCCTTTTATTGCTATATCGTTGAGTGCGCTGACGGCACTTACTATACGGGATGGAGTATGGATCCGGAGCGCAGGGTGCGCCAACATAACGCGGGACATGGGGCGCGTTACACCCGTAGTCGCCGGCCGGTCAGGCTCATTTATGTGGAGCCTCAAGCGGATCGCGCCGCTGCCATGCGCCGCGAACGAGTGATAAAAAAACTTAGCCACGCGCAAAAGAACGCCT
>JASFVL010000476.1:0-3602 GCA_050049875.1 Anaerolineales bacterium
CTGGAAATGGGAAAAGAATGAAATTAGCTTGATCATCGCGGGAGACGCGAACACCAATACCTCCAAAACTCCCTTCGAGATTGTCGCTGCTGAGTTCATGCTCAACGGGTTCAACAAATATCGTGTTGGGATCGCCGTAGGCTTGTAACATACCCCAGATCATGCCGTATTCAATCGCAGGGTCTTCAGGCAATTCTTCCAATGCATGATTTTCTAATATATTGTATGCCTGCTTGAGCAAGGAAAATTCTTGCTGAGACCAACTCACCTGTACATGAACGAGATACCCACCAGCAAAGGCAATGGAAAAGCTAAAGAAAAACAATAGATATGTGAGAATTGATGATCTAATTTTCATGGTAGACCTAGGTTTGAATTAACCCGTACTAAGTACGAAATATGTTTGCGACAACTTGGTGAATTATCCAGTGGAAAGGTTTGTTCCTCTCCCATAAAGTCCTGTCTTTGACATTAAAAGTGGGAAGAAGTTTATCACAATGTATATGATTGAGTCTTGCTTAAACGGGCAGAAGTTATGCAATTGGGGATGTATGGGGGGATTGGGTGGAATCCCCCATAGCCATACCCTTGAACTAAGTATAATATGTGGGCAAGTCTAAATTGGATGCCATCAACTGGACAACCGGAAAAGGAGAAGGATTATGCGTATAGCAATTATTAGTGATACACATGACAATATCTGGAAACTTGATGAGGCGCTGTCGTATCTACAATCAGTGGACGCGGTGCTACATGGCGGGGACGTAATCTCCCCCTTCATGATCGTGAAGCTAGGCGAGAACTTACCGGATATTCCAGTGCATCTTGTTTGGGGCAATAACGATGGTGATAAGCGCCTTCTGACCAATAAAGCCTTAGAAGCTGGCAATGTTTTTATTCATGGAGACTTTGCAGATTTGGAGTTGGGTGGAATCAAGATTGCGATAAACCATTATCCTGAGATATGTCGAGCGCTGGCGGAGTCTAATCGTTACGATTTGGTTTGTTATGGACACAACCACACGGCTCACGAAGAGTATCTTGGGAATACTTTATTGCTAAATCCTGGAGAGTTGATGGGATTAAATGGGTCTAGTACATTCTGTATTTTCAATACAGAGAACCGAGAGTTGAGCTGGATTGAGCTATAACGATATGTATAAAAGTGAAATTATTCACGGAAACCTTAAACTTATCGGTAACTTGTTGACAAGGATCATTAATTTCGCTATACTGAATTTGCCTCAAGGAGATATATTTTTATTTTAAAATACCTCCGAGAGGTGAGGGAGCCCCGAGAAATTCGAAGGCGAACTCATTAAGTAACTGTCGCGTTTGGGTTGTACTCTTTGAAGAGGGTTGCTTAGCCCAATCCTCGGAGAACAAATCGAGCCAGACAGTTACGCTCTCCAAGTGATGAGGTTTCAATGAAAAGCCCGATGATATAGCCTAAATGGTGATGATCTGAGGGAGTATTGTTGGAACGGAGCTGAGAGAGACGCCAGGAAGAATGTTTTTGCCCTAATCATATTTAGAGTAGAAATATTCATAAAGGTTTAATGAGTTTAGCAAGAAGGTTACTTGGGGCCCCTGTTTTTAACAAAACATCCCCGAAATATTTATCGGGGATGTTTATCTCTTAAACCTGAAAACGATCGGCTTTTAACAATCCTAAAAAGGGGAGATTGCGGTATCTCTCGCGGTGGTCTAATCCATACCCAACCACAAATTTGTCTGGAATATCGAAACCTTTGTATTTTAATGGAATATCGATCAGACGGTGTGTTGGTTTGTTGAAGAGCACACAAACTTCCAAACTCGCAGGATTTCGTGCCTTCAAGTTGCGTAAAAGGTAATTTAGTGTTAATCCAGTGTCAATAACATCCTCAACAAAAAGGATGTCTCTGTCCGCGATGGGGATTTCTAAGTCCTTCTCCAATCGAACAAGACCTTGGTCACGCGCTTCAGCGCTATAACTGGATACAGCCATAAAATCTACTTCAACTGGCACAATAATCGCGCGCAGCAAGTCAGCCATAAAGAAAACAACCCCTTTTAATACGCCGACTAAAAGGGGATTTTTCCCAGCGTAATCTTGGGAGATTGCTTGTCCAATTTCATGTACGCGTTTTTCAATTGTTTCTGATGGGATCAGTATCTTACTTAGATCCTTATAGAATTCATCGTATGCTTCTAGGGGATAGGTCCTCACGTTGATCTCTTCTGTGCCTCCGTGCCTTGGATACGTTTTGCTTGTTTGTCAATACCAAACTTGATTAACAAGTTCCGTAAATCCTTCCTTTTAAAGAGTTTTATATTAATATCAGGATAAAGTTCCCTCATCATTTTTACCTTGCGATTTTTAATGCGTGTAAGACTCGGTTTTAGCGTCGTTAATTCGATATATAGGTCTTGTTGTGGTAGATAGAAATCCGGTGAAAATGCTTCTTTGACATTGCCATTTTCGTCCCAGTCCAACTCGAAAGTATTTGGTTCATATTCCCAGCTAATCCTGTAATAATTTAGAATGGCAGCAAATTCTTCCTCAGTTGGATGAGCAAAATCATGGGATAGATTTAAATTAGACAAGATTTTGCTCCTCAGCATTGGATTTATTTCGTGTAGGTGTGTTTATCGCGATACAGATTATATCGACGGCTTGCTCAAGAGTAATGTGTTCAGTGTTTATCACCAAATCATAAAGCTTGGGATCGTCCCATTGAACATCGTAGTCGCGTTGCAGATCTCTTTGGCGAGATTGATCACTAGCGATAACTTGTGCGGAAGCATTTTCAATGGGTATCTTCTGAGACTCTGCTACACGTTTTGCTCTGGTCTCAAGCGTTGCAGTTACCAATACATGGAAGCATTCTGGATGGTTTTTCAGGATGATCTGAGCTGATCTACAAACTAATATCACATCATCTTCTGTGATCAAATCATCAATGATTTGCCTAACAGCAAGGTTATAGGATTGGCGGTCAGCTTGGGAGGGGCGAAATCCAAAAAGATCTAAATCATCGATCGTTGCTAAGGCCACTTCAGGTGTGCCAGCCAAGCGGGCAGCGCGGTTAATGATTTCGCACTGAACAACCCTGTATCCAATTCGGTCAGCTAAAGATTGCGCGACTTCATCTGCCATGCTGCCCAATTGACGTGAGATTGTGATCACAGCCATCGGTAACCTCACTTAAATTATAGCATGAGGGTTGATTTTTATTACTTTTCGAATGAATCGGTCTACCCAACTTTGGGTAAACGAGTAAAATTATTTACTCTAAGAATTTAGTCTTGTTACCGGACAGATTTGAATGGTTCACCAACCAGTGCTAATCACCGGATCACATCTCTACTTTTTCAATCCTCCCAGGGAGGGGTTGGGGTGGAGGTTCGAAAAGTGCCCCCAAAATATCAAAGAAAGACCAACACAAGCTGTCCGGTAGCTAGGAATTTAGTTATAAAAAGGTTTAGATTAATGATGGAAAAACAATCAGAAAATATACTCCAACCGCCTGGTGACGTTCCTGAGGTACAAAGGGGGAATTGGTTTCCGTTATCTGAAAGCGATCCTGTTGTCAAGCACATCACCAATCGTCTCTGGG
>JASFVL010000477.1:0-3600 GCA_050049875.1 Anaerolineales bacterium
CTGGATAAAGTCGCCGACCGTCTGGAGGGACATGAGATCAAATTAAAAGCTAGTCCCGATGCGATCGATATATTGGCTGAATTGGGCTACAACCCCGAAATGGGCGCGCGACCGCTACGGCGGGTGATTCAGCAGAAAATCGAGGACAAACTCTCGGATGCCCTTTTATCTGGGGAATTTGAAGAAGGGGACACCATCCAGGTGGATACGGAGTCCACAACAGAGGACGAGGAGCCGGAAATCATTCTCCGCAGCAGTGAGGATAACTCCTCAGATGATGACAACGGTGAACCCTCCGAATCCGAAGCGGAAGAAATGATAGCTGCGGCCTAACTTCACCTAGTGAAATATCAAACCAGCCACCAGAGTGCTGAGGGAAACCCTCAGCACTCTGTTATATAATACTCCCATGCCAAAAACCTACACCCAATATGTATGCCAACAGTGCGGTCGAAAATCACCCCGCATGATGGGCCGTTGCCCCCAATGTGGAGCATGGAACAGCATGGTTGAGGAATTAGTCGCTCCTCCACCTAAGACGAAAGGGAAAACGACCCCCGGTTTGACCGGTCGCTCGACACCTCATCCCATCACCGCCATCCAAGACGAAACCGAGGAACGCCTTTTACTGCCTATTGAAGAGTTCGCCAGGGTGCTAGGAGGCGGCATCGTACCAGGCTCCCTGGTGCTAATTGGCGGCGATCCCGGCATCGGCAAATCCACCTTACTATTGCAAACCGCCCTCCAAGTCGCCCAGCAACGAACCGTGCTCTACGTATCCGGTGAAGAATCCGCCCGCCAGATCAAAATGCGCGCTTTGCGCTTGCTTAAAAACCAGAATGGAGCTGAACCAGCCCTCCCCGAAGATCTCTACCTGGTCACCGAGACCAACCTGGACCTGGTCCTGGAGCATGTCAACGATGTAAAGCCTCAGCTTCTGATCGTGGATTCCATCCAGACCACCTACCTCCCTCAGCTTGAGTCCTCTGCAGGTTCCGTCACCCAGGTGCGCGAGAGCGCCTCCCGTCTGCGCGAGCTAGCCAAAGGATCCGGGATTACTGTTTTCCTGATTGGCCATGTGACCAAAGAGGGCACCATCGCCGGTCCGCGCGTCTTGGAGCACATCGTTGACACCGTGCTCTACCTGGAGGGCGACCGTTTCCAATCCTACCGCCTGCTGCGCTCGGTAAAAAATCGTTTCGGCGCGACCTCCGAGGTCGGCGTCTTTGAGATGCAGGAGCGCGGGATGATCGAAGTGCCCAACCCCTCCGAGGCTTTCCTCGCGGAGCGCATGGTCAACGCCCCTGGCTCCGCCATCGCTGTCACCATGGAGGGCACCCGCCCCCTTTTAGTGGAGATTCAAGGTTTGACGAGCCACTCCGCCTTCGGGAACCCACGCCGCACCCCCAACGGTGTGGATTTCAACCGTTTGTTGCTCATTGTAGCTGTGCTCAGCCGCCGGGTGGGCTTGCGACTTGCCGACCAAGATGTCTTCGTCAACGTGGTGGGCGGTCTAAAAGTAGGGGAACCAGCCGCCGATCTGGCGATGGCTGCCGCCATCACCGCTTCCGTTCGCGACGTCCCAGTGCGCGCCGAGGCTGTCCTGATCGGGGAGGTCGGTCTATCCGGAGAACTTAGGACGGTCGCACAGATGACCCCGCGCTTGCGCGAGGCTGCCGCCTTAGGCTTTAAGACCGCCATTGTGCCCCGCCGAATACGACGAAGTGAGCCGTGGCCTGACGACATTCAGATCGTCGAAGCCCGCTCCTTACGCGAAGCTCTCAATCATGCGTTGATCAAGGAGAAGAAAAAAGGCTAGTTGCTTAATACTGGGGTGCACTCAAAGTAAGAAAGGAAACCATTCTTCTTATCCGTCCACCCTTTGCAGCAGCGCCCAACCCAATTCATGCACCCTCTCCAGTGTCTCCGCCTGCAGACGGTCCGCGGTATCGGTCAGACGATGCCATTCCGGGAACAAGTTGGAATTTTCCCGCAGCGCTAGCAAACAAACCCCTTCAAAACCGCGCTCCCAAACCGTTCCCATCTCGGTGAAGGCGCCCATCCCGGCGCCTTGAATGGGTTCGATCCCAAATCTGCTTCCTACATCCGAAATCAGCGCCTCCACCCTATTCGAGATGCGCTGCCGACGTACTACCCCCTCGCTCTGCAAATATACTAATCGTTCTCCAATCCCTACCAATTCGAAATCGATGAACAACGCCTCTGAGAGCTTATCCCCGTGCTCGTCCAATAGGGCACGCATGCCATCGCACCCGGTCTCCTCACAACCGGTGAAGGCCAACCACACTTCAGTGTACTTAAGCGACGCCTTGCTCAGCCGTTCAGCCAGCGCCAGCAGGGTTCCAACCGCCGAGGCGTTATCATTTGCCCCCGGAGAATAGGGCCCCAGGTCAGCGGTCATGCCGGTGAACCAGGATACAAAATGGACCAGCGCCAAGGCTGCTCCCAACCAGGAGAAAACCGCCATACCGCTGACTGCAGTCAACAGGTAGAGGAGCGGCGCGATCACCACTCCATAAACCCCCAGAGGGGCGAGAAAGGTATATATTTTGACCAGCACGTCGCTAGCGAACCACCACACTGCACGATGGCTGTCCAGGTGAGCCACCAGTACAATTCGCTCCCGCAGCTCTTGCTTTGCAGGTAAAACCGCCACCAAGTTCTGGCTGGGTCCGTGGGGAAGGTAATCCCTGAGGGGGTAATCGCCAAAGGTGAATTTACGCCATAGCAAAAGGGCGCTGAACCCAAAGATCAGGACCGATACCCCCACCGCTGGTAACGAATCTATAGGAATGCGCAACAGCCAGAACGCAGTGTGCCCGCTGAGCGCCACTCCGAAGGTGAGCGCCAAGAAGAACCAAATAGAGCGCAACCCCAGAAAAGCTTGGGTCCGCACGTCCTGAATCCCCAATTTGCTAAGTTGATCTTGCACATACTCAGCGGCTCGCGCCTCCCCACCAGCAGCCGATCCGCGACCTTGAGAAACTCCAGTTAACCCCACGGCATGTTCCAGAGCTCGCTGACCCCATTCATATTGTGATTTGTTGATCTCTTCCAGAACAACCTCCCAACCTTACATTGCCCTGCCAATCTTACGCCTTCATCAAATTAAACTCCTGAACCCCAGCGCCTAGTATACCGTAACCCACTGTAGCAAAGGGATAAGCTTTAGCTACGCCCATATTAACGTCCATATCCAAAATGAGCCCATTACCAATCTGGGAAATAATTAAATTTCCAATATTGGGAAGTTGATTCTCCCCTTTAAAACCCTGTGGGATAGGTCTCGGATAATTTCCCCCGACCTACCCCACGGTTGAGATGTAATCGGCCCGACCTTTGGCCCCGAAAGAGGCCTGTTTTGGATAGCTCCGAGGTCGTCCAGCCTCAAAAGCGTTCCATTTCCTCCTTCTGTCGGGACTCGAAAGATTCAGAAATTACGCAATTGGGGAGGTATGGGGGGATTGGATGGGCGTTGCCCACTCACCCTCCCCACCCTTACCCTTGAACTGTGCAAGTCCTAAGATTAATAATCGTCTTCGTAATCGTCTTCGTAGTAATATTCTTCGTCGTCTTCAA
>JASFVL010000478.1:0-3598 GCA_050049875.1 Anaerolineales bacterium
GTCTCCTTTTAAGCGCTTTTCGGCTTCACGGACCGCCTTTTTACGGGCCATCTCAACGGCACACACCTGCGCCCCTTGTTCGATCACCAAGCGGTCTAGGGCGTCGAATTCACCTGCCTCTCCTACTAAGGATAAGTAGCCTCGCACGACTCCACCAACCGAAATCGGGGCGATCATGCGCTCCAAACTACCGGGAATCTCCTGGTTGAGAATTGAGCTTTCTTGAGCAGCACGCTTGCGGTCCCGCAGGGCCTCTGGCAGGCTCTCGATGGTGTTCAATTGCTCCAACACCCCCTCCCAGCTGGACCGCAAAGTCGAAGAGGGGTCAAATGCCAGCGGGTCCAAGCGTTTATCTTGCAACAGAACACCGTGCCCAGAGATTTTCGCAATCGCTTGCACAAGCCCCCCTAGGCCTTGTCCCTCCGCGGCTAGCTGGGAAAGCTGGGCGTGGATGCGCACGCCTCTCTCCAAGAGCACGGTTTGTTGGTTGACCAATGTGGTCAAAAGCAGACGATGCGTCTCCCGCAATCCGTGTTCGCCAGGGACCACCACGACCGGAACAGGGGTTGGACTCATCCCCTCCAGCGAGCGGGCATCCCCCAAAAGGATCAGCGCGGAGATCTTCTTCTGCTGTGTCTTGTGGAGTATTTCGCGGCTCAACTCATGGGTCGGCAAGAGCAGGGCATCGCCAGCTTGACTGTCTTCCAGATCTAGGGTCACCCAACGGATGGCAGCCCCCGCCTTAGATTCACCCGAGACCCAGGACAGCGGTCCGTCAAAAGCCAAGCGGAGTAGTTTATTGAGGGTGAGTTGGGAATTATTCATAAAGTTTCCTTTGCGGTGGATACCCCATAGCTCCCGCTGGACGCACGATGTGCAGTGCAGTGGGGAAGAGCCGCTCTTTTACTGTCAAGGACACCCTAGCCTCCTGCCACTGCACCACACGTTGTGCCCACTATCGCCGAAGACACACAGACGCGGCGTACTTTCGTGCATTACTTGACAGTGAAGTGCGTCCCGTGGCCAGCCTGTCCCGGGTAACAGTCAGGGGTGCAGGCAGCACGTGCAATCTTGGAAAATGTGGCATAATATTTTTATGAAACTCATCACACAAGTCAAGCTTACAGTCACGCAAAAACAGCAAGATGCTCTTCTGGATACGCTTGAGCAAACAAATGCTGCCTGTAATTATTTGAGTGACCACGCATGGGAAAATCAAGTATTCAAACAATATGATTTGCATCATGCTTGTTATTATGCTGTGAGGGAGAAATTTGAACTTTCTGCACAGACCACAGTAAGGGCGATAGCGAAAGTTTCTGATGCCTATCGCGTCTGCACACCTTCTGCTAAATTGGATAAGAAACGCAAACGGAAATTTAAGCAACATGGCTCTATCGCATATGACGAACGCATCCTGTCCTGGAATACTGAGGGGCAAAGTGTTAGCATTTGGACAACGGATGGACGCAAGCGGATACCATTTTTGGCGGGAGAAAAACAACTTCAACTGCTGGAACATCGCCAAGGAGAGGCCGATTTGATTTATCGTGGTGGAGAATGGTATCTTCATCAAGTATGCGAAGTTGTAGAATCTGATGAGTTCGACCCTACTGGTTGGCTTGGTGTCGACCTTGGTATTGTCAGCATTGCCACAACCAGTGATGGTGATATTTACACGGGGGAAGTGATTGAGACTAAACGCAAATGGTATGAACGACGTAGGGCAATATTGCAACAAGTAGGAACGAAGTCTGCAAAACGAAGGCTCAAACAGATTTCTGGGAAGCAGGCACGCTATCAGCGACACGAAAATCACTGCGTTAGTAAAAGCCTTGTTGAGACTGCGAAAGGCACGCAGCGCGGTATTGCGCTTGAAAATCTCAAGGGCATACGAGCGCGGACACAGCTCCGTCGCGGACAACGATCTCGACACCACAATTGGGCTTTTCACCAATTGCAGAGTTTTTTGAGCTACAAAGCTAAGCTTGCTGGCGTTCCCATCCAAAAAGTTGATCCTAAGCATACTTCTCAAACCTGTCCAAGTTGCGGGTACATTGCCAAGTCGAATCGTCGATCTCAATCTCAGTTCTTCTGTGTTCAGTGTGGCTTCGTTGGTCATGCTGATCACGTTGCTGCGATAAATATTGCAGCAAGGGCATCCGTAAACATGCCTATGGTCTCGCCCAATGATGATAAAGGGTATTTGCCAATTGCATCATCACTTGAGGGCGGGGACAATGCTCCGCAGCTTGCTGCGGAGTAGTTTACTTTCTAGACGTTCTGAGTTCTGGATTTTTTCCCATATTTGACAGGATTCAAAGGTATTTTTGGATGGTAAGAGCGCCTCAAAACACTTGGTGGAGTTTCCCTTATTTGTAACAGGTATTCGAGGTTGAGACAAGTCGAAAAAAGGTTTCAACTCGGCTGACACACTCTGCTCAATACCCCAGCGAGCACCTCCACGGAACGAGTGTATTCAATTAAGGAGATTCCTTCCTGCGGCGTGTGATCGAGTCGTGAGTCGCCGGGACCGTAAGCTACGGTAGGGCAATTCCAGGTTGGGGCGACGATATTGATGTCAGCAGTCCCGGTTTTTACAACGAAGCGGGGTTCGCCCCCAAGAGCGCGGATCGCTGGTAGGAAGGCGCGCACGAGAGGGTTGTTTTTCTCAGACCGGTAAGCGGGGATGGGTTGACCGAGGATTTCCAGCTCAGCCGGCGCTGTGATCCTCGTTAAGTGGTCGCCGAGGATTCCCGGTGACAGTTCGAGGGGCGACCGAAACCCGATCACCAGGCTAGCCCATCCCTGGAACTCCCCTTGCTCAGAAGCCATGTGGCGAAGGGAGGCTTGAACTTGGTCGAAAACTCGCGCTTTCCCGGTGTTATAATCATCGACCCAGGATTGGATAGAGCGCCAAATATCGATCGCAGCTTCAGGAGCGCTTTCACCCCCGCCAGCGGGATGGGCGACGGGTCGTTGGACGGTGACTTTCACTATAAGACTGCCTTTGTAGCCCAAGGTCACCCTGTCCCAACAACTGGGCTCCCCGATGATAGCCAAGTCAGGCGAATAGCGATCGACCAAGTAGCGTGCGCCCCTTGACTCGCGCTCCTCATCCAACGCTCCGATGACCACAAATTGCCAGCCAGCCATGGGTCCCACCTGGGCGACCGAATCTACAAAAGCTGCCAGAGGACCTTTCGCATCCACGGTGCCGCGCCCAAAGAGGGTTTCACCTTCAACCCGCACGGGGATTTCCCCGGGGACGGTGTCAATATGCCCAAGCAAGACGAGCTGTTTGGGGCCGGATCCGATAGTCCCGACCCCGTTCCCAGCCTGGTCTTGGAAAACGTCCTCGAAACCGAGGGATGCCATGCGGTCGACCAGATAATTAACTGCCTCTCTCTCGTTCCCCGAGGGGCTGTAACACTGGACCAGCCCCAGGAGGGTCTCAGGAACCGCAGTCATGGGGTTAGAACCTCCTCCAGTGTTGCCACAACACGTTCGAGTTGCGCTCTTGTGATGACCAGGGGAGGTAACATCCGGATGACGCTTAGGCCTGCCGGGAAGGCTAAGACACCGCGCTGCATGAGCG
>JASFVL010000479.1:0-3582 GCA_050049875.1 Anaerolineales bacterium
AAGTCTAATGAAGTTTTCTGAGGATAACGAATTTCTACATTTTTAGAAGGTTTTCATGAATAGAAATGCCTTCTGGTTGCACTAACAAATAGAAACCTGATATGGTTGCGCAAAATCAAGGTTTGATCCCAAATCAAATCTCTATCTGAGAAACTTCGCAATGAATTACCCAAACAAGTAACGGCAAATTAAAATTCAATATGAATCCACCTCGGTTTCTCACGGCATCATCTTTGACGATTTAGATTGTAGCACCAGGTTGTCAATCAAAGTCTCGATCTCAGCTGCAGCCAGCTGATGCCCCATTGGATTGGGGTGCATCCATACGTCTGCAAACAATAAATTCTCGTAGCCCTCACAAGTATCTGCTCCAGCCTCATCGCATATCTGACGATAGGCCGGAAACAAATCGATCAATTCAACTCCTGCCTGTTTGGCTCTTTCCCCCAATACCTCTTGAGGCAAGTTGGGATGGCCAGCGCTGTTGAGTTGAAATGCTGTCGGAAAAACGACAACAACAAAGTCAACTCCCCGTTGTTGACATGCTTCGCTCATCTCCATAACCCAGCCCCAAATCCGATCCCAAACCTGGCTGTCGATATCTAATGGATAGTAAGCGCTCGCGTTCTTCGGGGGATTCAGAACTGGAATGGCTTCTGGGCCACGTTGCTTGGCTAACAAAAATCGGGCTTGCGTCGTTAGAAAGGGCCAGCTATAGGTGTGATCGCGCAGCCATTGGAACACGGTTCGATCTTCTGACTCTCCTGGCCCGCGACCATAGATATCATTGACAATGGTAATATCTAAAATGACCAGGTCGGGTTGGTACCTAAGACCTTCATGAAGGAGAAAATTGCGCTCTGACTCAAGATTCCAAGCCGGGATTCCAGCGTTAATGACCTCATATTGGAGTCCATCATCACGCTGATTAAGGGCACGTTCTAACTGCTTGCCGTAAGTATCTTCTTGGCGCACTTCCCAGCCGAAAACCACCGAATCCCCTAAGTTGAGAACCCGGTAAGTATTAACTGGCTTTGGTATCACGAATTCTTCAGTGCGCAAGCCGTGCGAGTTAACGTGAACTGGAATCCCTTCCCACAAGTAATCCTGGTTGGGTTGGAGAAGATAATAAGGCTGATCCATGGTTCCATGGCGTTCAAGCGGCATTCGACGGGAAGCCACGAGGGTCCACCCTAAAGGTCTTTGAGCTGTTCTGCCTTCCCAGATATAACCAACTAGCTCAACCCCGCCAAGCACAATGATGAGGGTCACAAAAGAGATCAAAAATCCAATCCTCATCTGGCGACCGCGAGAGGCCTTCGGATTCACAGGTCTCGATTCCATTTAGAAAAGCGTATAGATAAACGGTCCAATCCCAGAAGCCGAGGCAAAGATCAACAACAAGCCGAAGAGCAACAGCACGATGATCATGGGGATCAGCCACCACAGCTTACGCTGCCACAAGAAGCCGAGTAGCTCCCCCTCAACACCTAAGTTTGAAGCCATACTGCGTAAAAAGATTCGCATATTATTCTCTCACTTTCTGATGACAAAACCATACATATATAAAGTATCGATATCACTCTTGCTAAAGGTGTTGAGCGCGTTGGCAGGCGTGGTGACGATAGGCTCGCCGCGCAAGTTGAAGCTGGTGTTTAGCAGTACAGACACCCTCTCCGCTTCACTAGATAATTCAATCGCGCATTTCAAAATAAGCAGCTGTAAAAAATTCATATAGTAATTCCCCTGCCAACTGGTGCCCATCTTCGTTCATATGAAAATCCCGTTGATAGTATAGCTGCTCACCCCCATCGAGGATATGCTGGCGAAATGAGTATAGCAAATCCAAAAATGCAATATCCTCTCTTTTTAGGAAATTTTCTAGTTCAATATTGGGCTGCTCACAATACCAATCAGTGTTATTAGACGGGGGCACTAATTGGGGTGAAGCAGGCACGATCAATACTGCAAAGTTCGCGCCGGATTCCTCCACCTCATCTCTCATCTGACTAATCAGGGCTTTCGTAATATCCCAAGCATCCTGGATGGTTTCCGTGTACTTGACCGAGCATATATCATCACGCTCCTTCCTTTGCTGGCCGCCTGTTTTCTCCGTTGACTCACCTTGTTTTCCAGAAAACCAATTAACAATTGGTTGCAACACTGGTGGTACCTCTCTACGCAAATTTAATATCTGAGCTATAAAACGAGGTAGTTGAAAATATCTTTTGATAAAACTACCTACTACCACCCCTAGGCTGTCACGTCCTTGGACAGGATAATTCTCCAATACTAGCTCCCCTTGATCATCCAACCTAAAATACGGCTTATCCTCCCGCCCCCCAGTACGGACTTCTAATTCCCGGCTATTATTGTAAACATCATTTGCCAAGTACACACTCAAGATAACGATATCTGGCTGATACTTGACACCTTCTTGCCGGTAAAATATCAATTCGTTATCCGTACCGTAGGCATTCACCGCGGCATTGACCACTTCCCATTTAAGAACATCTTCATCGCGATTCAACCTTTGCTCTAGTATCTTCGCAAACGTCTTTTCAAGTGGCACCTGCATACCTGCAGTAATTGAATCTCCTAATAAAAGGACACGTTTCTGATCAGGTTTCTTTTGATAATCAATTTCCCTGTCTCGCAACCCATGACTATTAATCTCTACGTAAACCGTGCACTCCCCATAACAGGATTCCCAGCCTCTAGCATGTGGAATATTGCGCCAACCCAGATAAGGATCTGGCTCCCAGAAACCGCCTGTCCCCAGATGGAAGATGCGTGTGATTAACTCCAGAAGGAACAGCGCCAACAAAACCCCCCCAGACAATAGGCCAAGGTTAATACTAACGAATCGCAAAATCCTCTTAGGATTTTTTCCGTTGGAGTTCACTTTCATCAGCTAGAACAATGTATAGATAAACGGCCCAATCCCAGAAGCAGAAGCAAAGATCAACAACAAACCGAAGAGCAACAGCACAATGATCATCGGGATTAGCCACCACAGCTTGCGCTGCCACAAGAAGCCGAGCAACTCCCCCGCAACACCTAGGTTCGAAGCCATACTGCGTAAAAAGTTTCGCATATTATTCTCTCACTTTCTGATGACAAAACCATCCATATACAAAGTATCGATATCACTCTTGCTAAAGGTGTTGAGCGCGTTGGCTGGCGTGGTGACGATAGGCTCACCGCGTAAGTTGAAGCTGGTATTCAGCAGCACAGGCACCCCCGTCGCCTCACCAAACAATTCGATCGCTCGATAATAAAGCGGATTCCACTCGCGCCGGACCGTTTGCATGCGCCCAGAACCGCCTTCATGGGTGACGGCCTGGATCTTCTCACCCTGACCATCTTTAGTGCGATAGACCATCAGCATATAGCGCAGCGGGTAGTGGCGCTTCGGATGATCAACACTCTCGTAAAAATCGGGCGCATGTTCCTCCAGGATCACGGGGGCAAAGGGTCTAAATGGTTCGCGAAATTTAATGCGCGCATTGACGATTTCCTTCATCTCCGCACTGCGCGGATCGGCAAGAATAGAGCGGTTACCTAAAGCTCGCGGACCCC
>JASFVL010000480.1:0-3581 GCA_050049875.1 Anaerolineales bacterium
TGACAGCTCACGCATTATCAAATCAATCTGGATCCCTAGAACATTGTGTGTTCGATGAAACCTCTTACAAAAACCCCGACCCTTCTGCTCAATCTTTGGGTAGAAGCATCTTGGGAGCGCGCGATGCGATCGTAATCATCCCGCAGAAACCGCTTGTCATCGGGGAAAACTATACCGCTTCCATCACTGTAAATGGCAAATCTTATACATGGTCTTTTACAGTTGCTGAGCCTCTCTCAGAACAGAGCGCGGGAATGACTGGAATTGGGCGATAAAAAGTGAGTGGGGGTTATACGGTATCAATTTTGCCGAAGGGGAGACTTTGAAATATATTAAATTTAGATACGTTCAGAATAAATTTATCGCAAAGATGTGATATAAAAAGATCGTAGCTGGAAACAAAATCTCGGCACCACTTCTCGGACTGCCAGAGATTGGCGATCCATGCTGGAACCAGCTTGATTAAAAGGAAATCCCAAAGAGCTATACAAGATCAAACCACAAATGAATATAAACAAAGGAGAAACAGATATGGGTACCTATCTAATGTTTGGCAACTATACGATCGACGCGGTGGAGGATATCAGTGCTGAGCGAACGGTGAAAGCCGAAGCTATGATGAGGAAGTTCGGCGGCGAATTTCAATCTGGATACGCACTGTTAGGAGATAACGATCTGGTCTTGATTGTGGAATTCCCTGATAATGAGAGCGCTATGAAAGCTTCCGTCGCCTTGACCCAACTATTGGAAATCGCGTTCACCACTGCACCGGCAGTGAGTGTGGAAGACTTCGACAAATTGATGGAAGAAGTCTAAAGAGTACAAAACGCTGCCCTTAGTACCATCTTGCTTCTGAA
Organism: Anaerolineales bacterium; assembly: GCA_050049875.1. Lineage (GTDB taxonomy): Bacteria > Chloroflexota > Anaerolineae > Anaerolineales > UBA11858 > JASFVL01. Next base: position 858 of record JASFVL010000480.1, read on the forward strand.
CTGGCTACAAGCGAAGGATCGCTTCAGACAAATCCAGTGCTGAATGGAATAAACGCCCTTTGGGATTTCCCACTATCCAAAGTACTGGATTAACTTCCCAACCAGAAACTTATAATCTATTCCCTGCGGATGTTTGCCTGACACAACCGCAGGGCTTATTCTTTAATGGGTATCTTGTTATTTAACACAATGAGGTATAATTAATACCACTAAACATACCATCTTTATCATAATATGATATTAGTGAGCTGGAGGTGTGGCTGCAATGAGCTGTGCGCAGTGCAAAGGGATAGAAAAAGAATTCGACACACAGGTTGCCAAGGGTGATCTGGAAACTTACCGCCGCAAAGGGGTATCAAAGACGACTCGCATACTGATAAGAGAATTGAAAAACCGAGGTGTCTCCGGTGCCACCTTATTAGACATCGGGGGCGGCGTTGGGGCCATCCAATACGAACTTTTAAAGAAAGGCCTTGAGAGAGCAATTCATGTCGATGCCTCCAGTGCATACCTTCAAACTGCCAAGAATGAAGCCCAGCGTTTGGGTTTAGATGATCGTATCAACTACTTTCATGGGGATTACGTAGCGCTTGACGAGAGCATCCCTGACGTCGATATCGTCACCCTCGACCGGGTGATCTGCTGTTATGATGACATGCACGCGCTGGTGGAGAAATCCTCTAGCAAAGCTAAGCGCTACTATGCGTTGGTCTACCCTCGTGACACCTGGTGGTTAAAATTCCTTGAGGGGATATTTAACTTCTTCAACCGCCTGCGCAAGCGGTCCTTTCGCATTTTCATTCACGCAAATGATGAAGTGGAGAAAATTTTGGGTGAACAAGGACTAGAGCGCACTTACCATCGTAAAAACCTGATCTGGCAGGTCGCGCTCTATACTCGAAGTTCGTAAAACGGGTTTGCAATTGTTATGAGCTTTTGAGTGCTAATGAATGAAAGAAACAAGTAGCTCAAAGTAAAATAAAGTATTCCCCTAACCTTATTCAGCATAAAGATATTTCCCTCGAAAGCCACTGGTGTGCACTCAAGACTTGTCAGGAAGAAGAGCGTGGGGTGTATTTTTGGGCGGCTGAGTCGCCCAAAAATACACCCCACTTAATTCCCTTTGACAACATTTAAGTGCACACAGCCACTGGATCAAGTACCCATCCTGTGGATAAATGGTTATAATTAGTCATTGTTTCCATTTACCCTACCAAAGGAGGAGATGGGTATGTCAAAGGTTGCGATTGTCATAGAAAGTACGACAACATTGCCAGTCGGGATGATGGACCAGCTCAACCTTCAATCTGCCCCAGCCAGAGTCATCTGGTCCGGTGAGCAACTGAGGGATGGTATCGATATCCAGCCAAGTGATTTTTACACTCGACTAGCTTCAACCAAGGAGATGCCGACGACGACACAAGCTTCCCCGGAAGATTTCAGAACAATCTATGAAAAATTGCTCTCCGACGATCATGATATCTTAACGATTGTGATTTCATCCAAGCTGTCTGGTATGTATCTCTCCGCTATGCAAGCTCGCGAACTGTTTCCAGAAGCGAATATTGAGGTGATTGACTCCCTGACAGGCGCAATGGGTGTCGGGTTAACCTTGCCCAAAATAGCACGCGTAGCTAAACAAGGCGCCACCCTACAAGAGTGTAAACAGGTCGCCGAAAACGCCCTCAAGAACACCGGCATTTTGATCCTGGTCGATACGCTGGAATTTCTCCACCGTGGGGGGCGAATTGGCGGTGCACAAAGATACCTCGCCTCAGCACTGAACCTAAAATTCATTCTGGAAATCGTAGATGGGGCATTCGAAGGGGTAGATCGGGTGCGCACCCATAGAAAGGCGCTCGATCGCATCACGGAGCATCTCGTAGATCGGATCGCTGGACGCAGCCCAGTACATGTAGCCGCAATGCACGCCAACGATCCCGATACTGCTGCGAAAATCCTGAATATGGCTATGGATAAGGTCGAAATCGAGGAAAGCGTCATTTCAGAAGTTAGTCCGGCAGTTGGTGTCCACTTGGGACCTGGTGCAGTCGGTTACGCATTTATGGCGGGTGTCGAATAGATTGCCTCGCATACGCGCTGCCCAACCCCAGGATCACGACGCCATCTGGGCGATCTTCCACAAAATCGTGTCAAAGGGGGAGACTTATGCTTTCGACCCAAACACCAGCAGAGAAGAAGCCCTGCGGGTGTGGATCGAGAAACCAACTGCGACGTATGTCGCTGAACTGAACGGCGATATCGTTGGTACGTATTACATAAAACCTAACCAACCCAAGCTAGGTGCCCACATATGCAACTGCGGTTATATGGTGGCGCCAGAAGCGCGCGGACGGGGCATCGCCACCGCGATGTGCGAGCACTCCCAAATCGAGGCGCGCCGGTTGGGTTTTCTCGCCATGCAATTCAATTTGGTCGTGTCCACCAATGAAGATGCGCTCCACCTGTGGAGCAAATTGGGATTTGAGCTCATCGGAACACTGCCCAAGGCTTTTCAACACAAACGTCTTGGCTTCGTTGACGCACACATAATGTATAAGTGGCTTAAGTAAGGGCTATTTAGGGGAATTGTAAATGGTTAAGGACCATAAAGATCGCATGTCAGATTTCGCCTATCGGATGATGACGGTCGCATTTATACTGGCGGATCTAGTGTATCCGAGTGTTGATCGACGTACAAAAGGATTCAGCCTTTCCGAAGGC
>JASFVL010000481.1:0-3577 GCA_050049875.1 Anaerolineales bacterium
GGTCATGAGCTTTTTTACTGTGCTGGAGAATTGGGTGGATATGCGAAAAGAGGCACATTGATCCCTCTCCTTCATTTTTCGCACCATACTATCAAACAACTAAATCAGAGAGTCTTCGGCGATTCTACTAGTTCAAACATTGGTGATTTACATAAAGAAATCAACATTGTTGCAAGTGAAATTCAAGACTCTTTGCTCCAATTTGTCAGGTCCAATAGACTGAAATTGCTTATAGTTCAGAATGCTTTGTCCATACCAATGAATTTGCCTTTGGGTGTATGCCTGGCTGGTTTAATCAGCGATTTAAAAATAAATACCATCGCTCACCATCACGACTTTTTCTGGGAAAGGGAAAGATATCAATCAAATCCATTACTAGATCTCCTTGATACCACTTTTCCTCCCGACCTTCCGTATATACAACATGTCACGATCAATTCAATCGCTCAAAAACGACTAAGGTTACGTCGGAAAATAAAATCTACAGTCATACCTAACGTCCACGACTTTGCAACTTCTCCGAAGGGTACTGATCCTTACAACCGTGATTTCCGGTCTGCAATTGGACTTAAGGAAATTGACATTTTTATCCTCCAACCTACACGTGTGATACGGCGTAAAGGCATCGAAATGGCTATCGAGTTGGTAAAACGTTTAGAACTGACCACCCCAAGTCTTATTATTTCACACAGTGCTACGGATGAAGGTATCTCTTATCTTGAATGGCTTAAATGGGAAGCCAATCAAATAGGTATAGATTTAAAGGTAATTGATAAACTTGTTGATGTGGAACGATATTTTGTTAATGGTCATAAAGTCTATTCCTTATGGGATGTCTATCCCCATGCTGACTTGGTCACTTATCCAAGTATTTACGAAGGATTTGGAAATGCACTCTTAGAGTCTATCTACTTCAAACGAATGGTCGTTGTAAACCGATACCCGGTCTACAATGCTGACATCAAGCCTCTTGGTATTAATATGATCGAATTAGATGGATATGTTGATGATAGGTCAGTACATGAAGTGAGGAACTTTTTGGACAACCCAGAACGGTTTGAAAATATTTTGGAAGAGAATTACAATATCGCTCGAAAGCACTTCTCTTTGGAAACTTTAGAAAAGAGACTAGAAAAATTATTGGCCAACTTTGATTATGAATAACCCTCGAGATCGAATCCGTTTTCTGCTGACCAATATTTATGATGATAACAAGGCGTTTGAAATTTGGTCTAGCCTGAAGAAGATTTTAACTCGTTATCACAATGAGCATAAAAATTTAACAAAAAAATCGCCGTTGGTCAATCTTTCAGAACGTGATGTTATGCTCATTTCTTATGGTGACCAAATCTTTGAACCAGGGATTCCAGCGTTGGAAACCCTGTTTGATTTTATTGATACATATCTAGAAGAAGTAATCCAATGTGTTCATATCTTGCCTTTCTACCCATACACCTCCGATGATGGTTTTTCTATTACCAATTACCGTCAGGTAAACTCGACATTGGGTACCTGGAGAGATATTGTCAAATTTAGCAAACGGTATCGATTAATGTTTGATGCTGTAATCAATCACGTATCTCAAGACAGTGAATGGTTTAAAAAATTCAAACGCCATCAAGCCCCCTATGATAATTTTTTCATAACAATTGAGCCCGATACGGATATCTCCTCTGTTACTCGTCCGCGCGCTTCACCACTGATCACACCAATTATGACGAATGAGGGGACGGTTTATGTATGGACAACTTTTAGTGATGACCAGATTGATCTCAACTACAAAGAACCCAAAGTTCTATTAGAAATCATCGATCTGCTGCTTTTTTATATCGATAAGGGAGCACAATTCATTCGCCTGGACGCTATTGCGTACCTTTGGAAAGAAGTCGGTACTTCATGCATACACCTCCCTCAGACACACGCCATTGTCAAACTAATAAGAGCCGTACTTGACGCTGTCGCACCCAGTGTAATTCTGATAACAGAGACCAATGTCCCCCATGCAGAGAACATATCTTACTTTGGGAATCCCCTCCCCACTGACAGCAGAGATGAACTTTATGGGATAGATGATCAAAATATTCTTATAAGAGGAGATGAATCTCAAATTGTATATCAATTCCCCCTCGCACCTTTAGTACTTTATACATTCTTAACTGGAAAATCGGTTCATCTCACTGAATGGGCAGCCGGGATTGAGGTTCCCTTTCCAACTGCTACCTTTTTAAATTTTATCGCCTCCCACGATGGCATAGGCGTGCGTCCGGTTGAAGGAATTCTTAATGCAGAAGAAATCCAAGCTCTCGTTGATCGGACGATTTCACACGGTGGCCAAGTTTCACATAAGATGAATCATGAAGGCTCTTCGAGTGTCTATGAACTAAATATTACACTCTTCGACGCCCTCAATGATCCCACCAATCCCAAACCCCAGGAGGATATTTGGCGGTTTATTGCCTCACAAGTAATAATGCTCTCCTTAAAAGGTATTCCAGGAATATATATTCATAGCTTGTTCGGTTCCCGAAATTACCGTCAAGGCGTGATTGAAACGGGGCGTGCTCGATCAATAAACCGGGAAAAATTCTCTCGTCCCGAGCTTGAAAAATCGTTGGATGATCCAGCCAATACAAAATCTCAAGTTTTTTCAAGATATAAAAAAATATTACATCAACGGACAAATTGCCCAGCCTTTCACCCCTTTGGAAAACAAGTGGTATTCAACCAAAATCCTTCAGTATTCAGTCTATTACGCTTCTCTCCCAATGAGAATGAAGTAGTGCTTTGCTTGGTCAATGTTTCAGATAAAGAACAGCCCATCAGTTTATGGCTAAGCGATTGGCAACTTCAGAGAATTACAATCTGGCGTGATTTGATCAAAGGAGACGAGATTAAATCACAATCAGACCAGCTAAATATACACTTGCAACCCTATCAAAGCTGCTGGTTGTATGCAGAAATTTAATCACATTTTGCTTTACGTTTTTCGACAAATCATGTAGACTTTAGGGGTGGATATCGATTTAGAATTGTATCGACGCGATGTGCGCGTCTCACAAAAAGCCCAGATATATCTTTCTGTCATCGACATCTGGCCTGAACATCCAAAAAAAACAATAGTATTTCTTCACGGATATGGTGGACATGCATTACAGTGGGAATACCAATTGCGATCCTTTTCTGATTCCAACCGGGTCATTGCTATGGATCTTCGTGGTCACGGACATTCTGATAAACCCGCAAATCCATATTCAATGCGGGATCTGCTTGGGGATATAGAAAATGCTCTCGAAGTCCTCGGAGTGAATGAGAAATTTATCTTGGTTGGACACTCATTTGGTGGTGCTCTAGCTACAGAATATTGCATCGGAAATCCTCAACGCGTAAATAGATTAATTCTGATAGCAACTGCTGGAGAGTTCAAACTCAACCCTGTATACCGGTGGTTGCTCAGATTACCTATTGTTGTATTACGAACACTTACACCATTTGTTAAAAATTGGTTATCTGCTCCTCCCCATGTAATGCACGCATGGTATCACCAAGCAGTTGCACATTGGAATGGTTGGAGTCTTTT
>JASFVL010000482.1:0-3572 GCA_050049875.1 Anaerolineales bacterium
TGGGAGTGAAATAGTTCAACGCATAACACAGGGTGGCCAACCTGATATCACGATTTCTGCTTTGGTGATAATGGTATCAACTTTCCCTATGAACGCATTTATCGCTTACTTAGAAAACAGGGCGGGTATTCGGTTAAATTCAGAGATCTTAATCGCTGATGCTGTTCATACTAGAACCGATCTATATATCACGGCTTCCGTTGTTGTTTCAATGTTTGTAGTTTGGAGAGGTTGGGTTTGGCTTGATTTCATTGTAGCAACAATTGTGATCTTTCAAATAGTGAGAGCAGCGTTTGGTATTTTAGGAGATGCAGCAGGGTCGTTAGCTGATAACGTCGGTGTCATTCCGGACATCGTCGACAATATCGCGCAGAGTGTTCCTGGGGTGCTTTACGTTCATCGAATCCGATCGCGAGGTACGTCACAAGCCGTTTTCGTCGATTTACACATAAAGGTTGATCCCTCGATGAGCACGTCACACGCACATGCAATCGCTTCTGAAGTAGAGCAAAAATTAATCAAAAATATCCCTGAAGTTGTAGATGCACTTGTGCACATTGAGCCGGCAATGATTGATACTCCCAGTGAATGGGAGCGGATCGCAAACGACTTAAGAAGAATCGCTGATGGCATGGGTCTAGGTTTGCATGATTTACATGTCCATATAGAAAATGGTGATAAGTATTCGATTGAGCTCCACTTAGAGATGGATCGAGATATTTATCTCGGAGAAGCTCATGCGATCGCAGACGAATTTGAAAAGCGTGTGAAGGATCGCTGGCCAGAAGTAGCAACGTTAATCACCCACTTAGAGCCGCTTCCTGATCAGGTACTTCAGCAGAATCAGATCCTTGCTGAAGAGAGTATTAATAATATCCGCTCATTTCTAATTGAGCTAATTGGCGAGAATAATTTATTGGAGATTCAAATCCGCCATATTGAGGAGCATGCTAGTCTTGGAGCCCGCCTGAGATTACCCCCTGATTTGTCGCTAATCGAAGCGCATTCGCGTGTGGAAGAAATTGAACGATTGTTGTTGAGTAAATTTCCTGAGCTTCACAGGGTGGTTGTGCATGTCGAGCCATAACAGCTGAGGGGGATTGGCGATTTACAGCATACGCATCTGGATCTCGGAGTAGGTTAATGGATCAAGATCAAATTGGGTGGCAAGGTTGTCTGGGGTAATCTGATCGCCTTGAGAAAGACGTCGCAGATGCCGATATTTTATGAAACCGCAAGTCTGGTTGATTATATTCGCAAGGTGGGGATTTTTTTGAAGTTTATATGCTACGATATTCGCGCGGCTACCAGGGAGGATAATCCATGTGCGTTTGGGTAGGATGTGCTCGGGATGGGTGAATTTCCCTAACAGTGCACTCGCAGATATGAAGAATAAAATATTATTCACAGGATCTTCTCCGATATCTTCCCAGATGTAGGATTCAACTCCTTCAATACGTGTTTGGTTTTCAGTAACCGAAAATCCTAACCGTTCACCCAAATTGTCAAGTATTGCACTCATTTCTCTAAGATCATTGCGTCGAGAAGCGGGCACATCTTGAGGATTTATTCTCCAAGAGGTGATATTTTGTGATTCTTGAACGGCGTATGATTCAAGGATAACCTGAAGTAATTCAGGATTTGGTGTAAGCAGTCCAGGGAAAATATTACACAAATATCGGTCAAGTTCATACAAGTCAACAGATTGGTGTCTCAGCAAATAATCGACTAATTCTTGTTCTATTCGATCTGCTAATGGTTGGTTTCTGTTTTTGTCGTTCCTAAGCCACCATTGTCCTACCTCAAGAGATTTATCAGTCCCACCATATCTGTAAAATCCTAGATTATAGGAAAGGGCTTGTTGAAATGTCGATTGAATTTGACTTAGAGTCTCTCCCGAGCTTAATTTTTGTTTATCAAATATTGCCTCTTTCTCGACGAGTTTTTTTAGAGCTGCAGAATGAACTTGGAGAAATGTTCCGGGTTCACCTCGCTCAAGCAAATATCCCCGCGCGGCTTGAGTTATTGACGTAATAATGTCTGTTGATTTCTCCTGGGACGCTGAGATTTTATTGGTTTTTAATTTCCAGAAAACTTGAGCCACATTTAATTTTGATCTTAATGCAACATCTTCCAAGGACAAATCTGATAATTTCGCGGAGATCAATCCAGCAGCTGTAAACCCTGGTTCAGCTTCACCGATAATCCCGAGGATGGGAGTTCCTGGTGATAAAGTGGGAACTAGATTATTAAAAGCTGCGGTTAAAGCATTTGCATGCCAATTCCAATCATATCTTCGTCTTCTGAGCACACTTTTATAGGGCGCTACCGATTCATGTCCCCACAGCCAACCTGCCCAAAGCGCTGAGAGAGTCCAGAAGGCTTGATTTGGACGTGGTAGCGCCGTTAGGATCCCCTGTATATTTATTTGTTTCAAACTTTCTCGAAAGTCCTTGAATCTTCCTTCAAGGACGATGATGCCGCTTGTGGTTTCCAGCGGGTCTGGCCAGATTGTCAAATTTATCGGTGGATAATCTGCAGCCCAGTCTTTTACGGATTGCTCAAGTGCTGTCCATATATTATTCTCTCGATATAGGGGTGGGACAGTTAGCTGTTTAGGTCGATCTCTTCCAGAAGGGTGCGGCCAGAGTGTATTTGTACGGTCAAATGCCGATATTAACAGTGCATAGAGATATCTTCTCTCTTGCTCTTTAATTGCTAAGCCATCCAGTTTATTGATAAGTGAGACTATTGCATAAATTGCTCTAGGCGGGTAAACAGCTAATGCCTCTTCAACGTGGGATCGGTCAGGATCGTTTATGGGGGTTACCCTTTCTAATGCCCGAGCCCTATGTAATCCTTTGGACGTAAATTGGGAAGCCCGGTAAGCATCTGATTCGGTCGTGGGAAATTCCCCCTCCGCCTCGCAATTATTGCAACGGTAAATGCGGGTGATTGGAGCTGACGCATCTCGCTCCCACAAGAAAGCATCCGCTGTGATGTTTTGTTCACATCGATGACAAACCGTTGCGTATAGAGATTTAATATGGGTCTCCATGCGCTCATCACCGCGTCGCGAAGCAGCCAGAGTCGCCAAAGCAGCCTCCAAATCTGATTTTGTGGGTGGGTTAGCAAGGATCTCAAGAATAAATCTCAGGATGGGATTATGTGCTGATACGAGTATCCTATAATCGCTTTGGGCTGTCTCAATAGCAAGTTGGGGAGCGGATCCGAAGGGATCAAGAACCCACGATCCTTGTGGGAGTTGATCCCTTAACCAATGATTTGCTATCCCATCATTTAATGGAGGCGTAAAGCGTGCTAAGGGCTTTGGTATTATCGCAGGGTAACCGGGAATGAAGGCTATAGAGGGCTTACGGGTATTCAAACTAACCTCGTAGGTTCTGGTTTAATCAAGGATCGAGGAAATAGTTAATATCGACGTATTTTTTTCTCTCAAAAACCATCACACGTCATAATATAAAATCATCTCGTACGGGTGCGGGCGGTTGCGAACTGGTATACATTCTTTCGTGCGTTTGACATCTATCCATTGTTCAATAATTTCGTAA
>JASFVL010000483.1:0-3568 GCA_050049875.1 Anaerolineales bacterium
TGGAGAATAATATGCACATCTCTTTTATTAACCCTCAGGGCAATTTCGATCCCCACGATAGTTACTGGACAGAGCACCCTGACTTTGGGGGACAGTTGGTTTATGTTAAACAAGTAGCAATCGCTATGGGAGAGTCGGGTCATAAAGTTGACATTTTGACGCGCCAAATTATTGATCCTAACTGGCCTGAGTTCGCTGCAACTTTTGATTCATATCCACATGCTCCTAATGTCCGAATCATCCGACTCCCTGCTGGACCCAAAGAATTCCTGCGCAAAGAACTACTCTGGCCGCATCTTATAAATGACTGGGTTCCCAACATTCTAGAATTCTATAAGAAAGAGAAGAGCTTACCGGATGCTTTGACCACACATTACGGCGATGGTGGGTTATGCGGCTCCCTGATAGAAATAGAAACCGGAGTACCCTTTACATTTACTGCCCATTCCCTCGGGGCACAAAAAATGGATAAACTCCACATCACTCGACCCAAACTCGCTGAAATGAACGAACGCTTCAACTTTGCCCGGCGCATTGTCGCGGAGCGCTTGGCGATGAACCATTCGATCATCAATATCACAAGCACCCAGCAGGAACGATACAACCAGTACAGCCATAACGCCTATCGAGGAGCAGTTGATTGGACGGATGACTCAAGATTTTCTGTGATTCCACCAGGTGTCAATTTGGATATATTCGACCGATCCGTTGAAAATTCAGATGAAAAATCCGTTCACGCTCATATCGAAAGGATGCTCCATCGCGATCTTGATACCGCGCGTGTGGATCTGCCCTGTATCGTCGCTTCGAGTCGTTTAGACCCCAAGAAGAACCACCGCGGACTTGTTGAAGCTTTTGCATACAGCCCCGAACTTAGACAACGAGCCAACCTAGTGATCATCACTGGAAATATCGATAACCCGCTTAAGGATTACAAAGAAGCGGGAGATACTGAAAAAGTTGTTCTGGAGGATATGATTGATATCATCAATCAATCTCAGCTTGAGGGTCAAGTTTCCATGTTTGCATTACGCGGGCAAGACCAATTGGCAGCAGGATATCGGTTCTTTGCTAAGCGTCACTCAGTGTTTGCATTAACTGCCCTTTACGAGCCATTTGGTCTAGCACCCCTTGAGGCCATGGCGGCAGGAATGCCAGTAGTGGTAACAAAATTCGGTGGTCCAAGTGAGAGCCTCCGAGAAGAAGACCAGGAGTATGGGATCCTTGTTGACCCAAGTAATCCAGAGGAAGTCAGCGCTGCTTTCTTCACTTTAGTCGCCAATCGAGATCAATGGCAGCATTATGCTAAATTAGGCTATGATCGCGTTCAATCCCGCTATACCTGGAAAAGAACAGCTGAGGGATATATAAAATCCATTCAACAGGCAATAGAAGTACCAGCAGCCCACCGAACGAAAAAGAAGCTCTCCATTCATCCATATTTTCAGGATCCTCAAGAAAAAAATGATATTACCCTTGAGGATTTGGATGATCTTTACTTTAAATTGGAAGTGCTTTCAGTTGGAGAAACGCTTGTTGATTTCATCTCAGTAAAAACATCTAATTCCCTACGAACGGCAGATCAATTTACGCGATACCTTGGAGGGCAGCCAGCCAACGTTGCTGTCTACGTCGCTAAACTTGGTGCAAGATCGGCGATCGTATCCAAGATCGGGAATGATCGCTTTGGAGAATTCCTCGAAGAGCAGTTACAATTCAACGGCGTTAATACAGAAGCACTGCTGAGGACAGGAGAGATGCCGACCACAAGCAACTTCCTCACCAAAACGATTCGCGTTCCGGATTTTCAAGTCAATCGCGGTGCTGATTATTTATTGACATTTCGGGATGTCGATGAAGAATTAATCGACCGCGCAAAAATTGTTCAAACTTCCTGTTTCGCGCTCTCCCGTGAACCATCTCGCTCAGCAATCCGGCGGGCATTAAGATTAGCCCATCGCAAAGGAAAACTAATCGCCCTGGACCCAAACTATAGTCCTCGCGTTTGGCCTGATAAGCTTGAGGCTTGGGAAGTGCTAGCTCAGATCTTGCCATACGTAACAATTGTCAAGCCATCTTTGGAGGATGCAAGGCGCTTATTCGATCCCAATATGGATGAACAGGAACTCGAAACCGCCAGTTTACGGGAATTTCACAACCTAGGCGCTGAAATTGTGATTGTCACCCGAAGTGGTGGCATGGTTTCGATATCAGATGGGGAAACAGTGGAGACTGTTGGACCACTCAAAATGGTAGAAGTCGAGAGTGTTATTGGGGGCAGTGATGCCTTTTGGGCAGGATTATTTATCGCTCGTCTCGATGGTAAATCATTGCCAGTATGTGTCAAATTCGCTCACGAGGTTGCTGCACGCAAGCTCAGCATCGTCGGTCATGTAGAAAAACTGATAGATCGTATGGAAATATACGAGAAGTTGGAAAATGAGATCAATATAAATGGGAGTAAATAAAAATAACATGGGTAGGTCGATAGCATTTCTATCAATCCACGGCGATCCCCAGGTCCCTTTGGGGGGACCCCATCATGGTGGGCAGAACGTGTATGTAAAAGAACTATCACGACATCTGAGTGCCCGAAATTTTCGGGTCGATGTGTATTCTCGTTGGGAGTCACCCCGACAATTGGAGGTCGAAAGAATTGCTGACAATTCCCGGGTAATCCGTGTGCGTGTAGGACCACCAAACTACATCCCAAAGGATGAATTAGTGCTTCTGTTTTCAGATCTGGCGCAATGGATAACTCAATATCGTGATAGGCATCAGATAGATTATTCACTCATCCATGCTCATTACTATTTCAGCGGCGCAGTCGCTTTGAAACTATATAAGCGTTGGGGAGCCCCTTTTGTAGAGACTTTTCACTCTTTAGGAGCAATCAAGCGTCAAGCCTTAGGTGACCAGGACCCAAGTCCTTCACAAAGGGTCGAAATCGAACAAAGTATCGTTCGGAATGCAGACCAGATTATTGCGACCGCACCTCAAGAGAAAAATGATCTAATCGAAGTTTATAACGCCGATCCCACTCAAATATCCGTCGTGCCCTGCGGCGTAAATCTAGAACTGTTTCGACCTATATCCCAAGATCAAGCCCGTAAAGATATCGGAATCCCCTCTAACGCATTTTTACTTACTTACGTTGGTCGCATCGAGCAGCGCAAAGGTATTGACACAATGCTTAAAGCACTCGCTTTGCTTTTAACTGAACATCCAAATCTGCCCCTGTATGCCATCATCGTAGGTGGGCAACCTCGGAACACTCAAGAGCAATTTGAGATGTCTACACAAGAAAGGCTAGAACACCAACGCTATGAAGAGATTATAGAGCAAAACCATATACGCGATAGGGTGATTTTCACTGGAGGGTTACCCCAGAGTCTGCTTTATCAATACTATAGTGCGGCTGACATAACGATTATTCCTTCCTATTATGAACCGTTTGGGATGACAGCATTGGAAGCATTGGCATGCGGTAGCAGCGTCATCGCTTCACGCGTTGGAGGATTGAAGACCACGATCAAAGAAGGGGAAGTTGGACTTCACTTCACTCCAC
>JASFVL010000484.1:0-3560 GCA_050049875.1 Anaerolineales bacterium
CACGTACGGTTCGAGGTGGCAGGGAATGGAAACCAGGATATGATGATGGTATTGAGGCACTCTCAGAGGAAACGGAGAGCAACGGGTCTGCCTCATCTAAGTCCCAGGCGCCATTCCCTGACCCTACGAGCGGACCGGGGATTCAGCGGCAGAAGCAAGGAAAAACGATGATGAGCGGCACGCGCTGGATCCATGTTAGAGCGAGCCCCGGCCGCTCAGCTCGCAGCCGTTAGCCCGCAAGAGAATTGCTTGAAGAAAGGAGGAGGAATGATTGGGTACCAAATCAAAGGGACTGTGGTAATTGGAATATTAATTTTTGGACTAATGGGTTGCAGAAGCACGAATCCAATGGACAAAATTGATGAGTGGGACTTGGTGTATATCAGCGATTCAACCGGCTGGGGAGTCGCTGAAAAGTATGGAAGAAATATCGAGCGGTATACTGGGAAAACTGTAAATGTCCATAATTATGCAATGGGAAATATGTCCGCGCTCCGAGTGTTGAACGCATTACGAAGCGATCCGCCAACTCATCCCCTTCAAGCGGATATTCAAGAAGCAGAAGTAATAGTATTCTTTGCAAATCCTCGTGGGCCACAATCTGAAGGTGGAGTACAGGGAGGGATGGAGAAATGTATCGCAGGTCGATATGCCCCTGATGATTGCTCTCTTCAGTTATACGAGCCGTATATAAAAAACCTCATATCAATCTACCAAGAAATCTTTCGGCTGCGAGACGGGGAAGCGACAATAATAAGGGCAATTGGGTTTTATAACCCATTGATAAGCAGACATCGTGAAAACGGAATCGATAAGGAGTGTACAGAATGTTTTGAGACATTTAATCAAGCGGTGCATATGGCAGCAGATGAATTTGGCATACCATTTGTTAGTGTGTTCGACGCCTTCAATGGAGTCAATCATGATGAAGATCCGCGCGAGAAGGGATATATAGGTTCAGATGGGATCCATGCATCGGAAGAAGGGCAGCAGGTCATAGCAGATATACTAAGTGAGAGTGGTTATGAACCAATGGCACCTTGAAAAAATAATGCGGGCTGACCCACGTTGCAAGCGACCGGGCTATTGCCCGGAGGGTACGCGGCGCGGAAAACAAAAAATGGTTATGGCTGGCAATGGCTCTGAACCTGCACCGCTCAGTAAGTGATGCAACCGTTATCCTATCTAAGGTAATTAAACCAAAAAGCGGTGGCTAGAATGGGCCACCGCTTTCTGGTTTCTCCACTAATCTTCAGCCCCGTTCCCGGCCCTCACCACAGCTTCTACCATATCCTCCCACCTGCTGGGATCGAACTTGGAGAAGCTCGCCGTTTTCAAAGCCTCTCCCACGTGAGCAGAGCTGGACATGATATAGCGGTAGGCATGCCTTTCGAGCGATCGGAGGGTCCATACTAGCGAACTCTACATCCTCCTTTACGCGCAATCTAAGGGTCCCAACTTGCTTTTCGCCTTTCATATCTCTTGCAATTCTCTTGCAATTGTGTGGGGATATTGCTACAATCGTCTTGGATCAATATATTTATAACATGGACATCTGAAGGATTGTCCCGCTTTGTTTTCAAATGGCCAAGTAGACTTCTCGGCTTAGTTCAGCCCTGGATAATGCGGCAGCTGGGTAGCGAGCAGCGATGGTGTCTTCCTATTGCTCCTCATGAATCCTTAACCCGTTAGGCCGCACAGTGAGCAGGGAATGCTTGGCTGCCACAATTAGAGCATAACTGAAGCAGGGTCATTTTTGAAAGAAGGAGGGAACCCATGAACGCTAGAAGCTGGCTGTTGATCAACGCTGGGTATTTTGGTCTCCTCGGTGCCGCGTACGTGATCGCTCCTGTCACTGCGCTGCCGCTGTTCTACGTGCCCCAGGTTGGCGAAATTGCCCCCTACGTTGCGAGACTAGCGGGGTCGCTCGGCGTTGCTCTTTTTGCTGTGATTTGGGCCATTAGAGGCACGAGAGATCTGACAGTTCTCCGAACGGCGCTCGCCGCACTGCTCTTTGTAGATCTTGTCAATCTGGCCCTTACCGTCGCTGGCATCCTTTCGGGCGTCGGAGGACCAGCTGTCCTATGGTGGCTGGCCGCCGCTGTAATCTTGGCCCTCGGGGTCGGCGCCGTCTATTTCCTGCTCCGGGCGCGTTCTATCTCTGCGGGGAGCTAGTCCATGAAAGCGTCTCAGTCTCTCGTGCTCAGGTTTCATCTGCTTGCTCAAGTCAAGCCTTGGGCGCATTGACTGTCGAGTTTGTAAGCAACAGTTGGCCGCAGCTAAGAAGGTGCGGAGCGAGCTTAATCGCCTGATGGCTACGTGCGGCCTAACCACTCGCTGAGCTCGCACCCGTTATGGGACTAAATGAAGTTCGAATAGAAAAAACACGGGAAAGATGTGATGCAGTTAGAAGCGATTGAAACTTTAGAAGATATCAAGCCAAAATATCGAAAAACACCGATCAGTTTATTGGTGGAATATCACAATCTGAACAGAAAATTGGATCCATATACACAAGCAGAGCTATTGATCGGAATGTGTATGGATAATCGAAAACGATTGCGAATACCAGACAATTTTGCATATATAATTCGAACTGGTGGAGCGAATTTAAGATACAGTGAATTCAAGGTGTCGTATGCGATAGCAGTGGGAGGGGTTAAAGCAATTGCATTAATCGGGCATAATCAATGTGGAATGGTAAACCTTATCTCAAAAAGAACACAATTTGTAAAAGGATTAGTAGAGATTGCGGGGTGGGAAGAAAGAAGAAGTGAAGATCATTTTCGGCATTTTGCACCAATGTTTGAGATTGGAAACGAGATCGATTTTGTATCGAGTGAAGCTAAACGTCTACGAATGAGATATCCGAACATAGTGATAGCGCCATTCATGTATAAAGTAGAAGATAATCGTTTGTATTTCATTGATGAAGATTGAGAAGAAACAAAAAATGAATCATGAAAAAGCCGCATAACCCCGGCTCAAGCGGACGGGCGGGTAGTGCCCCGCCCGAGGGAAATCGGCGGCCAAAATGGAGTCCCAAGTCCCGAAGTGGGTTCCGTCAAGTGCCCGTCCGCCGCTTAGCTCAAAGCCGTTACCAAATTAAGGTCATTAAATCAAAAAGCGGTGGCTAGAACTAACCACCGCCTTTTTGGTTTCTCCGACTAATCTTTAGTACCGTTCCCAGCCCTCACCACAACCTCGACCATATCCTCCCACCGTCCGGGATCAAACTTGGAGAACCCCGCTGCTTTCAAGGCTTCACCCACTTGTGATCCGCTCATATCAAATTTCTTCCTCGCCCACATGAGCAAAGCTGGTTGGCTTCTTGCCGTAGGCATGCCCTTCGGGCGATCGGATGGACCCATCTTCTCCGCCACGATCTCCTCCTCAGCATCAGCAGGCTTACCCTCCGTCAGCCAGTCGAGGATGATCTTGGCTACATCATCTCCAGGCTTGTGGAACACCTGGTCAGCCAGAGCAAAGCACCTGGACTTGGAGACGATGGCGTTGTGGTCCCAGTCCATGTCGAAGACGATATCGAACTCGTAGTCCAT
>JASFVL010000485.1:0-3557 GCA_050049875.1 Anaerolineales bacterium
AACAAATCCAACTTCAACCTTTCGGATATTACTGATTTTCCAATTATCTCCGATATGGAAACGGGACAAATTCTCTCACCGAATGAAAACGGGATGAGTGGATATCGTTCCTTTCGGCCAATTAAGCCAATCTTGAATTTAACTTCTAAAGCTGGCTCCCTCAATTCTCCAAATAGGTCGCCATACCATCGAATCCGAACCTTCGACCGCTCCCACTGACCGTCTAGATTGGCAAAGTAGTTGCTCAGATCAGCCGTGTCAAAATACAAATTATTAACATAGCGGGGAGGATATACTTCAAGGAACATCGCCGGATGAAGTTTAACTAAAGTCTCCACTTCAGATTCGACCAAACCCGATATCTTGAACTTCCGTTCATATCGATAATCGTTACTCAAGGTCATATAGGATTTCCTTAACATTCTCTTGATTTCCGGCGATTTGGGTGTTGTCCACAATCACGATGGATTCCCTCTCCACAAAATAGGGCGTATTAACTTCTGTCATTTCTAATCCATCTACAACAATAGATGCAGATCCATACTCTGGCTTCTTATTGAAAGCAGTCAGACCATATTCACAATTAGAAATACTTAGGTTTTCCATAACCACATTAGATAAATCTTTACTCGCCACTGCGACGTTTGAATTACTGATCCTGATTCCGTTCACAGACAAATTACTCATTTCACCCACACTAACCCCCTTATCACTACTCCCATCGACAATTACTCCCTGAATCTCTACAATACTGCCAGAAACATCAATCGCATCATTCCCACTTTTTATGAAAGACGAATTTAATATCCTTCCTTCGGAAAAATCAATATCCAAAGCGTCCCCAAACGAGTCGCCAAAATGGATTCCGTCAAGTGTAAAGGCAGAACGAACAACATTCAGAGCATCTTCCGAACCGCTATTGATAAACCGAGATTGAAACATTCTCACAGGCGATTCATAGAAAGTGACTGCACCAGTCAATCCCCAACTGCCCTGTTTTGGACTGGACAAATTGCGGAACACCACATGCTCCAATGTTGACAAATGATCTGCACCCATAACCACAACCCCCTCACCAGACAAATCTAGTGATTGAATTACGATTGGGTTCTCCTCGCTTCCTATCCATTCAAGCGCTGAATAAGAGAGTACCTTTGCGGCATTTGAGAGGTTAAGAGTGGTTCCTGGACCACCGATAACACGATATCCTTTTGGAATGATTAAGTATCGATCGAGATTCCAGACACCAGGCTTAATCAATATCTCCCCAGCCGACTCGTCCACAACCAGAAATTCAAATTGGCGTATGTTGGGAGATTGTCGAATAAAATCGCTGTCCACGAAATTTTCGCTGAGGTATGACCAAGGGTACACACTTTCCTGCCTAATCTGACTGGCACCCAACAATCTGTAATTGACCCACAGGTCTTTTCTCATACTATCTGACCACTCAAAGTCTTCTGGAAACCCAAAACCAGCAATTTGATAATCTATGGGTTTGGCCTCAAGAACTGACGATTCGGGAAGAATGATTTTTTCAATCGGTTTGAAATAGAAATTATCCAAGTAAGAAACACCCAAGACCTCCACTGGCAGAGCTTGAATATTACCCAACTCAAGCTGAACGCCGCCTCCAAAGGGTTGATGAAAATGCGCATGGAGGCCTTTGATCGGATCCAGAACCGTTTTAATGTAATCACTATTGCGATAATATACTCCCGTGGAGAAATCCTTATATGGAAACTCTCGATAAAGGATCCTCAAGTTTCTTTCCAATTGCCCGTTTATCTCCTCAAAGAGTTCGTCTAAATATGATGATTCTGATATGCGTTCCAGCGTTCTCACATATTCTTCAAGAAATAGTGGGTCGCTGAATATTGTCTCAATATGATTTATCCCCACCTCGGGACCAATACCGATGCTTATCGTTTTAATGGATTGTCCTGCATCTCCATCAAATCCAATAGGTTCTAGACGGGAGGTAATTGGATTGTAATAGAACCTGAGATTGCTCCAATTCGTACTATGTTGAGCGCCCAACAAATCGTTCAATGCAAAAAATTTGGCAAGCTTTTCAATATCGAAAACATCGCTGGTTTCCAAAATACCCCTTCGGAATGATTCGAGCAATTGCATCGCTTTTACATGTTGAGCAAAAATGGCAGGATCGGTGAACATCTGGCTCGTTTGAAAAGTATCAATGCTTGCTGCAAAATAAGATAAGTTTCCGTTTGTTTGTGCTCCTGAAAACGGATAACTTTGCTGGAATCTTTCCAAAAACAACAGCTCTTCGCCAAACCTTACAATGGGTCCTTCCCTATAATCATTGTGTTCGATCAGGCGCTTTTCAAAATGCTCTTCTAAAGCGTAGATCCCCATGTCCTTACCATTCAGGGTTACGTTAACGAACTCATAGCGCAGTGCGATGATTCCTTCCCGTTTGAGTGCCTGGTGATAAATCCATTCGTTAATGTAGGATCTCGTTTTGGGGTGCTGGACAGAAAAAAGCCTCATCCCGAACAGATAACTTTCCCCCTTTAACTCAACCCTAAACGACCACTTAGCTGTATTTAGATGATCGAGGAAATCCCCCTTTAAACGAAGTTTTGCGTCCATCGATTCATCTTCATACCTAATCCGTGCAGGGACATAATCATTATTATCCGAATCCAAATAACCTCGAGCGAGTGCAATCTCCCGCTGGTGTGCCAACTTCATGAAATCCTGATATTGAATATCAATGGTGATCCGCTCGGGATTCGACAACAATCCATACGCGTAATTAACAGGGGTACGATGTATCAGGTGTGCGTTTCTAAGGAACTTGTCGTGAAGACCGGTACTGTAAACGAAGCCACCCAAGGAGAACACAAAAAAAGTATAAATGACTACCACGAATATTCGCCGTTTTCGATTTAACCAAATTCTCCCAGCATAACTGAGCCACCGAGCCTCTCGTTTAGAGCGTTTTATCTCCATCCTGTTTTTAGGTGCCTCCAACTCCTTTAGTCTCTAGAAAGGTAATCATAACTGAGTCATCAAGCTTTTTTAGGGCAGATCTGGCTGCTTCTAATTTGGGGAAATCTTCAATTTCTACTAAAAACAAAGCCTCCAAATTATCAAACGTGTCGTCAAAGCGTTTAAGACTAACAGCAGTGCAATGATCTCTCAGAACTTGGACAATATCCTCTAACGGTTTATTTTCCGAATTGGAGCTTGACACTGTAAGGTATAGATTCTGTTCGTCATTAGAATTGGAAGCACGATTCATAAACCAGATAACACTAACAATAATGGTAAATCCAATCACTGTAATGATCCTTTGATCCGCGCCTAATCCAAGACCAATGGCTATTGCTAAAAACGCATAAGTCAATTCTTCGGGCTCTTTGATAGCTGTTCGAAATCTGACAATAGACAAAGCCCCCACCAATCCCAAGGACAATGCTAGTGATGATTTGACAACCGTGATGATGAGCATTGTCGTCATCGTTATGAGTATAAAATTCCCCCCAAAAGATTTCCGGTTCGATAGCGCATTCCCAAAATTAATGTAG
>JASFVL010000486.1:0-3555 GCA_050049875.1 Anaerolineales bacterium
TATTGAGAACGTTATTAAATTTGCTTAAGGATGTTGTTTAGACACTCAGGTTGAACATGGAAACGGAAAGCGAACGTCTGATTTGTCATCTCT
This sequence comes from Anaerolineales bacterium, assembly GCA_050049875.1. Classification (GTDB taxonomy): domain Bacteria; phylum Chloroflexota; class Anaerolineae; order Anaerolineales; family UBA11858; genus JASFVL01. The sequence goes on from JASFVL010000486.1 coordinate 94, forward strand.
TGCAAGCGATGCTAGAAGTAGCCTTGCTTGATAAACCCTATCCGGGACAGAAAACATTGTCTTCTTTTTTCCCTGACATTGAAATGGTAAAGGATCTGAGTGAGATCGTGGTCTCAAGCCGCAATCTCGGCGATTCTTGTCATTTTGATGTTCCTGGATATAACATCACTGTCCTGTCAGATGACGAAATCGCCGCGCGAGCCCGTTCAACAAAAGATTTTCCCTATTTCATGCTAACGGAAGCGAGAATTAGCCCAGACAACGCAACGCTTTCCCTGCAACTTTCCTGGGCTGTTGGGCAAGCTGACAAGCTGCACTTAGGAGGTGGCGGGGTGCGTGTAAAGTTCGAGCGGATAAATGGAGAATGGCAGGCACCATCAGGTCCGATCGCGACCTGGATAGCTTGATACCACATACTCTCATGAAAATAGATCCAGTCAAAGGAGAAGATTAAGATGAAAAACAACATTTTCACTGTAGAAAGGAATTTTCGGGTAGGAGACGAGCACGAGTCTATCGCCAATGTGCGTGTTTTTCTTGATCGCTTGGGATACATTGCCCCTCCAGAGGAAACCACCATGGGGGCGCTCTCGGAATTTGGCAGCGGACTGAGTGAGGCCGTTCGCAAATACCAACGATTCCACGGTTTGGAAGTTACCGGCGTCATTAACGAAGAAACCCGCCAGGTAATGGAAATGCCTCGATGCGGAATTGCTGACCTGGAGGAGGGTGAGGAAGTTCCTGAAGTGGCTTCATTTGTTGCATCTGGCGGGAAGTGGCCATCCAATCAGCTGACCTATAAGTTTGTCAGCGGGACAGGTGACCTGCCTGAAGAGACGGAGCGTGAGATCCTAAGGCAAGCTTTAGACGCTTGGGCCGAGGTAACCCCGCTGACATTTACAGAAGTCAGCGGTTCTGCTGACGCAGCGATCTTGATTTCATGGGTAACCGGCGACCATGGCGACGGTAGCCCCTTCGACGGGCCTGGTCACGTGCTTGCACACGCCTTCTTCCCGCCACCGGTAAATCCTCATCCAGGAATCGCCGGAGATATGCATTTTGATGAAGCTGAGACTTGGGCCACCACACATGGGGGCGGAAATATTGACCTCCTGAGTGTAGCAATTCACGAGCTAGGACATGCGCTCGGGTTGAGGCACAGCAGCGTCTCCGAAGCCATCATGTTCCCGACTTACAGCGGCGTAAAAAGAACGCTTGCGTCTGATGATATCCAGGGAATTCAAAGTATATATGGTGAGCCAGGTGAGCCGGAGGTGCCGTTATCCTGGTTCGAACGCCTAATCCAGTGGATACGGAGACTGTTTGGTTTGGGGTAAAAACTAAGGGTGCGCCCAGCTGGGACGCACCAGCGCCAACCCGGTAGAGATGCGGTAGGACAAGCGATAAGACCTGTTCTCCCGCTTATTAGGGTTGTAGAAGCAACGACGCTTATCTTCAACTAAAAAGGAGAGAAGCAAATGGCTGAACGCCAGGCGTTAGGAATTGATATCAGTGAATACTCGCGGACCGGGGGCATAAATTACGCCCTGGTCAAAAAGAATGTTCAGGAAGGGGTCTATGATTTTTTAATCATCAAAGCCGGGGCGGGAACATCAAGAAGCCCACTATTCGAAGAGCAAAAACAGAATGTGGAGCAGCGTGGTATACCCTACGCGACTTACCATTTCACCCTCCCAGGACAGAATATGAAAGAACAGGCTCAAAAATATGTCGATTGGGTTGGCACAGATCAGCCAGTGTATATCCTTGATGTTGAGACTCCGCTAGGGGGTGACAGACCACCGAACAGAGATGAGATGCGTGAGATTATTGACGAGATGGTAGAGCTGACTAACAAGGAACCAGTGATCTACTCGCGCATGGATGTGCTGCAGCGAATTGGATTCGTGAACGATGCCAGGCAGTACCGATTGTGGATCGCTCAGTACTTATGGGATAGGTCACATCTACCGTCAGAAAAATTGCAATATCATTATTTGCACGATTTCACAAGAGATTTTTCTTGGAGCCTTCCCCCTTCAATCCAAAATACGGCAATTGAGGAAAATGTCATTTTGTGGCAGTTCTCAGAGAAGGGGAAAGGACCCTACTACATCTATAACCTGCGCACTGCGGATCCAAATTTCCCCATTGGTAAAAAAAGCGCTGATTTGAATATCTCCATCAAAGGTCGCGATGAGTTTATGCAGTTAATGTTTGGTGGCGTTTCTGTTGCCACTGAGGTGGACGCTGGTGAGGAAGAAGGTGAAGACCAGCCTGTTGAGAGCACTTTCCCCGACATGACCAACCAGGATATGCTCAATTTGATATTCACAGCTGCTAGACCGTTTACGGACGACCCTTGGATGGATTGGATCGTACGCGCGAATCTGGAATACCTGGCGATCCCAAATGCGAATCGCAGCAAACCCTACACTGGGCCGAAGATTGAGGATCTGCCGAATTTAACCGCAGAGGAAAAGGCGGCAATTTCGGCAGTGATGATGGCCCAGATCGATGAGGGCCAACCTGAGGAGGTCCCATATCCCGGTATGACCAACCAGGATATGATCAATTTGATATTCACAGCTGCAGTACCTTTCACAGACGACCCCTGGGTGAATTGGATCGTACGCGCGAATCTGGAATACTTGGCGATCCCAAATGTAAATCGCAACAAACTCTACACTGGACCAAAGATTGAGGATCTACCGAATTTAACTGCAGAGGAAAAAGCGGCAATTTTGGCAGTGATGTAAATAGATACTTTTGGCCTATCCGTGGAAGGTGTCGGCAAAGATACTGGTGCGGGTAATGTGATTCCGTCTGGTATTGTCCACGAGCTACATTTGGACAAATTCCATCTCCCGTTCAGGAGTTATTGTTTCTGACCCCAGCGTGCCGTTGGTTTGGGCCGCTCCAGCTTCTTGTTATTCCCGTTAAGTCACAAGTGTACATATATTAAAGGAAGGGTGTGAGAAGCCTGAGGGGAAGAAATCGGGAGCACTATCTCCCAAACTCCTTCCACCAGGCTATCAATTAGGTTTTCAATCGTCGATGAGTTTCACAATTCCTGGCGGTTAAAGCGCCACACCCCCATTAGGATAAAGAACACCATCCAGACAAAGGTCATCAGGATGGGGACGAGCATCTGCAGGGGTAAGGGGTTGCCGAGAAAAACCGAGGCTGCCATATCCGGCAGCACCCACGGCAACATCAAGCTGAGGGGCCATACGCTTCGAAGCAAGGTTCCGCCCAACAGGATCCCCAGCGATGCCCCCAGAACAACCCCACGGTTATCGCTCAGCACACCCAAAAGCAGCGTAAGAGCTACGTAGAAGAGAGTGTGCAATGCCAGCAGTCCCATCCCACCCAGGAAGCGGGGAACAGAAACCGAATCGCTTGCCAGCATAAATTGAACGTATGCTAAGACACTTGGAAGGACCACCATCACGGTCAGAA
>JASFVL010000487.1:0-3551 GCA_050049875.1 Anaerolineales bacterium
ACTGGTGTGAAAATTGGTCCAGATGGCCGCTGGTTAGCGGTTGGCCCTATCGAAGGCCCGGTATTACTAATAGACCTTTCATCCCCCGAATTGACCATTCGCACACTGGAGGGGCCAACACAGCCCGTTATCGGGTTTGATTTCAGTGCGGATGCCCGATTCTTAGCTGCAGGCAGCTGCCATGAAGGGAATCTCCAAGGAATATGTTCGAAAGGCGAGGCCTGGATCTGGGATTTAACCGATAATACTCGAATTGGTCCCTTGATCGGATCTGATGGACCGATTTCCAATCTTGCCTTGAATCGTGATGGGAGCCGATTGCTTACCTCCGGATCTGAACTCCTGCTATGGGATTTGTCTACAGATCAGCCAGAGCCGGTCCTCATCTCCACTGCCCCAGGACCAGGACCAGAGGAATTTACCTCCGTTGAGATAAGTCCGAATGGCCAATGGTTGGCTGCTGCCCAGATATCAGGTCCGTTTCTTTGGCGATGGGACCAACAAGGGGATTGGATAAAACAGAACCTGGAGCCTGCCTTGGAAAACGTTTACCAAGTGACATTTGATCCGAACAGCAATATGTTAGTTGGAGGAATTTTTTTGGCGAGATTGCCCTTTGGGAACTTGAAAATGGTGCTCTGATCAGCCGGCCTAAACGGCAACAGCACCGTCAGGTTTCCGCTCTGGCGTTCGATCTGGAAGGATCATTATTAGCTTCAGGAAGTTTAGACGGGCGATTGGTCATTTGGGATGCGGCCCAGCTAGTCCAGGGAAAAGGTGCAGAAACAAATCTACTTATTGAACAAGCCTGTCAGATCGCCAACAGAAACTTCACGGCAACGGAATGGCAAACCTATTTCGGGGATGAGCCATACCGCGAAACCTGTCCGTAGCGATTAGGTACACGAGCACAATTCTCTTACAGTATTCATTGCGGCGCCCGTAGCGTGTCCTACTTTGGTGAATGGAAAATCACTGAACTGGTTGGCATTTTGACGAATACAGGCTCGCTAATTAACGGGCTATAGGGGCGATAGAAGAAGTTCAGAGGTACTTGCTGAATAATGTTGGTGATGGCAGAGTAGATACTAGAAAATCATTCCGTTGAGGCTATTCGTTTGTTCATTGAAGTGGAGGAATTTATCTCCATTTGAGCCAACGCAGTAGGGGGAAAGATCACTTCTCGCTGGGTGCTCGTGCAGGTTTCCCAACGAAAGACGAAATTAGCACCTTCCTCAAGGAGCGATCTTACCCGAGTGTCTACTTCTCTAGTAGAGCGCGCCATTTCGTCAGCGCTTTCCAAAAGAATGGAGATTGTTGACTCGTGACCCAACCCTGACTATAATTAAATCATACCCCCTAGAATCTTTGATTGGTCCACCGGCAAGCAACCCCATCACCGCACGAACTTTACCACATTGTTCCCATCAGGAAAGGAAACGAGCCCATGTCACTTTTTATCCGCATCTGTCTCTGTGGCTTGATCTTGTTTGTCAGCTTCCCCCAGCCGGCCGCCGCCAACGACACCCTAGCCAGTGGTTGCTACGACGGCGATCACGAACTCAGCGATGCAGTTTACCGCATTTGCATGCCGGCGCCAGGAGCCTGGAACGACGACTTGGTGGTCTTCGCCCACGGTTATGTAGCCCCAAATCTGCCAGTGGCGATCCCAGAAAACCAGTTAGTACTGCCGGATGGCACCTCGATCCCTCAAATCATCAATCAACTGGGCTATGCCTTCGCCACCACCAGCTACGCGACCAACGGTTTGGCGGTAAAACAGGGAGTATCAGACCTCCTCGAGCTGGTAGACATCTTTAATAATGAGGAGAGCCCGCCAGGCAGGGTGTATCTTGTCGGCGCCTCGGAGGGCGGGCTGATCACCACCCTGGGCGTTGAGGCTCACCCTGAAGTCTTCAGCGGCGGCCTGGCGGCTTGCGGCCCGGTGGGTGACTTCCGCAAGCAGGTCGACTACTGGGGTAATTTCCGGGCGTCTTTCGATTATTTCTTCCCCGAGCACCCCATTCCAAACGACCCAATCGACATCGACGAATCCATCTGGCCGGACTGGGAGACGGTTTACGAACCCGCCATCTCCGCCTCCTTGTACGCCCGCCCAGACGCTACCCGCCAGCTCCTGCGGGTTGCCAAGGCTCCGGTCGATTCGAACGAGCCGGCGACCATCGCCGATACCGTCACCGGCCTGCTGTGGTACAACGTGTTCGCCACCAACGATGGGGTCGACAAACTGGGCGGTAACCCTTTCGACAACAGCAGACACTGGTATTGGGGTTCGAAGAACGATCTGCGCCTAAACTGGGAGGTCGAGCGCTTTGAGGTAGATCCGGCAGCCCTGGCGGAGATTGAGGCCCACTACCAAACCAGCGGGGAGATCCCCACTCAGCTGGTGACCATCCACACCACCGGTGACCCGATTGTCCCCTACTGGCACGTCTGGCTTTACCGCCACAAAATCTATCAGTCGGGTTCTTGGTACCGTTACAGCAACCTGCCGATCCACCGCTACGGCCACTGCAACTTCAAGCCGACTGAAGTGCTGGCAGCCTTCGGGTTGCTGGTGCTTAAAACCAGTGGATTTCCACTACAGAACGTGGGCAGTGTGCTCACAGAGCCGGAAGCGCTCCAGGAATACCAACGCTTGCTCGAATCCAGTAACCAGAGCGAGGGGGTTTACCTGCCGCTGATAAGCAAGTAAGCGCTCATTTGTAATCGGCCTGCCCGCTTGATGCCTTTGAGTCATCATGACGTGCGACAGTCCCACGCTTGCGCCCGTTCTGACCGCAAGACAAGGCAATTCTATGTGGGGTTGCCGGCCTCTGCATATGCCCTTCTAGATAGGAGTCTATCCCGCATTCGGAAAAAACGGGCAAACCTGTTTTAAGGGACGCCCCTCAAAATGTTGTAGGGACGCCCCTGGAAAAGAGGGCCCAAATATGCTTAAAAGTGGAAGGGACGCCCCTAGCAAATTATAGCGACGTCCCTTAAGGCGCCAGGAAGGCCGTAGAGCGGTTTTTAAGACCGGGGCTATAGCTCGGATCACCCCCTTAAAAAGGCCGTTTTTAGGGCGATTCTGCCGAGGGATACGTTTACCCGCTTCCGCGCTGCCTTGAGGCTCAACTCAGCACAGGGGAAACCAGCGATTAAATGGATCTTTAATTAGAACATAAGTTCTAATTATTATACAGTTTACCCCTCAAAAGGCCAGTGATCCACATTTGCAACCATGTCATCGCACACTGCCAACCGCAGATGTTCGGAAACGCGTTTCCGGACCCTGGGGATTTGGCTCGGATGCAACGTAGTGGGATAACTGACGGCGCTCTGATGGATATGTACCTCCCCCAATGAAGTTTGGTCAAAAAAAAGCGCTTAGGATCACAATCTCGCTTGAAAAGGCCCTCACAGCCCCCTCAAGCTGGGTTTGCCTTGGACTCGCGGTTCCCGAACCGCTAACTCGCCGGTCCAGCCACTGAATACAGTGATTTCAAACGGGCGGTTCACATTGAACGTCATTGAACTCCCTTTCAAGA
>JASFVL010000488.1:0-3535 GCA_050049875.1 Anaerolineales bacterium
GCAACCATCGAGCTTGCTCTTACAGCGATTGTCCTGGCTGTCCTAATTGGGGTCCCTTTGGGGATGCTGGCGGGTTACAAACACAATACGTTTGTTGATTTGGGCACCACTTTTGGCGCTTTGGTTGGGGTTTCGATGCCGATTTTCTGGTTGGGACTCATGCTGCTGTGGGTCTTTGGATTGAAACTGGGTTGGTTTCCCACCACAGGGCGGATCGGTACGGAGATAGAGCTTCAAACCATCACTAATCTTTACGTGCTGGACAGTATCTTGACGTTAAATGGGACCGCATTGCTGAATGCGCTTCATCACTTGGCCTTGCCATCTTTTGCTTTAGCGACCATTCCGACCGCATTTATTGCCCGCATCACTCGTTCTGCCATGCTGGAGGTGCTTGGGGAGGATTACATTCGCACGGCGCGCGCGAAGGGCTTGCAGGAAAGTTTGGTGGTCGTGCGCCACGCCCTTAAGAACGCCATGCTGCCCGTGGTGACGGTGATTGGCCTTCAGGTAGGCCTGTTGCTGGCCGGGGCGATCCTGACCGAAACCATCTTCGCTTGGCCTGGTATGGGGCGTTGGGTTGTGAATGCCATCGTTGCACGCAACTTCCCGGTGGTTCAAGCCGCGGTTCTGGTTTTTGCTCTTATTTTTGTTTTCGTTAATATCCTGGTTGATGTCTCTTACGCTTGGTTCAACCCAAGAATTCGCTACGATTAAATTAGCTATGTTTGAAAAACCTTATGAAGTTCAACCTGTAGAGTTAGACCTCTCTGAGGAGACTTGGCGACGCGGTGTCGCGCGATCGCCAGGTTTGGATGCGTTACGGCGACTACTGCGCAACAAGTTGGCTTTGGTGGGCATTGCCATTATCGGAGTCGTTTTTCTGACGGCGATATTCGCCCCCGTATTGGCGAAGCAGGATCCCAATGAAGATGGCATCTTCAAAGTCTACCCTCGTGAGGGTAAGACACCGCCCGGCTTGCAATACCCCATGGGCACCGATGAGCTTGGTCGCGATATTTTAAGCCTGATTATCTACGGTTCGCGAGTTTCTATTCTGGTGGGGGTTTTCGCGGTGGGGTTTGCGATCCTAGTGGGGGCGACCCTGGGTGCGATTGCGGGGTATGTTGGCGGAATCGCTGACAATATCATCATGCGCATCATGGATATCATGCTTGCCTTCCCCACCATCTTGTTGGCTTTGGTGATTGTGGCCGTTATCGGTCCGGGTCTTTTCAACGCTATGTTGGCTGTGGGTATTGTCTCGGTCCCAACCTATGCACGCATCATGCGGGCCACAGTTTTGGGCGAGACCAATAAGGAATACGTCATGGCTGCCAAATCGATTGGCGCCAAATCGAATCGCATCTTGTGGCGGCATGTCTTTCCGAACACCTTGTCTCCCATCATCGTAGCCGCCTCGCTGGGTATTGCCACGGCGATCTTGGACGCGGCCGGTCTTGGATTCTTGGGGCTGGGCGCTCAACCGCCCACGCCGGAGTGGGGTTTGATGTTGAGCCGTAACAAGAGTCACATTTTTACCTCGCCGTGGATGGTTTTCTTTCCAGGGGTAGCTATCATGTTCCTGGTGTTGGGTTTTAACCTCCTCGGGGATGGCCTGCGGGATGCCCTAGACCCTCGGCTCAGGTAGAAGATCAGACGAAACGACAGGATAATCCCCTTCAAGCCCTTGTGCTGAGAGGTACAAACATACCAATCATTTTTTTGGAGAATTCAACCAAAATGAGACCGTTGTTGGAAATCAAAAATCTGGAGACCCGTTTCTACACCCAGGATGGTGTCGTCCATGCTGTTAACGGTGTCTCTTATACGATGGATCAAGGTGAGACTTTAGGCGTGGTGGGGGAGAGCGGCTGTGGGAAGAGCGTGCATGCTCTCTCTATCATGCGATTAATCCAGGATCCTCCCGGGAAAATTGAGGAGGGTGAGGTCTGGTTTGACGGGCGCGACCTGCTCAAAATATCAAATGAGGAAATGAGGTTAATCCGAGGAGGGGACCTGGCGATGGTATTTCAGGATCCAATGACCTCCCTCAACCCCTCCTACACTGTGGGTTTTCAAATCGTGGAAGCGCTGATGCTGCACCTTGATATTGATAAAGATCAGGCCAGGGAACAGGCTGGTGAACTGCTGAATTTCGTTGGCATTCCCGATGCTCACAAGCGCTTGGATGATTACCCGCACCAGTTTTCAGGGGGCATGCGCCAGCGGGCGATGATCGCCATGGGTCTGTCTTGCTCCCCGAAACTGCTTATCGCTGACGAGCCCACGACGGCGTTGGATGTGACCATCCAGGCGCAAATTGTAGAGTTAGTGAAGCGCTTACAGGATCAATTTGGTATGGCGGTGATGTGGATCACGCACGATTTGGGGGTCGTGGCGGATTTGGCTGAGACCATAAACGTGATGTATGCGGGCTATATCTTAGAGCGGGGTGAGGTGATGGATGTTTACAAACGACCCCGGCATCCTTACACCCTCGGTTTGTTGGCTTCTTTGCCTCGCTTGGACGAAGCCCCTGGTACTAAGTTGATATCCATTCCCGGATTACCACCGGATCTTATTGACTTACCCCAGGGCTGTCCTTTTGTTAAAAGGTGTGTTTATGCCATTGACCATTGTATGGAGGAAATGCCCCCCCTCGAGTCTTCTGACGATGAAAGCCACTTGGTGGCTTGTTGGCGCTGGGAGGAGATTGCGAAGGGAATAGCATAATGTCCGATCAACGAAATCCTCTTGTAAGAGTGCGCAATCTGAAGAAATATTTCCCCATTACTCAAGGCGCTCTCTTACAGCGCCACGTTGGGGATGTCAAGGCGGTCGATGATGTCAGCTTTGATTTATATAAAGGGGAGACTTTGGGTCTGGTTGGTGAGACCGGTTGTGGCAAAACCACTGTTGGGCGCACGATTCTGCGTTTGTATGAACCCACAGATGGTCATGTAGTCATCGATGGGCAGGATGTGTTTGCTCTCACTGGGGATCAACTCAATAAGCTGCGGCGGAAAATGGCCATGATTTTCCAGGATCCCTATGCGTCTTTGAACCCTCGCATGACTATTGGCGCTATCATTGGCGAACCACTTGAGATTCATAATGTCGCCCGGGGCAGTGAGAAGCAGGAGAAAGTCCAGGATCTTCTCGAGGTGGTGGGACTTAATCCATATTTTGTAAATCGTTACCCTCATGAATTCTCCGGTGGACAGCGGCAGCGAATTGGTATCGCCCGCGCCATTGCGCTCAATCCGGATTTGATTATCTGTGACGAGCCGATTTCCTCTTTGGATGTCTCGATTCAAGCTCAGGTGGTGAATCTACTTGAGGAACTGCAGGATCGTCTGGGATTGACTTATTTATTCATCGCTCATGACCTTAGCATGGTGCGCCACATCAGTGATCGCATGGCGGTGATGTACTTGGGAAAAATCGTTGAATTGGCGGATCGCAACGAGATTTATTTACACCCGCTCCACCCATATACCCAAGCGCTCATGTCTGCGGTCCCCGTGCCCGA
>JASFVL010000099.1:0-11005 GCA_050049875.1 Anaerolineales bacterium
TCAACCACAATGCGCCCGCCGAGGGGGTCTTCGCTGACCTGCACGTGGGTCAGGCGCACGGCGTGGCGGTGCCGCAGGTCTGCGTCCCCCTTGGCGCCGGTTTCCGGGTCGCGCTGCTGCACAAAAATGAGCACCTCCCCGGCTTTCAATTGAGGGAAGGCCCCCTTCAGCGTGGCGCGGGTAGCCCCTTTGGGCAGGCAGCAGCGCCGATCGCCCCAGGTGTAGAACGGCATCTGATTGTGATCTTCAAACAGGACAGTCGTATGCAGGCTCTCAAAGACCTCCGGGCGCTGCTCCAGCGCCTGCGTGTAAGCTGTGGAGCTGGGTGAAATGCAGATATCCAACCCATCCACCCGGGTGAAGAACTGGGTGCCCTTGGGCAGCTTGACCCGCTTGGCGCTCACCGCCAACTGCACCCAGGCTCGGGCGTTGCATCCGTCGTGCATCTCATAGTCCACCAGACGAGCATGACGGCGCACCGAGACGCGCCGTCTGGCGGTGTCCAGATAAGCCTCTGTTGCCACGGCGTCCTGCTTGTAACTCAGGTAATCGCCCACATAAGCCAGCAGCTCCACTAAGGTAATGCTCAGGTCCGCCGGGCTGGTTTCCTTCCACTGGGGCATCAGCAGGGACATGCGATCCAGCATCAGCTCCCGGAAGCTGGCGTAATCTTTCGCCAGGTAATCGATCAACGGCTCTTGGACAGGCTCCGGGGGGCAGATGCGCTCCGCTTTACAGTCAAAATCACTGGGGCAGGCAACTTTAAAGGAGAAGTCGATCGCTGACAGCAGGGTGTCGAAACCCGCCGGGGGTTGAGGGTCCTTGTCATCAGTGACCAGGCGCAGCGTATAGGTAGAGAAATCACCCGGGGTGTCGACCTCGATTTTTAGCACATCAGGTGCCTGGGAACTCACAATGGTGACGGCGATGTTGCGCACGCGCTCGCCGCCCTCAATGCGGACGTTGTCCTCGGTCAGCGCGGCGCTCAGATCCTTGATGAAGTGCAGGAAGATCGTGCGTTGTCTCTGAGCATCCGGCAGGGAGGGGTCGTCCAAGACCTCCAGATATTCGATCCCGTTGAGGCTGCCGTGTTCGAGGATCGCCTCTCGTCGCCGTTGATCGCAGCAAAAATATCTCATCATTGCCCTATATCCCGCTTAAATTGCGCCACTTGGCGCTCTTGATCCCGCCGCACGATGTACTGGACGGTCACCTCAATGGTGGCCTCCTGACTTTTGACCTGCACCGCCTCCACCTGGATCAGGTCACCCAGCCACTGCTGGAGGTTCCCTTGGATCATAGCTTGGGTGGCGGTGGCCAACTCATCGCTGTTGGGCGCGAAAACTAACTGCATCACGCCGCTCCCAAAATCAGGGCGGTTGACGCGCTCACCTGGGGAGGTGAACAAGACTTGCTCGATCAGGTCGCGGATGTGCTCGTCCCGTCCGGTCTGGGCCGTACGCCCGCGGCTGTCGAAATGAAAAGAATAATCAAAATGCATCACTGCCCTCTCACACGCATTTGCGTGACCAGAATATTCAACGGCGTGCCGTTGGGGGTGCAAATCGCCTGGCTGTCCTGCAGCAGCACCGGCTGGCCGTTAGCCCTCACCCGGGTGGCGGCCGTCACCCATGTAGCGGTGACGCAGGGGGTTGGCGCGCCACCGGTTACATACGGACAGCCGGCGACCACGTAGGGGTTCGGCTGGGTCACAATGGGCTGCCCGCCCACCCGCACCCGGGGAAAAGGCGCCGCGGGTTGGGCCTGTCCAGCGTGAGCGCACAGCACGGTCGCACCCACATGCAGGAGAAACCCTGGCATCAAGTCACCTCCAGGGCGCCATTGTTGAGCGATATCTGCGGGCCGGTCATCTGGATGCTGGCACCCTGCCCGTTACTGATCTCGATTCCTGTGACGCTGATGGCGATACGCATGCCGGTGATCGTCTCGATGGTGATGCCGCCAGCACCGGGTAGGTCGTTCAGCGTGATGGTGGCGGTGCTGGTTTTGAGCACCTTGTTCTCAGCGATCGCTGGTAGTGCAGGCACCTCACCGACGCCCCAAAAGCATCCGCTCCAGATGGGATAATCAGGGTCGCCACCCTCGAACTCCACCCAAACATTGGCGCCGATCGGGGGGATGGCGAAAAAGCCCACCCCGGAGCCGGCATAGGGCGTGCAGGGCATCGCCCAGCTCATGCGACCCTCGCCTAGCACGGCTGGAACGCTGACTTGCACCCGCCCCATCTGCTGGGGGTCTACGTTGTTCACCACACTGCCTCGATACTTGCCGAAGAAATCCGTCATGGTCGCACCACCGGTGTCGTTGTGCCCAGCCCCTCCCGGGCCAGGGTGAAGCTCTGTCTGTAGGAACCGCGGCTGATTCGATGGTTCACCCGCTTGACGTAGTAAAAACCGTCGTACAGCAAGCCCGCGCCGCGCAGGCCCACCAGCGAACGGGGTTTGAGCATGTCCCCGTAGCGCAGTGAGTCGAGGTTGCCTGTAGCGGTGATCACCTCGTCCATGGATCGGTCCGTGATCGCTTGAGCGCGCGCCATTGCCTGCATGGCGTTGTGACCGCTCTGCCGGTATTGGCGCTGGCGGATGTGGCGGCGATGGATCACCCAATCGGGCAAGCTGGCCAGCGGCGGTCGCAGGCTGGCAAAGGTCTGCACCGGCAGCGTCTGATTGGTTGTGCGGTCCTGCACGCGCCCGGAAACAGTCGTGGGAGCCAACGCGTTGTGCTGGAAGTTGATCGATTCGACGTTGCTGTGCGAGCCCATGTTCACCGAAAGTGCCTTTTGGGGAATGCCGACGCGAATCGGTGGGCCCCAGTATGCAGTGTTGGTCAATGGCGCCGGGCCGGGGGTGACGTAGAACACATAAGCGTGCCGCTCGGCCAACTCCCGCAAGTAGGCCAAGTCGGTGCCCTGCTGCACCGGTGTGCGCTCGGTTGGGATGGGCGGGTCGATCATCAGGGGGGGAATAACGAGGGGAATAAGACCATATTGTGCATAACTGGCGATGATCTTCAGGGCGATGATGGTTTCGTCTTGAGCGGGGTGCTCCACATTCTTGTCTTCCTGCTCCATCATCACGCTGACGTCCTCCCCGGTGAGGGTCAGCGTGGCTTTGCCAGGCTCATCGCTGGGCTGCAGTTCTTGGTTGGTGATGATGCCGTCCATCAACACGTGCGGTACGCCCCCGAAAACGACGCTCAGCACCACGCGATTAAAAACCTGGAACAAGGGGCTGCTCAGAAGCACCACCCCAGCCAGGCCCGCAGGGGTGCTCTGCTCAACGACAAAGGAGAGCTGAAAGCCGGAGCGCCCCTCGTCGCTGTGGGTCACCTCTACACTTTCTAAGGCGTCAACCAACATGCGCGGCGCGGGCACCGGGATGGTCGGGCCAATCATGAGGTGAAGCTGGATGCCTAGTAGATTCATGAAACCTCTCAGGTCTGCAGCATGCTCACCCGGATCATGCGCCCCGGTCTGGCGGTCAGCTCGAGGGGATCCATGGCGTTGTTGGCATCGCAGACGCGCCAGAACTGCTCGGGGTCGCCCAGGATGCGAGCTGCGATCAGGTCAAGGCGGTCCTCCTGGCGCACCTTCACTTCGAGAAGCAGAGGTAGGTCCTCCCCTTGGGGGAGAAAGCGGCGCCGCTTGTAGGCGACCTCCAGACCTTCCGGGGTGGTGTATTTGACTGTCTTCAGGTTGTAATACCGGCTGGTGTGCTTAAACATCAATTACCTCACAATAAACTCACGTTGCCGCCCGCGACGGCATCCATATTGTTGACCACACCCATCGCCGCCAGAGCCTCCTTAGCGATCTGGTGCGCCAGGAACAAGGCGTAGCCAGGGTGATCGGGCGACAGGTCGTTGTAACTCAAGACGCGCAGCCCTAGGGAAACGGTAGCACGGATGGGGTTGAGCTTGGTATCGTGGGCCTCTTCGCTGACCCGAAAGCTGGTAACTTGGACGGGGAGAATGCGTTTAGGCCCGTAAATGAACAAAGTGAAGGGCGCCAAGGGCGGCATGATCTCGATCAAACCAAGTCCGAGGGCCACCTGGTTGGCGATGACCGTCGGGCTGCGGGGGTAAAGCAGCATCTCCAAAGCCGCCAATTGGGCTTGAATCCCCATTTCGACAGCGTTGCCCTCGCCTTTCTCCAGCTGGTCCGTGGCGTCGATCTCCACATCGAGGTTGATGGTCTCGACCGGCGCGCCCTTGAAGCGGGTAGGACCGCCACGGTTGCCCTCTCGCTCCGCCATCTGAGCTTCCAACGTGCGGGTCAAGGTATGGGGGTTGTACTGGAACACGACCACGTTGGGGGTTGGGTTGGGGAGATTGATGTACACCAGAGCCCCCTTGAGCAAGCGGGGCGAACCGGGGAAGGTTGTCATGAGAATTTATCTCCTGTGTCCAAAATGCACTCCTTGGATCTCAAACGACGTTAACAGTGGTTTCATCGTGATTTGGGTTGGCTGCTTGGCTATCCCGGATTCGAACGCGCACCTGTCCAGCTACTCGACCGGCGCTGAAGATGCCGGTGTTTGCGTCAACCGCACTACCCCGGGCGTTCCCCCGGATTGAAAAGCGCAAAGCATGACCAGCCGGCAACGGGTCTGGCAGTGTGTCGGCTCGGACAGTGACGGTGTTGGCCGGGCCTCCCGCAGGGCTGCGCGTCACGCGATTGGGAACGGCTCGGGCGTTGATGATCCCAGGATGGCCTGTATAGGGTTCAGCGCGCTCCTGACCGTTGACCTGGGTGAAAAACTGGACCGCACCCGCGTTTTGGCGCAGCCCGCGGGTGTGCTGAATCTGGACGAATTGAGTCCAGCGGTTGGCAGCGGCCGCTGTCCGACAATACCAATGCAAGTCTTGAGCAAGGCTGAAGGATACGGGCAGGGCATGAGCTGGGTTTGGGTTGGAAGCGCTTTGTAGAAATCTTCCTACGTTGACCCCGGCTTTTTCAAAGGTTACCCGGTCATGGGTCCCCCCCAATTCTCCCGCCGCGGTCAGGAACCAGTTGTTATTCGCGTTTGGAGTAAGTGTCTTTGTTCGTAAAGTGAAGGGACCAAAAGGCGTCGGGATGTTGTTGTGCACGGCGCCGTTAGGATTGGGCACGTTGGGAAAACGCTCGCCCAAGGCCACGTTTTGCAGGGAAGCAACGTTGCCATCGTGGCTGTTGAACACGTGATCGAAGGTCCCACCATAATTCTGGGCAGGGTTCGGCGGCGGTCCTACTACTCGGGTCCGGGAGATCCCCGTAGGATGGGAGCGTATTGCTAGGGGCATATCGAACCAACAAGCTGGATTAGCACCCGCGACCGGTCGGGTTGCCCGGACATTTATGTTCCCCGCATCCTGACCAGCGGCGATGGCTATCTCGCCCTGTGCATTGATGGTGGTGCCTGCGTTTACCGTCGCAGAACCGTCCCGCAAGGACCAGGTGAGGTTGGGGATGTTGGCCGGCTGGGCTCGGGCTCTGACAAGTTGATTGCCACACGCTGGCACATGAGCCGGGTGAGGGTCAATAGTGAAGTTCACGCCGGTCGGGCACGGTTGGCGCTGGATGAAGGGAACCCCAATCCGACTCACCGTGGCAGTAAGTCGCTGCACACGCCCTATTCCTGAGGGTTGAGACCCAGTCCCCTCTTGTTGGAGAGTGTGAGTTAATTCATGTGCAAGAAGCCGTTTACCAACATCAGAATAAGGCGCGTATTGCCCCGCACCAAAGATAACGTGTCTGCCTACGGTATAGGCCCGGGCGTTGATCATACGGGCTGACTCAGCCGCCTTTGCGTCCGCATGCACTCGCACCCGGCTGAAGTCATGTCCGAAGCGTGGCTCGAAGAAGCTGCGCACCGATGACGGCAAGGCATGCCCTTTACCCTTCAAAGCGTGAATATGAGCCCGGACCGAGGGGGTCAATTGGGGAGATCGCCCCGGCACCGGTTTCATTTGAACAAGGGTCAGGTTTTCTTTCTTTTCTTCTTCGTTTTCGTCCGCCTGACGCTGTAAGCTTGGCTCCGGCATGCGCATAACCTGAGCAGCAGTGCGATTGGCCTCCCGCTCATAGCGGTCATTTGGAAGATCAATGAGCGATTTGGCCTGGACCAGAGGTGGGGATAACGCCAGTCGGTTGGGACCTGGGGTAAAGGCCTCCGAAACCCCAATGGGGGAATAAAACCTAAAAAAGGCTTTTGTGGACGTGAACAGCCCCTGGGGGGTCGGAGTAAAGTTTAAGTTTTGTGTATTTAGATGCTGTTTCATATTAAATCGGCACCTTGATAGACAATCCTTTGTTGATTACGAGCATATACGACCAAGCGCTCGCAGTACGTCGGCCAGAAACCTGCGCTCCCAGGCATAGGATTCGACCTCTCCCTCACCCATTCCCGAGCCGAATTCCAGCGGCTCTCAAAACTTTATCTGTATTGGCCTTCGAACCCGGTAGGGGGATTCTCCTGCCTATAGGGTTGGTCCCCCCTTCTTCGGGTTCGGTCTCTTTATGGATGTCATCGCCTACCCCTGAAGAAGGCCGCATCACCTTCCTGGAGGCAGTTTCACCTCCACCTCCGGAGGAGGTTGGCTCCGCTTCCCCTTCTGTACTCACCCCGGCGGGCAGACTCACTGCTGGGATGGGAATGGTTTCGAGATCCGTGGCGAGTTCTTCGTAACGGAAGATATTGTTCATGGTCCCAGAATGTCCCAGGCCATACAGGATATGCAGGCACTCGTGCAGTAAAGTGAGCGCCCTCTCGGTAGCATCATTGTTGTCCAGGAAATGGCGGCAAATCCACATTCTCGGGTTACTGGCGGAGTGGTTGTAGGATTCCGCCCAGGCGGTTTCATCACCACAGCGGCAGCGATAGCGAACGCGCCCGCCCTCTAGCAATCGCGCTACCCCCCGGTAGCGATTTTCCACCCGCCTGATACGGTTGTGGTGCGCATTATTTTCGATGTCTAAATTGAACCGGTTCCTCAATCTCTGTCTGAAGGCGACATTGAACGAGTCGGAGGCGTTATACAAAGAAGTTCCAAAAATCAACCGCTGGATACCGATCATGTTGAAAGCTCGCAGTGCGTAATCAATCGCGCCGGAGTCGGCGTTCGTCAAATCCCTCACGATAGCCGATTGGCTAAAGTGCAACCACAAATCACAGGCACCCGTTGGCGTGCGGGTAATGCACGTCCTGCAGCGGCTGGTGTTCACCCGAGTTGGATCCACTCGTGACTGAGTTCCAGATGGGGGCTCATCATCACAACAGTCTCCCTGCCGGCTGGCCAACAATCTGGGTTGCAGGTATTGCTCTTCTTCAGCTTCTTCCTCGGCCTCTGAGCGCTGCTGAATCCCCGGTCGGCCAGGTCGGGCTTGCGCTGGACAAACGTGGCAAGCGCCGCCGAAAGGACAGCCCCGCGGGGTGCTCAGCGACAGGGGGCATGAATCAGGGACACGTCCCGCGGCTTGGCTCTGGCTTGGATGCACCTGGACCCTGCTGAAATCATGACCGGAGCTGCCGTTCAGGGCAACCTCCTGAAGGGCAACCTCCTGAGCTGAACGCTCGTCCCCCGTGAAGATTTGCTTGAAGTTAGCCCCGCGGGACAAGAAGTGGCCCGGAGGGCTGTAGTGGTGGGACCCTTTAGGAGCCTTCACAGTTGTCCTCACGCTCATTTTGTCGACCCTCCATACACCGCCTGGGCCACCTGCGCGCCGATGGATTCGGCCTTGGCGCCCGGCTGGGCCTCGAATTGGCCTCCATCGAGGCTGACAAGCCCCTTTCCTTGAGACCATGCTGCTGGGAGCCCCCCCTCAGCCAGCAGGCGGGTTAATTCCCGCTCCACGGCCTGGGCGATCCTGAAGCGTTGGTGGGAGGAAAAACCGTGCAGCAGCAACGCTTCGATATGCAACTCGATCGAGCCGGCTTTGTGCATCTGCTCTTGACGCTGGTTTTGTGCGCTCATCACACCCACCCCCTGGTCTCAGCCTCGATCAATGACTTCTCAAGCTTGGCATACTCATCCCGCGCCGCCCGCAGCAGGTGCCCCATGCGTACAGGTTCTTCGGATTCGGCAGCCAAGAAAGCAGCGTGCAGGGCGATGTTGCGGATGTTGCCACCGGTAACATTGAGACGGGCCAGTTTCTCCATGTCCAGCGCTTCGGTGGGGGTCTTCTCTGGGAAGACGCGCTCCCAGATCTTGGCTCGCAGGAGCGCATCTGGGAAGGGAAAGTGCACAATGAAACGGATGCGCCGCAGGAAAGCGGTGTCCAGCGCGCTCTTCATATTGGTGGTCAGGATCGCCAGCCCGCGGTAGGACTCCATTCGCTGGAGCAGGTAGCTGATCTCGATATTGGCGTAACGGTCGTGGCTGTCCTTCACCTCGCTGCGCTTGCCGAAGAGGGCATCGGCCTCATCGAACAGCAGGATGGCGCCGCCATCCTCGGCAGCATCGAACACCTGGCGCAGGTTTTTCTCCGTCTCACCGATGTACTTGCTCACCACCTGGCTGAGGTCAATGCGGTACAGATCCAGGCGCAGCTCGTTGGCCAGCACTTCACCTGCCATGGTCTTGCCTGTACCGCTGGCTCCGGCGAAAAGGGCACTAATCCCCAAGCCGCGGTTGCTCTTGGCGGCGAAACCCCAGGCTTCATAAACCCTCATACGCTGGCGCACGTGTACCGCGATCTTCCGCAGGGTATCCTTCTGGGCTTCAGGTAACACCAGGTCATCCCAGTGAGCGATGGGTTGGATGCGTTGGGCCAAGTTATCCAAGCGCGGGCGCGTTTGCACGCGGCAGATGTCCCATAGGATAGCATCGTCATCGCCATCCCCACGCCCTAAAGCTTCGGCACAGACTGCCTGGATGGCCGTGCTGCTGAGGTCGAATTGGGAAACCAGAGCGTCCACCTGCCCGTTCATCGAGATCGCGGTCCGGCCCAGCGCGCTCTGCCACAATGCACGTTGTTCGCCTACGGTGGGCTTGCTCACCTCTAAGGTGATCAGCGGCCGGTGGGGGCTGTAGTGGCGTTCACGGCCAGCGACGATCAATGGGACGCGGATGGTCTCAATGAAATGCAGGATCGCGCCCTCCCGGCGGGCCTCATCGGCGCTCGATTCACCACACTCCAGCAGCAGCGCGCCGGCAGAGAACAGCGCCTCCCGCTCCCACAACCGGATCAAGCCTTCCAGCTCGCGCGGCTCCAAGGGAGTCACACTCGCGGACATCACATGCAGACCCAGCCCGATTTGGTCGCAAGCCGCAGCTGCAATGGCCCGCAGATTGGCACTGTCCTCCCCGCAGAGCTGGACAGCCGAGAGGGAGGTAACTTTTGCTCTTCCGGACCAGACTCCCACGAGCCGCTCCGCTATCTGCTGATGGGAGGGCGCCAATTCCCCGGTAGGTTCCACCGGCTCAACGAAGCCCATCAAACGCTCGTCTAAGTGTTTTACCCCGGTCAGGTAGTGCAGCACACGCTCGTCAATGCGCAGCGCGCCCTGGGTTAAGGATCCGTTGCCGCCGGTCTCGATCAAGCGCCAATAGCGCAGCGGCGAATCCGGGGAAAGCGCGCTCCAATGAGCCCCGGGTAGGGCTGCCAATGCCAAACTGAAAGTGGGGTAAACGCGGCTTTGGTCCCCCTGAGCTTTAGCACACAGGGAGGAGAAACTGCTGTCCAATTCCATCCCAGCGCACATCAAGAGCACATCGCGCTCGAAGGAGGACAAGCCGAAGGTCGCACTCAGTACATCCAACGCCGGTGGGAAAGTGTGCATCTGTTTCTCAGGTATGTGCTCACGCCGGGATACCTCCTCCCCGACAGCCTGCGATCCCTCTCCGGAAGCGTGCCGCTCGAGGGCGGCGCGCACATCGGAAAGCGCGGCCATCAGGTAACGCTGGTTGGCCTGTAGCCACTCGTCTCGGTCGCTGGCGTCCATCAAATCGTCACTCTCGGGCCAATGTACATGTTATAGGTCGGGCTGGACTCGTTCGCGTCCACATCCAAGGGGCTCTCGGCCCCCTCAACCTGGGCGCGCACCAGATAATCTCCGGACTGCACGCCGCTGATGGGGAAGATGATCTCAGCGATCTGCTCCACACCCGGCGTGGTGATGCCGTTATCGCGCGGCGCATTGAAAGTGTAAGCGCGCGCTGAGCGCACCTCCGGCGGGGGCGGGTCAAACTCGTTGAGCAACAACAGGGTTCGTTGGTTCCTGCTGACCTCAGGATCGAAGGTCACTTTCACGCCGCTGGTCCCCACCGCCTGGGGATTGGAGATTTTCGGTCGCAGCACGAAGGCCGCCACGTTGGACTCAACACCTCGATGCGGGGTGGGCGGCGTGCCGATGGAGATGCGGTGAACCACCTGGACTCCCTGCACTCCGGCGCGCAGCGTGCCCGCTGGCAGGGAGGTCAGAGGTAGGCTGATACGAGTGTTGGTGACCTCTTGCGGGTCAACCTCGACCCCGCCCACCTTCACTTTGGTGTTCTCGGCGCGCAAGTTTTGACCCTCCACCACCAGCGTGCTGTCAACCAGAATGGGCTGGTTGGGGTCTCCACCCGCGCTCACTCGTTCGATCACGGGCTGGCGGAAGGGCAGCGCATACACGTTGTAATCCCTGACAGGCAGCGCCGGCTGGGGCGTCTCCCGCTCCTCCTCGATCAGCACCACGGAAGCCTGGTACGCCAGGGACAGCGTGTAGGGGGTCTGGAAGAAGACCGACCACAATTTTGATAACTCCTCCAGATTGAGCGGCAGGGGCGTGAACTTGACCAACTCCACCTCCTGAGCCAGATCGGTGGTGATCAGGAAGTGATACAAGTCATTGGCGTTTTGGTTGCTTTCGATCAGCGTACGGATCGCCTGGCGGGTGATCACCGGTCGAGCGTGCAGAGCGCTGACCGCCCCACCCAGCAAGCGCTGAGGCTCCAGTTTGGACTCCTCTCCATAGAAAGTCAGCAGGTAATGCAGGTCAAGCGCAGCGCGCGGTCGCTGGGCCAG
>JASFVL010000100.1:0-10984 GCA_050049875.1 Anaerolineales bacterium
TGACCGAAGCCGAGCTGCAGGAGCGCTTTGGCGAAGATGGCGAGATCGATTGGGCGGCGTTGGAGGGGGAATTTCCAGGAACGGAAGGCATCTACAGCTTATCCCAGGTGGGATTCAACGCAACCGGCGACCAGGCGCTGGTGTACCTGGGTTTGCAGAGTGAGGATTTCACCGGCGGCTGGTACTCGCTGATGGTCAAGGACCGCGGCCGCTGGATGGCGACGATAAGTTTTATGGTCTGGGAAAGGTAGAAAATGAAGTGGTTGGAGGTTTATCGGGTGTGAGCACCCGATAAGCCTACACCTATGATTGCTGGCTCAAACAGCGCCATATGAACCAGAAAAAACCGTAGATTGAGTCCATAAAGTTTATCTGATATCTTTATTTTGCCCCCTCAACCGTCGTAACCGGACGACATTGTAATAGGAATAATTGGTCCGCTTGATAGGCGCATTCCAGATCCACAAGCCAGCCCATATCCCGCTCCAGGTTGTGTGCAAGCAGAGCCATTTCGAGGATTTGCTCATCGTTGAGTGCGGGTTGCGTGCGTAGCATCCGGGGGATTTTCACCTCCTGAGTGCCGGTCTCGGACTGCACGGTCATCCATTGTTTGTCAGCAACTTTTATGGATTTTATTGAAAGACTCTGTTTCTCCACAATGTAGGTGTCCGGAGTAACCGTACCGCCAACGATGCTTTCACCCAACCCCCAACTAGCGTTGATGACAATTTCACTCGTATTGTTGGTGATTGGGTTGGCGCTGAAAACCACAGCTGAGATATCTGCTGGAACCATGTGCTGGACCAATACTGCCACAGGGCTCGCTCCGGGCAACCCCTGCTGCTTGCGGTAAGCGAGCAATCGTTCCGAAGAGGCTGACTCCCAGCAGCGATTAATGGCTTTGAGTACGGCGTCAGCACCTTCAACGTTAAGAAAACTTTCATACTGCCCGGCGTAAGAGGCAGCGCTGCCATCTTCGTCGATGGCTGAGGAACGTACGGCTACCCTGGGATCGGACTGATCGCTTCTTTTGGAGAGGGTTTGATAAGCGGAGGCGATCTGAGCGCTGATTTGACGATCCATGGAAAGCGCACCTGGTGCCTGGAAAGACGCTGCGGTCAAACAAAAACCAGGCGGAACCGGGTATTTTGCCGCCAATTTACTTAAATTCGCCGCTTTGCCACCGACCAGTTCGCGCCGGTGGCAAAGCGATTCTCCCAGCCAAAGGATGGAGGGTACGTCAGCATTCACATTCCCGTTTAGGTTCATCATACCCTCATACGGGTTCTAGGATCCTGACCTCGCCATTGTCGCCATTCACCTCGATCAACTGCCCATCTTGGATGGTGGTCGTCGCCTGGACGGTGCCAACGACGGCAGGAATGTGATATTCACGCGCCACCACAGCGCAGTGACTGAGAATGCCTCCAGCATCGGTGACAATCGCGATTGCAGTGGCAAAAAGAGGTGTCCAGGGGGGAGCGGTTGTTTCGGCGACCAGAATGTCACCTGGTTGAAGCTTCCCCGCTTCTTTGAGTGAGCGGACGACTTTTGCTGGGCCGCGTGCAATCCCTGGTGAACCAGCGTTACCATGCAGAACCCCGGGTTTCCCGTCCATTGAAGAGATCATCAGATCACCGGATGTTTTTGCCATGGTCCGAAATAGAGGTTCGTCCGTGGGGGGAGACATCAAGGGCATCGTTCCAAGCATCGCCGGGGGCTTGATGGTGGCGAAATGCGCCATCTCAGCTTTGCGTTCTGCCACTACATCCTTTAGATTTGCTTGGTTTGAATCCCGCGCTGCCGCTTTCAGTTCATCCGACCATAAGAAGAGCACATCAGCAGCCTGATCAATCACACCCGCCCTGGAAAGCCGGCGACCGAGAGCTAGCAGCACTCGCCGCACGCCATACATAGCCCGGTAATCAATCCAGTAACCATGATCGCTGTGTAAAACCGTCCCAATTTGAGCGGCTTTTAGCAGGCGTTCGAACTCATCAATAACCGGCTGGGGATATCCCTTGAGCCGGGTGCGAGCTTCTTTTACGTGGCGTTCCCGCTCTGCGGATTCGGCTGCCAGTTCTGCCAGCAGGTCGCGGTCCGGTTGGGTAATGTAATCCTTCAGCATCTTGATGACGGGTGTTGGGTCTTCTATCCAGCTCACCTCCCCAATGGCTGAATACATTGCCCCGCGCTGGCCGTGTTCTCTCAGGAAAGCATTGAATTCTTCCAGGAAGACCTGACCGGTGGCTGATCCCTCCAGGGCAGGGATGACGTCTTTGGCCTTTTTCTCTTCTAAAATCCGCTGCACAGCTGGCATGGTTAGCGCTTTGCGGCCCAAATCCCACAGAGCCCGATCCCCAACCAAGATCATGTTGTCAAAGCCTTGCAGTAGTCTGTATGCTGCAAAATTGTCCCCATCGGTTCTGAAGAGATCACTGAAATATTCCTCAAACTCACTCATGGCGAAGATGTATGGGCCAAAGATGAGGAAGTGTATCTCTCCAATTCGCTCTGCCTGTGACAGCACCTTGTCGAGATGAGCCAGCAATTCATTCCAAGGGACATTTACCAGATCGAAGCTTTCCCATTCAGCCAGGAACGCTTTTATTACAGGCAAATAGTTTTGATTCCAGCTGGCATCCAGATCATCAATCAGAGGATAGAGCTTGGGCAGGTATGTATTTGTCATCGCTGCTACAGCTTTGCTTTCAATTGCCTTGACGACGCCCGGTGCAAAGCGCCTGACCGTGTTCAGCATCCTGATGACGCCGTCGGGTGGGGCACCTTTTGGGATAGATGCTCTGTAAAAGTAAGTATTGATACGCTGGTTGATCATCTGGAAGGGCACATCGATTTTGCTTAACGCCTCTCTTGCGCCATTTTCGTAAATGGCGTCGATAAGTTCATATTCGAGTGGTGCCAATGGGCTGGGATAGTGATAGCGATCAAAGGTCCAGAGCAAGTCCTGGTCGTCAGGATTTTCCCAGGTTACCGGGAAATTATCCGGGGAGGGGATGGGTTGACCGGGTTTTATTTGCATTTGATGATTTTGATCAGACATAATACTCACCTCCGATAAAGACAATCTACCAGGTACGGATGAAGGCAATCAGGTCCGCTATTTGTTCATCCGTCAGGGTTTTTCCGAATCCGGGCATAGAAATTCCAGGCAAGCTCTCGGCAATGAATTTAGCAATCGCTGCATCATCCATTCCAGTTGCTGCATCCTTCAGGGCGATATTGGTAAACGGACTCCCGGCGCCCCTCTCACCATGGCACACGACGCAGTACGCGTTGAAGAGACCATCACCCCGGGCTGCGCCTGTGCCAGTAGCCGCCACACCAGTCAGTGAGGAAGCGGGGACCTCATGGGTGATGGGTTCTAAAGTGCGTAGATATAACCAAACCGCGCGTAGGTCGTCCGTGCTCCAGCGGTTGAATGCAGGCCAGGGCATGAAGGGCAGAATTACAGTTCCATCCGGGCGGAGGCCTCTGCGCATCGCGTTTAGAAACTGCTCCTCGGTCCAGTTGCCGATGCCAGTGGCGGGGTCCGGTGTGAGGTTGGAGCCCGTGGTGGTAAAACCCTCCTCGGGGAAAGGAAAGAGACCCCCAGCGAAGGGTCGTGTCGAATCGAATTGCCCATTGTTGGGGTTGCGCGGCGTATGGCATCCAACACATGTGGAGGCGTGGTAGACCAGATACTCCCCGTACTCAGCGGTCGCGCCTATCGGCGGCGCAACGACAGGTTCTGTAATGGCTGGTTGAGATTTCACAATCCCCACCGCAATTAGCACCTTGGCGATAAATGATAATTGGCTGTCTGGCACTTCGTTGCGTACAGGCTCCAGAGAGCGTAAATAGGCTACCAGAGCTAGGGTGTCCGCGTCGCTCAAACCCTTCCACCATTCGGCTTCCATAATGGGAAAGAGTAGGTACCCTTCGTGATCCAATCCCTCGCGGATAGCTCGAACAAGTTCTCCGTCCGTCCAGGCCCCGATCCCCGTCTCTTGATCAGGTGTGATGTTGGCGGCGTATATATAACCGAAACCGCCGGGTGGGCCAACATCGGTCATATCAAACTCTAAGCCTCCTGCTTGTGGTTCGTCAGGGCTGTGGCTGCCCTGGGATCCATGACAGGTCCAGCAATTCAGGCTGTATTTATACAGGTATTCACCCCTTGCAACGGATTGTTCATCCATCGAGGCGGTCAATTGGGGGACTGGTCTGTTCTCCGGGCGGTCCCAGGTGAGCTGTACAAATACAAACAGGCCGATAACCAGCACCACAAGAACGCCGGCCAGAAGGCCAAATCCTTTGAGAATGCGTTTCAACCATTTATTCATGTCAATCTCCTCTATCGCACCTGCTCAGGCAGGATCACAAAGTGAAACGGCTATATCTCCGAGCGTTTATCTGACTCTTAGGTACATTATGGGGAGTCAAGCAGATCTCCACAACGGTAAAATTGCCTATATTTAGATTTTGAATTACCTGTTTATGGGAAAAAGAGAGGAGATCCTAGGCAAAATTGCCTTTTTTGTTTAAATGAGATCTTTTTCAATCGCGTAGCGGGCAGCGGCTGTCCTTGAATTCACCCCCAATTTGGCGTAAATCGATCGTAAGTGGCCGTGTACGGTGCGCGGACTGATGACCAGATTCTCAGCCACCTGGACATCCGTAAGCCCTTTTGCAACCCAGCGCAGCACTTCGAGCTCTCGGGGGGTCAGATCATCCAGCGATTTTTTTGCTTCCCGGGTGGGGTGTTGTTCTGTCTGGTTGTTTTTTACAAGCTGGCTCATTTTCTCTAAGATCACGGCTTGCCCTGGGTTCAAATCATCAGACTCCCGCGGGGGTTCAGCCAGCGGTGGGAGAGGAGCAGCCTCGATTTTATCCATATAGGCAGCGTGAAATTCATCCGGAGCTGTCTCAAAGAAAACTTTTGGTCCTTTAACCCAGGTTTGGCTGAATAAGACCTCATCCAACTGTACTCGAGCCTGGCAGAGGGTTTGTTCGAAAAAGGGTGCAAATACCGGATGAATGACGGAATCGAAAGAATGGCTGAAAGCGGCAGCTGTACTCAGCAGTTCAATTGCATCCAGCGGGTTAGCATGGATTAATTTAATCCAGGCCAGGAGCATAAACATATCCGGCAGCGCTCTCACCAGACGGTGCTTGCGGATGATGTCAAATCCTTGCTGCCAGAGTTCCTCACCCTGTGAGGTTTGCCCTTCTGTAATTACAATGATCCCAAGGTTGATAAGACAGACCATCTTCGCTCGTTCGTGGTCGATTTCTTGGGCTAGGGCAAGCGTGTCCTGGAGCAGACTTTTTGCATCTTCAAATTCGCCCTGAAAAACCATTGTTGAGCCGAGCAGCGCACGGGCGAGAACCATATCATGCCGGCTGCCAAGTTCTTTAAATCGAGCGGCAGTTTCTTCGAAAAGATCGTGTGCGGATTTCAGGTCATTTTGATAGTAGCGAATGTTGCCGATGAGGAAGCGCATATCTGCTTCACCCAAATTGTCGCCATTGCTGCGATGAATTGATAGGCATTCTTCGGCATAGGTTTGAGCTTGTGCATACTCCCCCCGTATCATGGCAACGCGACTCAATCCGTCAAGGGCGGAGGCGATCCCGCGACTGTTGTTGAATTGGCGCTGGATCGCTAGGGCTTCATTCAGCATTTGGTCAGCGGTGACGATATCTCCAGCTCGAAGTGTAACCCGCGCTAGGGCATTCAAGGCATTGGTAGCGCCCTTCTTGTTATCTGTTAAGCGGTAAAGTTTGAGGCTCTCTTCGAAAAAAGAACGCGGCCAGGTTTTCGTCCAGGCGTACTGTCGGTAGGCTAACATTCCAGCCCCATATAGCAATTCGGCCTGCAGCTCGATCCTGTGTCGGTTGTTGTCGATTTGTGATTGACCCTCTTGGATCGTTCCTGATTTTGCTAACAGGGATTCAATCTTTGATATCGCCAAGATTCGTTCAATGAGGCGAAGCCCAACACTTAGATGACCAGTCTTAAGCCAGAAGGGCCAGAGGGCAACCCCGAGACGAGATGCGGATTCGCTATCACCCTGCTCGAGCGTCCATCCTAAAGCAGCTTGCAGGTTGGCGTGTTCCTGCGCCAGCTTTTCCAACCAGACACTCTGTTCTGGTTCTCCGAGATGAGTCGATGCCTGTTCAGCCAGAGAGATATAAGAGGTTGCATGAGCTCGTTGAACAAGGGGCATTTCTCCCATCTGTTCCAGCTTTTCTCGACCAAACTCTGAGAGCATCACCAACATTGAAAAGCGTGGTTCGTCGACTGCTTGGTCTTGTTGTAAAAGGCTTTTATCGAGAAGTGATGTGATACTGTCCAAAACAGGGATTGGTGACTTAATATGGGCATTATCGAAGCGCGCAGAGTTTGATCCCCCGAAAGAGTGGAGATTATCGAAAAACGTTTCAGCAGCGGAGAGCGAGAAACCACCGGAAAAGACAGAGAGTTGGCGGAACAATTGCTGCTCGTTGTGATCGAGGAGAGTATAACTCCACTGGATGGTGTGTCGTAGGGTGCGTTGACGGGCAGGTAAATCACGGGCTCCATTGGTCAACAAATTAAGGGACGAGCCTGGCAGGGTATTTTCCAACTGACCCAACAACGCTTGAGACGAAAATAGCTTCATGCGCGCTGCTGCCAGTTCTAGAGCCAAAGGTAAGCCATTTAGATGGGTACATATTTTGGCAACTGTGTACATCTCTTCGTCATTGGGTTGGAAATCAGGATAGATGGCACGCACTCGCTCAAGGAAAAGAGCCACAGATGCATATTTGGGGAGCACCTCAGCCAATCCCTTCTTGCTGCCGCGCTCCAGTCTCGATACATTCGGTAAGCCCAGAAGAGGGACAGCATATTCCTGTTCACCGCGCACGTGTAACACTTCCCGACTGGTGACCATTAGTTTTAGTTCAGGGCAGGTAGTCAGCAGGTCTACAAGCGCTGGTCCTGCTTGGATGACCTGTTCAAAGTTGTCCAACAAGAGCAAATGGTTTTTATCCTGCAAGCATTGGGACAGGTGGTCCAAGAAAGAACGCTGCTGTTCTATGCGTAAACCTAAAATGCGGGCAATGGTGGCAAGGACCAAGTCCGGGTCGGTGACGGATATCAAGGAAACGAAGGTAACATCATCTTTGAAATGTGATTGGACGTCTGTGGCTGCCTGTAAGGCCAGACGAGTTTTTCCAACACCTCCAGGTCCCGTCAGTGTCAGCAGGCGCACCTGGGGGTGACATAATAATTGCTTGACGGTGGTCAGTTCTTTTTCCCGCCCGATGAGAGGTGTAAGGTATTTTGGAAGGTTGTTCATGACTTCTACCAACAAATAACCTTGATTAATGGTATTTCCAAAAACCAATTACATCAAGAGTTTAAACGTGAAGCAGATCAATATCTACAGATATATCTACCAGGTATACTGATAATTATTTGTAATGTCGTAAAATCAGAGCTGGGTGATGAACAGAGAAATGAGTATTATTATTTCCCGATGATGAGAAATTTATCGTTTCCTGTTTTGGCGTTGTCGGTGTACCTAAAGTGAGTATATCATACCCCTTCCCTGCAAGAAAAATGCCATTCAGGTAATTATTTGTAAGCTTCGCTTCACTTCCCATTGAGGTAAGGGGGAAGTTGGACCAATTGGGAATTACAATGGCCCATTTTTATTAAAAGCAAGTTATTTTTTTGATTCAAGTCCACCAATCGTGGAATACTCTTTATTCGGTTGTGATAAATCTATCTGGGATATCGTCTGTTAGCCGAGAATCATGATAAGATTTATGCTAATCGTTCCCTAAACTTAGCTTCTCAATTTGCGTCTCACCAAAGGAAGTGTTTGGTGGCTAGATCCCTCCTGACCACAAAACTCTATATCCCGCCTAACCGACCGGAACTCGTCCCCCGTCCTCGCCTGATCGAACGGCTGAACGAGGGGCTTCAACGGAAAATGACCCTCATCTCCGCCCCGGCTGGCGCTGCTGGCCTTACTGCCATATGTCGTGGGGATTATAATTTTTTGAGTTTTGGCGCGGCGAAGGATTGGGGACAAGGGTGCTCCGGCTTTCCCGGTCGCTTCATTGATATAACTGCTCAACAAAACTAGCGACTGGTCCCAGCCATACCTGTCTTTTGATAGGATGATACAAATGATCCGAACATGGGTGACCGGGAACACATTAATAGCTAACAAAATAAGGAGGTTATGATGGAACAGAAAACTACTCTACAAATCAGACAATTCGGTGTTGTCCTAGCCTTTGCGCTGGTCGCACAGATGCTGTGCTGGGCGATCATGGTGATTGGCCAGATGGTGACTTCTTTAGAGAACACGCTCATCGCGCATGCCATTGGCGCTCCCATCATCGCGATTGTCGTATCTTCGATTTACTACAGGAAGTTCAACTACACCACCCCGTTGCAGACAGCGATTGTCTTCGTCTCGGTGGTTATCGCCATGGATGTATTCGTGGTCGCCCTCTTGATCGAAAAGAGCTTTGAGATGTTTACCAGTCCGATTGGGACCTGGATACCGATCAGTTCGATATTCCTGGCGACCTATCTGACAGGTTTATTCACAACACGACAGGCTGAGCCCACAACGGTCGCCTAATTTGGTATTGAATGGCTTGAACAACCATCCCATACTTTGAAATAATGGATCTTCCAATGGAGCAAACCAAACTGAGACCGGTCTATATTCTCTCGGCCATGATAGCAATCTTAGCGACCATAGCATCCGCAGGGGGGCTTTTCTTGGATGGCTTGTACCGGGATAACACCTTTGTCACCTCGTTATGGGGAGGCAATGACTTGGTGACACTGGTGGTTGCGGTCCCAATGTTAGTCGCAGCGCTGATCCTTTCGAGGTCACGTTTTATTGGCTCGAGGTTGCCGGGAAACCTGGTTAATGCAACAAATATATTGGATTCCCATTCTTCGAGATAAGTTTCCGTGAGCTCATTATAGGCCGCTGAACCCCATTCTTCATTTGTTCCACACGAAACAACTATGATGCTGAGGAGTGCCAGTACGACGAACATCTCACGCATGATATCCCTCCCAAAACTGGTTACCCCGACAAAAATATTGTACAATATTTTTGTTATAGTCAATACTTACGTGTGTGATGCGCTTGGAACACACGCAGTGGGCGGATTATTGATATTCGTGTTGGTGCCAGTTGCTGAGCAGGGGGTACAGGCATGGGACCGCTACGCCGGGATGAATAACACCACGATCACTTACACCGATCCGAGCGATTATTCATCCAACTGCATCACCACCCGAAAACCAACCATGGGCAGCTGAGAGAGGAGGGACGCAACTATGAATCGCAGCACGATGGCACATACCCTCACCAGAGCAATCGGTCTGTTTGTCGTTGCCACGTTGCTGGTTCCGCTGGTTAACGTGGGCGCGCCACCAGCGGAGGCCTACTCAGCGACCATCACCGTGAACACCAGCGATGACGAATTGAACAATGACAACGACTGCTCTCTGCGCGAAGCCATCCAAGCGGCCAACACGAATTCGGTCGTGGATAAATGCTCCGCGGGTCAGGCTAACCCCAACCTCGACACCATCACCTTTACTGCCGCCACCAACGGGAAACCCATTTTTTTAGCTGGAACAGCCGGTGAAGACGCCAACGCCACCGGCGACCTGGACATCCTAGACGGCGGCGACCTGACCATCCAGGGCAACGGTGCGACGAACACCCTCATTGATGGAAACGGAACAGACCGGGTGTTTCATATCTGTCCTGGGGGCGGGTGCGCCAACACCGTCACCTTCAAGGGTGTGACCATCCGTAATGGCAGCGCAGGCTTTGGGGGTGGCATCCTGAATCAGGGCTCTACGCTGAACGTCCAGGACAGTACCATCGGCGGGGTTGGCGCGGGCAACACGTCCAGCGACGAGGGGGGAGGCATCGAAAACCAGGATGGCACAACGACGCTGGACGGCACCACGGTCAGCGCCAACAGGGCTGAATATGGCGGCGGCATCTGCAACCACGCGACGCTCAACGTCCAGAACGGTAGCACCATTGGCGAGGCTGGCGCAGGCAACACAGCTGAGAACGGCGGTGGAATCCACAACTTTGCCGGCACGACGACGGTGGAGGCCAGCACGGTCATTTCCAACAGCGCCACCGACGGCGGCGGCATCTACAGCTATTCCGGCACAACGATGGTGGACGCCAGCACCGTCGTCTCCAACACGTCCAGCGACGATGGCGGCGGCATCTACATCCAGGATGGCAGCGCGACAGTGAAGGCTAGCACCGTCAGCGCGAACATCGCCGCTGACTCTGGGGGTGGTATCTACAACCACGCCACGCTGAACGTCCAGGACGGCAGCATCATCGGTGGGGCTGGCGCGAGCAACACGGCGATTTACGGCGGCGGCATATACAACTTCTCCGGACAAACGACAGTGGACAGCAGCACAGTCAGCGGTAACGAGGCTACATACGGAGCCGGTATCTACAGCCACTATGTCGCCACGCTGACTGTGCAGAACGGCAGCACCATCGGTGGGGCCGGGGCGGGCAACACGGCCACCAGTTATGGCGGCGGTATCTACAATGGGAGCGACGGTACGACAACGGTGGATGCCAGCACGGTCAGCGCCAACACAGCCACCCACGGTGGTGGCATCTACAACGATGCTGAGCCAGTCGCACAGAACGGCAGCACCAGCAGCATCTTGGCCTCAGCCCTCCTGAACGTCCAGAACGGCAGCACCATCGGCGGAGCCGGCGCGGGCAACACAGCCAGCATCAACGGCGGCGGCATCTTTAATTTTCATGGCACGACGATTGTGGATGGCAGCGCCGTCATCTCCAATATGGCCACCCACGGCGGCGGCATCTTTAATTTTCATGGCACGACGACGGTGGATGGCAGCACCGTGATCTCAAACATAGTCATCTGGAACGGC
>JASFVL010000490.1:0-3524 GCA_050049875.1 Anaerolineales bacterium
TGGTATTCGGTTTGCTCTTTGCCCTGGCTCTGGTCCTAGCGGCCTGTGCGCCGGCTGAGACGCCCACACCTGAAACGGTCGTCGAGACCGTTGTGGTTACCGAGGTCGTTGAAGGTGAAGAAGTTGAGGTCGTCAAGACCGTCGTCGTCACCGTCGAGCCTGAAGAGGAAATGGAAGAGGAAGCCGCCGGCGGCGAGTGCTGCGATGTGTACCGCATCGGTATCTTTGAGGACCCGGTCTCCTTGAACTACTGGAACTACCTCGGCCCGGGCAGCTCCGTGTGGACCCAATACGTGGTTTCTGGGATAACCCCCGCCCTGTATAATCTCTCCGACCAGCGCTTCGACTTTATAAATGAACTTGCGACAGACCTGGTCGATCCCGTGGACAACGGCGATGGCACTTTCAGCATGACGGTCGAGATGGTGCAGGATGCTACTTGGAGCGACGGCGAACCGGTTGATGCTCACGACGTGGTCTTCACCCAAAACGTTTGTAAGGACCTTCAGCTGACCTCGAACTGGCCCAACCAATGCAAACCGTTGGGTTTGGATATTACTGCTGAAGCTCTGGATGACTACACAGTTCAGTTCACCTTCCCAGAATCCCCCAGTTTGGGCACCTGGAACGCCGGTGTTGCCTTGGCGCCCATCATGCCCGAGCACTTCTGGGCTGATACTGCTGCTGAAGCCTACAGCTTCATCGAGGGTTTGGAAGAGCCCACTGTTGAGGCTCCCGAGGGCGTGGACTGCGCCGCGGAGGACCTCAGCGACGAAGATCAAGCCGCCTGCGACGAGTACAACGCAGCTTGGGATCCATACA
This sequence comes from Anaerolineales bacterium, assembly GCA_050049875.1. Lineage (GTDB taxonomy): Bacteria > Chloroflexota > Anaerolineae > Anaerolineales > UBA11858 > JASFVL01. The sequence continues at coordinate 823 of JASFVL010000490.1, forward strand.
ACGAGGCTTTCCAGAACGCCCGCAGGACCCTCTACGAAGCTGATGCTACCGGGACACCGGTGTTTGGTGGTTACAGCACCGACCAATGGGAACCGGGCGCCTTTGTGGAGCGCAACCTGAACGAGAGTTACTACTTCAAGGGCGCTGAGATCGTCGAGTATGATGACGGCACCTGGCTGCGCATCATGCCGGATGGCACAGAATACCAACTTTATGGTGACGCCACCGGCGAGGAGACCCTGCGCTTCACCTCCGGCCCCTATGCTCCCAACGTGATCATGTCGGTCTACGGCTCGCAGGACGCCGCCTTCTTGGCGCTGGCTAACGGCGAGGTCGACTACGTGCTCAACCCGCTGGGTCTCTCGCGCGGTTTGCGCGAGCAAGCCCAAAAGGGTGAAGGCATCCGGTCGTACATCAACGCCGACTACGGCTTGTTCTACATAGCCTTCAACATGCGCAAGTACCCGATGGAGCTCCCTGAATTCCGTCAGGCATTTGACATCATCATCGACAAGGAATTTGTGGTCAACAGCGTGCTCGGTGGGGTCGTCTTCCCGATGTATTCCGTCATGCCGCCTGGCAACGGCTTCTGGCACAATCCAGCCGTCCAGCAAAATAATGAATATATCGGTTTGAGCCGCGAAGAGCGCGTCAACCAAGCTGTGCAGGTGCTCAAGGACGGCGGCTGGAGCTGGTCGCAGGAGCCCGCCTGGGATGAGGACCTGCAGGACGTCGTTCCTGGCGAAGGCATCACCATGCCCAACGGCGAGGCGATGCCCGATATGACCATCCTTGGTCCTGGACCCGCCTACGATCCCGTTCGCGCTACCTTCAACCAGTGGATCTCCGAGTGGGCTCGCGAGTTAGGGATGCCGGTTGAGTCCGAGCTGACTGGCTTCAACACCATCCTCGGTCCGGTCTTCGTCAACGCTGACTTCGATATGTACATCCTCGGCTGGAGCCTGGGCAACGTAGCCTTCCCAGACTACTTTGAATCCTTCTGGCACAGCCGCAATGACACCGCGACCACCGGAAACTTCAACACTCCTGGTCTCAACAGCCCCGAGTACGATGCTCTGGTGGACGAGTTCATGACCACCGCCGACCTGGAGCGCGCTCAAGAGCTGGTCTACCAGATGCAGGAGATGCTTGCCGACCTGCGGCCTTACATCCCGCTGTTCTACAAGCAGGTGGAGGACTTGGCTCGAGACAACGTCGTCTTCCCCTACACCGAGACCCTCGGTGGATTGGTAGATGCGGCTGGTCTCCAGACGGACACCCAACCCGTGTTCCGCTAAGGTTTGAGGTGTTGTTAGTTGATTAAACCTATGGGAAGCGGGCGGGAAACCGCCCGCTTCCTAAATCGCTGGAGTGCGGGCTGGTGGGTATGAACCTGTGCTCCTGAAATCGTGTATGTTAAATGCGCACTATGGCGTGAATTTGTCACTGCGAGCGTTCTTTGCGAAGCAGTCTCTCTGCTGGTGAGGGAGATCTCCCTTTACCCAAGGGGTACGCTACGCGGAGGGAGTGCTCCCCCCTTCGGGGATGCTACGCGACGTACTGCTTCGCAGGTGCTCCGCTTTCCCTTTCAGGGACGCTGCGCAGCACTCCGCGATGCCACGCCGGGTATAAGGCGCCCAGCTCGCAATGACAACCGTCTTGTCACTGCGCCTGTCCCGAGGAAAACGTGGGAACTCGCCGAAGGTACAGAAGCAGTCTTTCTGTTGGTGAGGGAGGTACCCACGCCCCGAAGAAAACGTTCGGGGCTCGCAATGACAAGACTTAATTGACTAGAAGTTAAGTATTATAGTATTATCCATTGATATTAGTTTTCTAAAAGTTTACTTGGTTGTAGTCAAGTAGATTAGGAGTGAAACGTATGTGGAGATATTTGGGCAAGCGCTTCCTTCAAATGGTGCTCACCTTGTTTCTATTTCAGGCCGCGATCTATTTTCTGCTGGACGCCCAGCCCGGTGATATCACTGACTTGTTGACCTTGAACCCCGATATTCCCCCAGGCGAGCAGCAGCGTCTGCAAGCCGAGTTGGGCTTGGATAAACCTCCCGTCGAGCGTTTTTTTTCTTATATCTTTAATTTTTACAAGGGCGATTTGGGTGTTTCCTTCCAGGAGTATCCTAAACCGGTCATCAATATCATCAAAGAGCGCTTACCGCGCACCTTGGTGCTTTTCGTCACTGCCAACATCGTTTCATTTTGGGCGGGATTTATAACCGGAAAGGTTTTGGCTTGGAAGCGTGGTGGCTTTGTCGAATACAGTTCCACCATTGCGGGGGTGGTGCTGTATACCGTCTTCACCCCTTGGTTCGCGTTGATGATGATCTGGCTTTTTGCGGTTATTCTGGGCTGGCTGCCGGCAGGGAAATTCTTAGACCCCATGGAGTGGCTGGATGTGCCTGAGGGGGTTACAGCAAACGGCATCTTCATCAGCATGATCTGGAGCGCCTTGGTTGCATTGGGAGTGATGCTGGTGGGGTTCTTGTTCTCAAATCGCATTGAGAGCCGCTACCGTACGCCGGTTCGGTTCATCAGCGTTTTACTTCCGATTATAGGTGTGATCCTCTATTGGTGGCAGTTCAGCGGAGGTGTTGGCTATTTAGCCTGGGATATTTTCAGCCACTTGATCCTGCCAGTTCTTACGGTGACCTTGGTGGTCTACGGCGGCACGATGTTGTTGATGCGCA
>JASFVL010000489.1:0-3524 GCA_050049875.1 Anaerolineales bacterium
GGCGCGGTCTCCCTGACCGAGTTTTGCAAAGGCCCACACTGTCCACAAGGCAGCATGCGTGTATTGACCACCGTTCTCACGGATGCCTGGTAAATATCCTTTAATGTATCCCGGGTCATGTCTTGTTTTGTCGAAGGGTGGTGTGAAAAGAAGGATCATTTGATCGTCTAGTTTCACAAGCCGTTCTTCGACAGACGCCATAGCTTGCGTTGCACGGACCGGGTCAGCAGCCCCGGACAATACAGCCCATGATTGGGCAATGGAATCAATCTGGCATTCGTCATTTTTGGCTGACCCTAACGGGGAGCCGTCATCATAATAGGCGCGGAGATACCAATCACCGTCCCAAGCATTGGCCTCCAGAGCTGTATGCAGGTCGTTAGCCCACTTACGGAACGTGGTGGCCTGTTCGTCCTCACCCCTTCGTTCGCAAAGGGGGGCAAAGCGCGTCAGCGTGGCGTACAAGAACCAACCCAGCCATACGCTTTCGCCTCGACCATCAATCCCTACCCGGTTCATGCCATCGTTCCAGTCCTGACTGCCTATCAGCGGTAAGCCGTGTTCACCATTTGTGCTGCCTTTCTTCAATGCGCGTAAACAGTGCTCATAAAGAGAACCAACATCTGCTCCGGTCTCGTAAAGCCCATAGCGCTCTTCTTCATCATCCTGCAGAGGTTCACCTTCAAGGAATGGCACCGTCTCGCTCAGAATAGAGGTATCACCCGTAGTGTTCACATAATGAGCGGTGACAAAAGGGAGCCAGAGTAAGTCATCAGAACAGCGAGTGCGCACACCCCGTCCTGAGGGGGAATGCCACCAATGGAGCACATCCCCTTCTTCAAATTGACGACTGGCCGCGTCGAGGATATGCTCTCGGGGAATCCTAGGGATAGCATGTACCAGGGACATGACATCCTGCAATTGGTCGCGGAAACCAAACGCCCCACTGGATTGGTAAAGTGCGGAACGCCCCCACACCCGGCAGGAGAGGGTTTGATACAGCAGCCACCGATTCAAAAGCAGGTCCATACCTGGATCGGGTGTCTTCACGATAATGGTGCTCAGGAGCTGATTCCAATGTTGATTCAGAGCTTGCCAGGCTTCTTCGATCTGGTTGATCTCTTGATATTGTCGGGCTAACCTGAGGGCATCCTTTCTATCTGCACCCTGACCTAGCAAGAATGTGACCTCTTTGGTCTCCCCGGGGGCCAGCCATAGGAGGATTTGCATAGCAGCGCATGGGTCAGAACCGGGCTCAATTTTGGCGGTTAATCCCACGCGACCTAGCGCTGCTGGACGACGATGGCTGCCCATGCGCCCTAAGAACTCGGTGCGATCTGTCGTCAAGCTATGGGATTCACGCGAGGCTGTAAGGAAAGCGGTTCGTTTCCCAAATTCTGCGTTATATGGGTTGCGGGCTAAAAGGGTATGAGCGTTCGTATCGAACTCGGGGATAATATAAGGAGCCATCGTCTCTCTTGTTGTGCCCAGCACCCATTCAGCATAATAAGTTGCGGTGACGCGCCGGGTGCGACGCCAGGTATTCTCCAAGCGTATTTGCACGATCTTGACCGGTGCATTGGGGACAGCGAAACATCGTAGACGTTGTTTGAGGCCGTGACTGTTGTGCTCAAAAATAGAATACCCGACCCCATGGCGGATGATGTAGGGAGCTTCCTCACCAGCAGGCAGCGGGGTAGGCGACCAGAAATGACCCACCTCCTCTTCGCGTAGATAAAGCACCTCACCTGGTGTATCAGTCACCGGGTCGTTTTGCCAAGTGGTTAGACGGTTTTCGCCGCTGTTCAGCGCCCAGGTATACCCAGAGCCCGCCTCAGAGATTGTGAAACCAAACTCGGGGTTGGCGATCACATTAATCCAAGGGCTGGGCGTCCTTTGCCCCGGCCCGAGGTAGATTACGTATTCACGCCCATCAGGGCTAAAACCTCCCAAGCCATTATCAAAGAGCAGATCTTTAGGCCGTTCAAGTGGGGGAACAAGCTGCTCGTCATCAGGGGGATATAGCGTTGATGTGAAAGATGGTAAACGCGTTGGCTGTCTCTGTAATGGTCGCAATTGATCCATCAGCCCGCTTTGATGGGCGTCCAAGAGCACTCGGGCGGTTGTTTCTAAAAGCACCCGCTGGGTGTTGTCCATCTGGTCGGCGCGCAGAACAAAGATACCAGCGCGTCGGTTCAGCCATATATCATCCCCCCTACGAGCGAGTAATTGATGTAGGCGGTTGTGCAGCTCTTGAGAATAGCCAGTATCTTGTAAATTGAGGATCACCAGATCTATTTTGATACCCCGTTTGCGCCAATAGTCGTGGGCTTGTAATAGTTCATTCACCAGCGCTATATCCTCTTGATTATCAATGCGCACCAAGAGAATCGGATAATCACCAGAAATCGCAAATGGCCAGAGTCCAGCTTGGCTTTTCTGGTTAGCTGTCAGTATAGCAGAATCGGCTCGCAGCGTTGAATACGGGTAAAGCAGGCTTGAAAGAATTTGCTGGAAGGTTTGGATCTCCCGACTAGTGAGGTTAAGCTGATTCAGTTCACGCTCACTTGAGAAACGGGCTTGATCGAAGACCTCCTCAACTCTATGCCAATCTTGGTAGCGACGCGCCAGGCTAATTGCCTCCTGGCGAGACTCGGCCACTAGGGTGATAAAAGCAACCTGGCTTGTCGTCGTTCGTTCCAGTAGATTGAGGCGAACACTTTCCATCATCCATCGTGGGTCCAGGTTGATTTCTTGACTGAGAACCATGACTGGATCGAGAGGCGCTCCTACAAAGCCTGTTAACCCCGGATGATTTTCACCCAAAACCGCCGGGGAGCGAAGCGTATTACCATGGCCGATGAAGTTCATGCGATTCGTTTCATAGTCGATAGCGTTTTCAATTTCATGTTCTGAGATAAATAAGTGCATCAGGTAGATTGACTCTTCATCATCAGATCGAGGTCGGCGGCGGAACAATAGGGCGTTTAATTCTGGTAAATATTCGCTCTCAATAAAGAGCTTGTTATAAGCAGGGTGACGTTGATCGACAGATTGTGGGGCCAGAACCACTTCACCATAAGAGGTCAACCTCAAGCGACGAGGACGGTCGCTGTGGTTGATGAAGGTAAGCCGCCGAATCTCAACGTCATCATCTTGAGAGACGGCTATCTCCGTTCGCAGAGAGATGTTGTGATCTCGGCGTTGAAATTCAACTTTGTGGGGGAAGAATAAGACCTCCTGGTTTTCCGGCTGAGAAGCGACTGGCTGAAAGCTCGCCGACCAGAGAGCAGCGCTTTCTAAATCCTGGGCATAGACCCAGGTCCCCCAATGATCCAGAGTGGAATCGGAGCGCCAGCGGGTGAGCGCGGCCTCTTTCCAGGTGCTGTAGCCGCCCCCTGCATTGGTAATCAGGACGCAGTAGCGCCCGTTGGAGAGACAGTGCACCTGAGGTAGCGGCGTATCCACTGGAATATGCCAAGCGCTCGGGGCCGGACTTGGTTTTGCCGGGGGAAGAAGTCCAA
>JASFVL010000491.1:0-3521 GCA_050049875.1 Anaerolineales bacterium
TGTCATCTCCAGAGGTCATATAAGGTTGACCCGTAAGCAACTCACTCCAAGGAGCTTGTTTGATAACGCTCATTCTCAACATGTTGTTGATCAGATTCCTTTGGGCACCGGCGATTGCCTTTACGACCACCTCTTGAGCCTCATCGTCAATCAATCCCACCAGCCCGATATCGGCGTTCATTAATTCACGTGCCGCTTCCGCCACCATATCCAGGACATCATTGAGAGATAGGGAGGCGGATATATTCATCCCCAACCTGTATAGTGTAATGGCTTGCTTTTCGCGCTGTTTGGTTTCCGCCAGCAAGGTGGCGTTGTCTATGGCAATGCCGATCTCGCGCCCAATCGCCTTGAGGAAATCCACGTCGTGAGGGGTGAGTGATTGGCCAACTGGTGTGACGGCTCCCAATACCCCTACGACGGTGCCTCTTGACATGAGCGGCAGCTTGACGTATGAACGGTCTTCCAGATTCTGCCATACTCCTTGGAAACGGGGGTCCTCGGCCATGTTGGCTACAAAGACTTCCTTACCGGTCTCAACAACTTCCTGGGTGATGTCATCACCGGATTGCCGGCGGCGCTTAATTTCGTCAATCTGGGCCTGCGAGATGCCGCGCGAGGCCTGCATTGTGTATCGCCCTTTCGCCTCATCCCACAGATAGATGAGGACGTTATCCATCCCCAGTTTGCCTACCATGGTATCCAGAGCGATCTCCAGGATCTCTTGTAGATCCAGCAATTGGGTTGCAGCTAAACCAACCTCATTGAGGATCGCCAGTTCCTGTTCCCTGCGCACCATTTCGGCGCGGGTTATTTTCAACTGCAGGCGCATATTATCGAAGGATTTAGCTAACTCCCCCAATTCATCATGGGTCATGACTGGCACTTGGTAACTTAAATTTCCAGCACTGATTTCAGCCACACCTTTGGAAAGTTCGTTGATGGGACGCACAATATAGCGGTTGAGGGCTGGCACGATCAGAACAATCAACAGCAAAAATGCCGTCACAGCGATCAGAATCGTTCGCCAGAAACCGGTTCCTAGCTGCTCGTTTACCCCACTGAGCGACGTTTCGGTCATCATCAAACCCAAGACCTGATTTTCGGGGTTGTGGCAAGTGTGGCATTGCGCTTTGTTTTCAATTAGATTGACGTTAAGCAGTACTTCGTGCCTGTTATCCGCCATGAAAACAACATTATTACTCCTTTGAGAGGTGCTGTTTACATGGCAGGCTTGGCAGATCTCCTCCGCCTGAGTAAAACGGAACCCTTCTTCGCTCTCTGCAGAACTTGCATGAACAAAACCTTGATCGTCCAGAATGCGAAGAGATTCTACGGCTCCCTCAGCAACAATGGCTCGGACGATTTCCTTGATCATACCTCTATCGCCGGTGAGCATTGCATGCTGCAGGTTAGCCTCGATGGCATTGTTCAAGGAACTGGCGGACGATTGGGCTGATTCAATTAATTGTTGTCTTTGGTAGCGGAGCGAAAGCAGAGTGGATACGAGCACAATGATCAGTGAGGCGCTGACGATCACGAATAGGAGTCGGCTTCTCAGTGTGGGCTTGAACTCAAACGGTCCAGTTCTGGATTCTAGTCTCTCTTTTAGTTTAGCAATCACCGATTTTGAGACCATGATAAAAGGAACCTGGGGAAAGCCCAGCCAAAATCCTGAAGAGCAGATTGTTTGTGAAAGCAGGAACGAATGTGCCCTAATACAATAAAGTTATTCTAAATTATACACTCAAATGAGACAGACAGGAACGGATCCTGTACATTGTCCGAATCATGCTATTATGGCATTAGGGGGAGCGAGCGCAGCGGAAACCGCATAGGAAGCGCTGATAAACTGGACCGTATCCACTCCAAGTGGACATGCGCAGGAAGCTAACCGTGGAGGGTAGGATCTTATAGTCATCGTTAATGTAGGGATCCTGAACCCACTCCCATACGTTACCCGTCATATCGTAGAGTCCCAAGGCATTCGGGGAGGAGTTGCCAACCGGCTGGGTACTCGTTCTGAAATCGGCATTTTCATCGATCCCCTTCCCCAAACGGGCTCCTACCTGGCAAACGGGGCTGACATCCCCCCAATAGTAATTCACCTTCTCTAATTCGTCGCGGGCTGCTTTCTCCCATTCCAGCTTGGTGGGCAGACGCGCGCCGCGCCAATCACAAAATGTTTGAGCCATATCCCAGGTGACGAAAATTACTGGATGGTCTTGATAGGGTGCATCTCCGTAGTAGGTGGAGTTTTTGGGTTCAGCACACACACCCTCCACCACGCATTCGGCATAATCCTGGTTGGTTACCTCGTATATGTCGATATAAAAATCATCCAGGTAGACCGGCTCTACGATGCCTTGATCACTGACCTTGCTCCAACCCGAAAGTTTGAACTCCCCCGCGGGCACTAAAGCCATGGGCACATCAAATTCATCTACGATTTGCGCCCGGCGACTGGCGCACGATGTCACCCCCAGCGTAAGGCTCAGAAAAAGGATAGCGAGTGAATAACGTCTGCGCATCATATTCAGCCTCCATCTTGCCGTCTGGCGGCGCAGTATTGGATCTGTTTTATTCCCTCATCCAAGGTGCAGCCGGCACCGGTTCGACTGTGGGTACAGCCTTTAAGAAAGCCGCAGCCAGTTCTGTGTAGGCCGCGTGTTCGTACTCTTCGATTTCACCAGCGTCCGCCAACTCGGTCATGCTGGGATCGATGGGAAGTTGTCCCAGGATGGGCGCTTCCGCCAATTGGGCGACAGCCTGTGTGTGACTGGGGCCAAAGATCATGTACTGGGTTCCCGTCTCGGGGGAGGTGAAATAGCTCATGTTCTCCACGATACCTTTGATTGGTATCTCTAACTCCCGGCACATGTTGACTGTTTTGCGTACAACCATCGACGACAAACTTTGGGGTGTGGTCACCATCACCACCCCGTCGATGGGCAGCGATTGCATTACGGTTATCGTGGCGTCCGAAGTGCCCGGTGGCAGGTCGATCAGCAGGTAATCCAGCTGACCCCACAGCACATCTTTCCAGAACTGCCGGATGGTACCGCTCATGATGGGTCCGCGCCAAAGGACCGCCATGTCTTCCTCTGGCAGCATCAGGTTGGTGGAAATCACTTTGACCCCCTTTTTTGTGTCAATCGGCATCATGCCCATGGGAGTCGCAGGTACTGGCCCTGAAATGCCGAATAGGCGCGGTATGCTGGGGCCGGTCAAATCTGCGTCCAACACGCCCACTGCTAGGCCTTGGTGCTGTAGTGCAGCTGCCAACAGAGCTGTGACGGAGGATTTTCCCACACCACCCTTACCGCTCATCACCGCGATCAGCTGGCCGATGCGGTTCATGCTGATCGCTGGGGAAAGGCGATCCTGCAACTGCTGGCGTTCTTCCGGTGTCATGGTGGTCAGATCAACAGTGACGCACTCCACACCAGGTACATTCCCTACCACTGCTTGGGTTTGCTCCTTCAATTGCTGCTTCAGCGGGCATCCCTTCGTAGTCAGTG
>JASFVL010000101.1:0-10937 GCA_050049875.1 Anaerolineales bacterium
CTTAGGTCCTGAGCGTCAATTAACCATCTGTGGAATTTCGTGTCCATGTCTCCCGTCTTAGCAAACTCTTTGCCAAAAGCAGCGATGTCCGCGGTGTGGTTAGAAAAGGACAACCCGCGGGACAGCGAAAGTGCCTGGGCGGCGTAGAATATGGCGTAGTATGCGCGCGAGGCAGCAAAGTCCAAATAGCCCTCTTCTTTGAGAGACTCGGCTGCTAGTTGACTTTGGTGTGCCTTTTCCAGCAAAGCTTTGATCTCTGGAGTCATATAGCCACCCCTTCTTTACGAACGTTGAGCAAGAAAGGCGATTGTTCCTGTTCGAAGCGCTCCTTGGAGATAAACACGCGCGAGATGACCACATCATTTGCCAGAGAGAGCGAGGCGACACATTGGGAGGTGCGCGCTAATAAGTCGCCATAATCGAATTCACCGCTAATCACAACGAGGACGTCGATATCCGATGTTGAATGTGCTTCTCCTCGCGCTCGCGATCCATACAGGTACAGACCTTCTAATTGACCCCCTAGTATTGACGAAAACTCACGGCGCAGGGCGGCTAAAATGTTTGAAAGGTCTCGCATAGACACCTCCATGAATATTATATACCAACTACAAACTTATTGAGGGACTAAGAGGCTCTTTAGGAATCTCCGTGTCAGAAGGACAGATCACTGTTTTGTCACGGATAATTCTCGGAGGATCAAATACATTAAGAGATGGGTTATATCCCTTCAGGCCACCAGCCATCCAGGATGGCTTCGTCGGGATCCAGGCCCTCAGGGGGGTGGACCGTATGGCTCACCCCGTTTCCCTTACGGATAGCAGTCCGAATGCTTTTAGCCCATTCCTTTCCGGCTTCGTCGGGGTCGGGCACCAACACATAGCCGTATTGATTGTGTTCCTGGAACCACCACCGCATGGCCCAGGAGACGGCAGCGCCGCCGGTGTAGACCGGGATGACCTCTTCCCTCCCGCGATCGTGGAGGGCTTGGGCGAGGGTGAGCATGTCGAATAGCCCTTCCGCGACAACTGCGATTTGGGTGGAAGCTTTCAATCGCCAGGCGCCCAATGGTCGGATGAGACGTCCCCAGGTCTGGTACTTCTTCCTCGCTCTCCGGCGGAGATGGCGCACCTGGATGGTGATGGGTTTGTTCAGCGGGTCCGCGTACACAACCCCGCCGGCCCACAGCCAGTGGCCATCCCGGGCGACCAGACGGGAGCCTCGGGCAATCTCCAACGTGTCCCGGTGCACTTTGGGGGTTGGGACACCGTAACCCAGCCCGTAGGTCAGGGCGGTGTGGGGCCGGATCCCCCGTTTTTGGATGTATGCCCAGCCCGGGGAACGTAACAGCGCCGCACGCGCTTCAGCGAGAGCCTCATCAAGGCCGGTGACCCGGGAGCGTGTCTCGCGATGCGGTGTCACGGGTCTTGGGCGGGGCATCCCTAGCTTGCGGCGCAGCGCGGCCAGACTGGGACCGGACTCCCCGCAGCGCAGACACTTCCAGTAGCCTGTCCTGGAGTGTATGTTCACGCCAAGGTTCGGGCGCCCACCCCGGCCGGCGCGGGCAGCGTCATCGTGGAAGGGGCACCAGAAGACAGCCCAGCCGCGGTGTTCTTCGACGCGTACAGGCTGACCCAGTATTTTCTGGGCTTCGTTCAGCAGGTTGTTCAAATTGCACCTCCTTTCATTGATTATAGAGACATTCGGGGTGGGGTTGCATCGCCGTGCCGCTTGCATAGGCAACAAGAGGTTAAAGAGAATCATGAACGGGAGCAGTCGGGATAGATCCGAACTGCTCCCGTTATATTATAGGATTTTCGTGACTTTTTCTCTCTATCGAGATCTGATCAATATCCTCGGTGGGGGTAGAAAAATGCGCGCTAAAGACCTTTAAGCTGGCTTCCAATCCTTGAGATATTAGCTAGTTGGAGGTGGTAATTTCCCTTTATACCGCGTAGCTCCTTTCTTTTCTAACCATTGACGTATATTGTTCCATTTATTGCCTTTTCCCCAGGGATTAGGTTTAAAGGCGGTGACTTCCTCCCACCTTTTCCCTGTCCACTCCACGATTTGGTCGTAGATTTCACCCTCTGGTGTTTGGCAGAGGTGATATTATCGCCCGCTTGGTTCTAACCAGACCTGCCACTCTTCATGGAGTTCCAAGCATTTGCGCGTGATGATTTCCTCTCTACCATGCTTTGTGGCATGGTCAGAGACAACGTGGACTGTCCAGATTGCAGCAAATAAAAATCCCATCGATCCGAGCATGATCGATGGGAATATATGTTGTGTGAGGAGAGGTATCATGGCAAGTCTCCTTCCTCCAATCCGATCCGGATTTCCTCCATTGCAAGTTCAGTCAAACTATCCAGACGCTCGGGATTGCCATTACCGATCATATGTAAGATTTGATAGCGTTGCCATTCTTTTTCTGGCGCCGACCTGGCCATATCTTGAAGTTCCGGCGTGACACCAGTGTCCAACACCTCACGGATCACATCTGCCGTATAGGTGGGTAGTTGTGACAGGAAGTTGTTCATTTGCGTGTAAGCACGCCAAATCGTTTTGGGTTTTGTTAGATCTAGCATTTAAATACTCCTGGAAAACTAAGAGAAAGCGCGCTTAGTTATCAATTCATTTTCAGATCATTGGGCGGGATCTATCCGCGCAGTTATTTTAATTATATACTGTCCAGAAATTGTTTTTCGATTACCTCCTCTTGGGTTGAAAGGGTGCCAGAATATGGCCCAGCCACAACGCGTACGGTCTGGTCCAGAATAGTATGAACCTCGTTCGGGGTATTGTTAAAATTACGCCTCCTTTCTGCGTCACCGCTTAACCTCGTGGTACAAATCTAGCTTGCTATAAAATCCAGACACGGCGGAGTCCGTGGCCCCGGTGCAGCAGGGTATTGAATTCAGTAAAGTAGTTGGAAGACCGCCTGCGCCACAGTCCATGTCTGATGCAACTGCTGCGTGGGTTGGCTGGTTGTAAGGCCTACCAAGATCAACAAATATGCTAGCGTTCTCATGCCGCTCAAGAATCATCTCCACTGTTGGATTAAACGATTTTACACAAGCGGACATGATCACGCATCGGGGGAGTCCGGTTGGGGTTCTGAACTCCAGAATAGGCACAGTTGGTGACCAAGCTGATTGCTTAATTATGGTGTTTCTAATTGTTCAGGAGTTGCATGAAGCTCATTATCCTTCGATCAGATGTATAGAGCGCAATTTGTAATGAGCCGGCCGGTGGATTTGGGCGACATTTTAGAAAAAGTGTTCTGTAAACCTCGTGAAGCTGAGGGGTTAGTGGTAATATGGAGATATATTTGAAATTGCCCGTTTCCGGGCGTATGAGCAGCGGCAGCCACCGCTGCTCTTTCTTTGGGGGACATGCGAGCCTCCTTTTGCGGGTTTTTCCAAAGTTGAGGGATAAAATGATGGGGTGGGGGGTTTTGATATTAGCTGCAAAGAAACGGAGATTGGGGTCGGGAACGGCCCCGAATGCAGCCATAGCAGATCCGAACAGGTCTCTGCCGTCGGCAAGGCCGGTTCTCCCGAAGAGCCCGGTTATGTTGAAACCGGGCTGGGGATAAGGAAAGGGAATCGATATTCTATTGAACATGTAGAACCTCCTGTTGGATTATAGAGAATATTGGGTTAGGGTTTTCCTATCACGTCCAGAGCAGTAGAAAAAAGCCAGAACTAGACGGGATGACTTTTTGAGAGAATGTGCTACAATATAAACAGCCGGAGTCAGGGCGCCCCCCTCGCCTTGGCTCTGGTTTTTTGTTGAGCATGACAGCGAATCGAAAACGGGCGCTGACTGGATTTCTCTATGTCAACGCCCGTTTTATTCGCTACTAGGGTGCCGCGTCCCCCCGATGCAGACTGGAGTTTTGGTTTGGCGAAGGTATCCTTCAATTCGCGAATCGTCCCCACATCTCTTGATGAGCTTGGGTAGTATTCTCCTCCATGATCGAGAATCCCCACCAAAGGCCATAGAGTGAGTCCAAATCTGTGTGGGTTTCAGCCTGTGGTTCCTCTTGGGTCGTACCTGTAAGACTTGTGTGATCAGCCGGAGACACTCTGTCCAGGGTAATGGTTAGATGCGTTGGTTTAACTCTTACGGTGTTTGGACGCTCAAGGGACATCCCATATAGAGGTAAAAACACTTCTGGGGGTGCGAAACCGAAATCACCCGACTCTCGTCGGGCCTTGCGCCAGGAAAATATAGACTGTTCATCATCAAATATACTCTGATTGTATGCGTTTTCTCGAGGGGGTGTGTTTGTCGCGCCTTTAATCACTGTGAAACAAACAACGAGAGATGATGTTAGGTGGAGTTGGGAAAGGATCAGGTCGTTTGCCAGGGGCATGCTCAGGTTAGTGTCTAAAGGTAGCCGGCATGACAGAGCAGGGCTTTGTGTGAGGAAGAGACAATCGCGACCAGTTCCGTGTTGGTATTGAGTCAGAGAAAGGATTGGGAACGCATAAATGGATGGCAAGAAAGGCTCTTTTCTGCTCCTGGGAGGCTGCTCAAGGTGGAGAAAATGTGTGCATAACAATACAGTTCACACCATGGTAGTAGATGCATACCGGGGTGAAACCCGGCTTTTTGGGACCGCAAGTGGCCTTCTTTAGGGAATTTGAGAGCAAAAAGAGAAGAGCCGGTTCAGGATAGTACCAAGGATGAGGGGGTGAGACGATGTAACTCGGGGGTATTTCTCCCGCGACTTAGGGGTAACTAAGAGGATTCTTTTGTTTCATACCAGCACGAGAGAGAAGGTGTATCGGTGACTCGCCCCATCTATTATGGGGTGTCACGGGGTCCCGTTACAATGAAGCAGACCGAAGAGGCGATTTGATGTGAAGGACGACTAGCCATAAGTGATGATATACGCCCGGATCAAACTCTTTGCAAAACCCCTCTTGCGATCGCGCTTTCTTTTCCGATGCCTAATGCTAATGCAGAAGTGATCTCGCGTTCCTCATGGTATGATTATGTAATGATGATCTATGTATCACGAGGTGTATCATGACCAAGATTCAAGTCACATTCGAGCTTCCCTGGGATGTGTTATCTGCTTTGCGTCAAGACCCGGCATCTTTCGTCAAGGAAATGCGCCTGGCCGCAGCGGTGAAGTGGTACGAAATGCAATCCGTGTCCCAATCCAAAGCTGCTGAGATAGCCGGCCTTTCACGCGCGGATTTTATCGACGCATTGGCACGATATGGTGTGTCCCCATTTCAGTACACCGTAGACGAACTCGTTCAGGAAGCTTCTGGTGAGTGAAAATTGGGTGTTGAACGCGTCACCACTTATTGCTTTAGCACGCGTTGGTCTCCAGGGGGTCTTTTTTGATTTAACCGAACAGGCGGTCGTCCCTGAGGCAGTTGCTGAGGAGATCAACGCAGGCCCAGGCGATGATCCAGCACGCCGCTTTCTTGCAGAAGGCCGGATACCCGTTGTCTCAGCAACACCACCCCCGGCCGAGCTTCTCGCCTGGGATCTTGGGGCTGGAAAAACCGCCGTGTTGTCCTACGCGCTGACGAACCCTGGCTGGACAGTTATCTTGGACGATGGTGCAGCCCGAAATTGTGCGCGCAGTTTTTCCATCCCTTACAAGGACACACTGGCGGTGGTATTGTTAGCCAAATAGCACGAACTGATACCTTCTGCAACCGATGTTCTCCGGTTACTCCGCAGCAGTGGATTTCATCTCGAAGAGAGTTTGATTCGCGAGGCACTGCGCCGTACCGTTGGAGAAGAGTGGTGAGAAGTACGGATCGAAATGGTGGTGTATAAGGGTTTACTATTTTCTTTTTCTCGGGTAACGAAAAGGAACACCGTCCGATAGGAGGAAAAACGCCATTGGGAACACAGAATCGAAATCACCCGACTCTCGTCGGGCCTTGCGTTCAGAAAATATAGACTGTTCATCATCAAATATGCCTTGATTGTATGGGCATTCTTGTTGGGGTGTGCTCGCCGCGCCTTTAATCACCATGATCCATGCATTCTCTCGCATTTCAAAGGGCTTTTGGGAACAACATAGGCTGGTGTCTCGGTTTTCCCAGATGAATGGAGGGGCGAATGAATTAGGTGGTTTGCCATCTAAACGATCAGGTGATCGCCTAAATGTCGCCGGCATGATGGAACAGATCTCAACGAGTGGAGGAGATAAACGCAAACAGTTCTCTGGTGAGGTAGTACCCGTGAGTGTGGCAGGAAGGCCAGGAAGGCGTGGATGGACAACCAGAAAGGTCCTATTTGGCCCGTGGTAAACGGCTCAAGGCTGAGAATGGCACGAAAAACAATACAGTTCACACCATGGTAGAAGATGCATACCGGGGTGAAACCCCGTTTTTTGGGACTCCGAGGGGTCTTCTTTGGGGGATTTTGGGGGCAAACGGGGTGGTCAGCCCAGGGTTGTATCAAGGATTGTGGGGGGCCAGACGAAGTATCTCCGGGGGATTTCGCCACGATTTTCAGCTAACTCGAAGGATTCTTTTGCTTCATACCAGGCCAGAAGGGATGGTGCACCGGTGACTCACCTGTATATATTGCGGTGTCACGGTGACTCGTGGGAGAGATCTGGCCGGAGACGCGCACTGATGTGAGGGTGAACTGCCAGGGAAATCAGCGCACTGGTGACTCAAGAGATGGTGTGTCAGTGACTCGCCTATGTATATTGTGGTGTCTCGGTGTCCCGTGAGAGAGATCTGGCGGGAGAGGCGCTCTGTTGTGTGGGTAGACAGCTAATGGAAAACGGTGTCCCGGTGTCCCGAACTGCATATTTGTGGTGTCTCGCTTTTTACCGGTACACCTGAAGATGGCTCAATTGACACCTTTTGCTGGTGTCTCGGATTGAGGGCGCGGAAATGATACCCCTCGTGATTATCCAGTATGATCGCTGAGAAGAAATCCATACTTGAAATTGACACTATGCCCATTCCCTACAAAGAACGCCGCCGGAGAAGACATAAACTGGTCGAAGAGTTGCCGCCCAGTTTGCGCGATAGGATTGCCCTGCGCAACGTAGAAGCCGTGACCAAGTTTTCGTCCCAGACACAAGAGATTCTGGCCGAAGCGCTCGACGCTGGGATCAGGATCTCTGTCGTTATTCCATTTCTAAAAGAGAATCCAGATGCGAGGGTGGAGGAAATTATCCAAGCGTGTCAGGAGACCACTGATCGGCCTAGGCCAAACGCAAAGAAGGGGAACCAAACACCTCCAGGAACTCAAGATATAGCCACCCTCGCGGACCTGCTGCAAACCTGCTATCCGGATATGCCGCGAATGACCGCCGAGGCCATGGCTGGGAGCGAGCTGTTGTCCGAAGTGCTGAGTATTATCTGTGCTCAGCGAGTATGCTTTGAGTCCCGCCATGCAGAGTCCGATTTTGTCGTTATTGTGCTCTGCGGCCTAGCGCTGAGGACCATCGAGCGTCTCAACCAGATCATCCCTAAGAGACCTATCTATTTGCAGGCCCTCCAGCAGAGCGGTGTGAAGTGGCCATATTAGCCACCCATTTATATCGGAGGTTATGATTATGCTCAGACGTCTTGCCAGTTCCGGGGTCAACTTAGCTGTCCTCATCGTCGCGGTGATCGTTTTCATTGCGGCCTTTATCGCTCTAAGCGGGTTGGCTGCTGCCCAAAGGCCGCCGACGGTCACTGTGCTGGCCGCGGCCCGTAACATTCCCTTGGGTGCGGTGATTACCTCCGCTGATCTGGTAGAAAAGACTGTGTACGAGGACGACAGCGCCGCTTTGTACATCCCGGTTGATCAGGCCGGAGAGTTGGTCGGCGGTGTGGCGGCTTTGCCCATCCGCGCCGGACAACCGGTGTCCCGAGACACCGTGATTGCTCCAGCGGGAGAGGGGCACCGCCTCTCAGCCGCGCTGGGGGAGTTCCCCGACCACAGCTTGTTCCCCCTGCCGCTGGAGGCCAGTAATGTGATTGCTCCAGAGGCGGCTTCTTTCTTAACCGGCGATCTGGTGGGGATTACCGTAGTGATCGGTGGACGTCCACAGCCGCCGGCAACGCCCACACCTGATGTGTTCTCGTTGGCGCCTGCGCCCATTATCACAACTACCACACAAATTCCCTTATTGGAAATAGAGGCTGAGAAAGCAGAAGCGTTGGATCGCGCTTACCCCCCGCTAGCCAAAGACCTGTTCCCCCAAGGCGTCCTAGTGATGGCCGTGCAGGGTTTGCCCCAACCACCAGCGATTGCTGGAGAGGACGGTGAAGCGAACGATCAGCCTATTTTCGCCGGGATGCCCGAGGAGGAACTGCTGGTCTTGCTCGTTCCTAATGAGAGCCGCGAGCAACTCGCGCTGGCGATGCAGCGGGCCGATCAGGTGTTCGTCTTCCTGCTGGGGCGCGGCGAAGGGGAAGGGGTGACTCCCGGTTTTACGTACTGGGACTTCGAGGACCTGTTCAAAGCGGATAGGGATGCGTATCTGGACGACACGGCAGCCGAAACGACGTTAAGACCGTAGAAGAGCAGGATTAGGAGTGCGATGGGGTGATATTCACATCCCGCACTCTGCACAGAATGAGAAGGAGCCAAGCCATGCAAATCCTACTGCTCGGGGCGGGATCCGTCACCTCCCGTCTGAATCTGCTGCTGACCGAGCACGGCCACAGCGTCGCCGCGCAGATGGCGGCTTTCACCCCCCAGCACCTGGGTCTGTTCGATTTCCAGGGGATGGTGGTGGTCTCTCCAGAGGTCTCCGTCTCCACGGAGAGCTTGGTGCAGGCCGCTGAGCACGGCAAGGTGCTCTTCGTTGTCGCCGGGACGGGAGATGGCCTGGCTGCTTGGGCCAATGGGGTGGGTGTACCAGCTTTCGCCTACCCGATCTCGGAGGTCGAAAAGGACCGCTTGCTGGGGGAGATCCGCCGGGCGGAAGCCGGAAACCTGGCTGTCGATGAGCAATATCGCCGCGCTGTTCTGGGGAGCGACCTGGCTGCTAGGTTGGGCTCCGGGATGGCGATTCGTAAGATTGCAGTGACCTCCCCCAAGGGTGGGACGGGCAAGACCACTGTGGCCGTCAATTTGGCGGTGGCCTTCGCCTTGAGTGGGGTGACTACCTATTTGGTGGATTCGGACGCCAATGCCGGGGCGATCCAGTATCACCTGCGCCTGGAGCAAGCCCACACAACCATGATCGGGCTGTTGCGACGAGAACTGTCCAAACCACAGGTGAACACCACCATGAGCGAGATCGCCTCTGGCGCTGCATACCTGGAGGCCTTCACCCCTTTGGATAATCTTGCCACGCTGCGGGTCCTACCCGGTCTGGTGATGGATGATTTGAGTGACGAAGCTCTTCAGGACGAGGAGCGCATCACGGCGGTCTTGAGTGGGCTTTATGAGGCGGGCGTGTCCTCCGGAGGGGTGGTCATTATGGATGTGGGCATCAACCCCGCTCACGTGGTGCACCGCGCTGCCCTGCGCCTGGCTGAGGGCATCGCTATCGTCATCAAGCCCGAGATTCCCGACCTGGCCGAAACGCGCCGCTGGATCGCTCGTATGTTGGGTTCGCTATCCGGCGTTGTCGGTCGCGAAGCGGCCTACGAGTTCGTCGGGGGACGGGTGAAGCTGTGCTACAACCAGGTGCTGGGGAAAGACTTCAAGGCTGCCCACCGGACACTGCAGGCAGCCTTATACGAGGATGAGATCGAACTTAGCCTGACCCCCAACGGCGTGATCCCAGTGGTAGACGCGGGTATCGCGGCTCACGGGGTCAACAGCGACCGGCGGGAGGATATCCTGGTCTGGCGCTACAAACGCGAAAAGCTGGAAGAGCTGAAGCCGTACACCGAGGCCTTATTGGGCTTCGCAGCCCATTTTGTCCCCGCGGTTCGGGAGGGCGCCTCCCGGGCTGGCCTGCTGGCTCACCCGGACGGCAGATCGAAGCGCGGCCTGTTTCAGTTGTTTAGAAAGCTGTGGCCGTACTGAAAAGGTACTGCACCTAGTCCTCTATACACACAGAGTGTAGTGCGTCCAGCGGGTACAGCACGTGTGAAAATCCCCCCGATGAAGGTTACTCCCCAGATGCCTCCCGAGCCCTTTGATCTGACCGGCAAAGCCGTCCGGCCGGTGGTGGAATCCCAAACCCAAGATGAGATCGAAGAGTGGTGGGTGAGACTCCTCCGTGAAGGCCAGGCGCGCAAGGCGGTCGCCGCCCGCCAGCGGGCGCTCACATCCAGCGATATTGAGGAATTGGCTCGTCAGGTCTTTGGCGAAATCAAACACCAAGCCCTGGACGCTGGGATTCGTCTGCCGGAAATATTCCTCACCCGCCTTATCGGTGAGCTATCCGGTCTGGGCTCGCTGCTAGGCCTGATCGCTCGACCGGATGTAGAAGACGTGGCCATCAATTTAGGGCATGTTTATATCTATATCACTACGAGGGGGTGGGAACCCGTTGGCCCCGCACCGGAAAGCGTGGGCGATGCCCTCCGCGTACTGATGGACCGCGCCGGCCAGCGCACACCCTCCCCGGATTACCCCATTGCGGACGCCATGCTGCAAGTCATGGTGCCGATAGAGGGGGGAGTTGTGCGGCGCAAAGGCGTGCGGGTCAACTACATCATGCCGCCAGCCTCACCCTACGGCGACACCATCACCTTGCGGGTGAGCAATTACCGGACGCGAGAGGATCTCCAAGGAGGGAGTCTGGCAAGGCTGTGCCAAGGGCGGCTGCCGCCTGTGGAACTTCCTACATTTGCTCCCCTCGACTTCCCCCGCGGTGAGGGGATGCTGAGCCCCGAAGGAGCTAACTACCTGCTGGGGGTGATGGTCCACGGAGGCACTTTGGTCATCTCGGGTACCACAGGCTCTGGCAAGACTTACGTAGCCCAGCGGGTGCTTCAAGAGATGCTGGATCACTTCTCGCCCGGGGCGATCCGCCTGTTTAT
>JASFVL010000102.1:0-10919 GCA_050049875.1 Anaerolineales bacterium
TCGCTAAGTCTAATGAAGTTTTCTGAGGATAACGAATTTCTACATTTTTAGAAGGTTTTCATGAATAGAAATGCCTTCTGGTTGCACTAACAAATAGAAACCTGATATGGTTGCGCAAAATCAAGGTTATACTCACACCATTGGGATATTTCAAGACAAAAACCTTATATTGCCTCATGGGTTTATAAATAGCCACATACTTGTGTAGATATTTTATCAATTGTTTCTTACCAAATTATTAATCAGTATAAACTAAAGTTTTTGGGAAGAATGAAAACCAACCAAACCAGTAAGCAAGGTGCCCATTGACCCTGGGTGCTCTTTCACGTTGGGGTCCGATGAGGGCTTCTTCTGTGATATCCCATATCCTCCCGGAAGAATCGATCAATGTTTCAGGATTGGGTCCGGGAGAGAATATTTCATCACCCCGATTGAACGCTCGCACTTCAGCTCCAGAGTCATAATTAATCTCCTTCCCCAGGTATTGTTTCCCTTCAACTTCTACCGAATCTCGTACTGCAATTAATACGATCGGGATGTCATTCAGGGTGTCATTTACCACTTTTTCAGCGAGCAGAATATTTAATGGATAAGCTTTTGGTACACCATTGATATTTAAAGCATATACCCTCTCTTTGTCTTCTAGTTGATCGCTGCGCAGCCACACAGGGAACATAGTGTCCGCCGAGGCGAAATATTCACCATATGCCGACCCAGGTTCATATGGTCGTACATACCCAGTCTCTGGAGATAAAACTTTAGTATCAGGATGTTGCTTCTGCCAATCTTTCCAGGTCGTCAATACAATGGGTAGCAGATTTAACTTGAGATTAGTATCCACCAATTCTCCAAGGACTGGTTCTCCTGTTAGCTGATTCCATAAAGTGAGAGTATGTCGATCGTACATAAGCTTGTTGCTGCGGTATAGCAAGCCTGATGATCCAAATGTAAGGTTCTCACCGTTTGGTAACTCTCCCTTAAATGCGATGCCAGCCCCGCATAATGTGCAGTATGCAAGCGACACAGGAACACCACCAACTACATCATTGGCCATTTCGTGCCAATCCATGATGCGAAGTGGGTATGCACGTGCGTCGTTGTTGATATATATCCCAAAAACAGGTTCATCAGCTAGGTAATCTGCTTGTTCGGCAGGGATCATTATAGGATTATCCAAAGCTGGTATACCATCTACTAATACCCCACCCCAAACAATTTCCTCCACACGGATACGGCTGGGGGTTTCATCGTTTAGGAAGCTCTTGAATTCTGGGTCTATGCGCGCAAGAAGATCACCTTTCCAGTTAATGAAACCAGGTGGGGTACCATTATCTGTCTTGCCATACCATTCTACCCAAGCGTGCCAGTTGATTCCAAATGATTGGCCACTAAGACTTTCGAGGGCATTGATAAACAGATCTTGTCGCGTTCCTGGGACGATCGCAAGTTGATGACCTCGTAAAAGTTCGATGAATACACTGATAAATCGAGAATCGTTGGCATTGAGGATCGTGTCAACGGCTTCCTGAGCTTTTTCACCGCTCTGGTTTGCCAGGATATCCATCAATTGAGCTGTTTCTGTATCTGGAATTGGTTTGTTAGAAAGGGGTTTACTGACTTCGGTTCTATTAATAATTGTGGATTCGGGTCTGAGGTCTGGGTTTATTTGTTCGTTGGGAGGAGCGGTCAATATCGATCCTGAACAGGCTGTCAGTCCGAGTACTGAGAGGAGAACGAACCCAAGTGTTAAATGTGGAATTCTATCAATAACTCGTGTCATATCTATATCCTACAAAAAATATTCACAAGTATTCAACCTAGTTATCCAGTTAGTGTATCTTGAGTTTGTTACAAGAGTATTAATTGTTTCCAATCTTAATTGAGTGCGGATATATCAAAAAGTGACCAAATCAATTGGTTTCTCAATTTCATTTCTTGTTACCGAATAGTTTTGAATGGTTCACCAAACAGTGGTATTCACCGGATCACATCTCACCTGTTTCATTCCTCCCAGAGATGGGGGACGGGTTGGGGGTTCGAAAAGTGCCCCCAAAATATCAAAGAAAGAAAAACCAACACAAACTGTCCGGCAGCTAGATTTCATTTATTAAATACTTTTAGTGTCCCCTTGGTATAGAGAATTGCTTAGCGAATATCCAGTAAATTGTGAGGTTTCAATTGCGGTTTGCATTTACGATTATCCGCAATCGATTTGAGCCCTATTCTTCCGGTATTGTGAAATGTAATAACCTGTGGTTACCAGCATCTGCAATCCAAAGACCATTTTCTCCATCAAATACTAATCCCGTTGGAAGGTTAATTTGATCTGGACCCGCTCCGAATTTTCCCCAATAGCGAATAAATTCTCCACTGCCAGTAAATTCTAGGATGCGATAGCCTTCTGGATCTGAAACGTAAACGTGTCCTTGATCATTAACAGCTAGATAGGGCTTGTTATCCAGGGATTGGCCATACCAACCGACAATTTCCCACTCATTTATTGGGTTGAACTGCAAACCATCCCTGCCAGAGTCAAAGACTTGAACACGTTGGTTCCAGGTGTCGGCTACAAATATTTGACCTTGGGAATCCATCGCAAGACCTACAGGTTCGTCAAATTGACCAGCTAATAAACCCGCTCCTCCAAATTCTGAAAGGTAGTTGCCATCTCTGTCATAAATAACGACCCTCTTATTGCCTGTATCTGTAACAAAGACATTGCCTTCACTGTCAACAATGACATCTCGAGGACCCCATAAAGCATAACCATCTTCCGCTTGCCCGAAATACCCCCATTGGTTGATGAACTCGCCAGTCTGACTAAATTTCTGGACACGGTGGTTCCAAGTATCAACGACGTAGACATTTCCTTCTGGACCCACAGCTATCCCCCATGGCTCGTAGAAAGTCCCCCCAGGAGCATTACCAGTGGAGCGATCAGCAAAGCTGCCCCATACATGCAATACTTCTCCATCAGTGGTTAGATGTTGGATACGGTGATTGTTGGTATCTGCGACGTAAAGGCTTCCATCACCAGCTATGGCGACATTACGCGGGTTTTGGAATTGACCTTGTTCACTACCATTTGTACCGATGATTTTATCTGCGAGCAAGATTATTTCTTTACCCTCATAAGGGTCAGCTAAGATCTCTTCAGGCAAAATAGTTGTTACACCATAATTCCACACCTGTGCAGCTATATCTTTTCGTACATAAAGCCTCATCCGGTTGGATGGCCGCCAATTCGGGAGGCTCAAGTCCTTATCCTTTAATCGAGCGTATTCTTTGAAATCACGGTTGTACCATATTTGCCACACGGCATTTCTAACCTCTGGGTTTGTGAAAAAGGGTCGGATGTGTTTCCACACTCGGTTAATGTATTCTCGATAGGACATAGGGGGTATCTCGGTAACCCCTTCTTGAGCTAACTCGGAGGCTCTTTCCGATTCTATATTCGACCAAGTCAGACTGAAATAATCTTGGTTTGGCCACCATATGCGGATGTAATCAAACTGATAATAGGCCTGCCCAACCACAGGTTGAAGTTTGTCATAATTGCTCTCCCCAACTAAGATTACTGGGGCATCCCTCAACTCTCGTGTTGGGGATTTACCGAAATATTTTTGATTCGTGTAATTTCGTAAATACCACCAATATGGATAGGTTGTTTCATCATCAAAAGCTACCTGGATTGCCTTTCCATCTGTGATTTTCTGTGACAGTTCCTCAATTTGGGCGAGCGCAGTCTTTGGACCACGTCCCGAATGTGCATAAACAAGATATTCAGTAGCATTGTCGTAATTAATATAAGCCGCTCTGAAGGCTGTACGGGCGGTTTGTAGCGCGAGAAACGCAAGCACAGTAACTACCATCACACGCCATATTTCGGAAACTTCCCATTTTTTCATCAATGTTGCTAGCCCCCAACTGCCTCCTAGAGTTATTATTAATGAGGTTAGAAATGTGCTAGTAGCATTGAGTTGACTCAATTCTTTTCCTTGAAACGGTGGTGTAGGTCCAAAGAGTAGACCCAGGGTTTTTGTTAAACTGATAAAAATTACGATAATAAGGATTATCATTAGAAGCCCTTGACGATCGAGTAAAAGCTTCCAATTAATTCTGTCGATCATTTTCCCAAAAGTATATCCAGATAATAAGATCATGGGTAAGGTGATGTGAACTGTCAACCATGGCATTTTCTCCCCCGCAATTGTGTAAGCAATGATGCTTGTAATGATCCAGAAACCAAAGAGCTTTGTTGCAAGTTCGGAATAATTAACTTGGTCATCTTCTTCATTTGACCTATTTTGGGTATCTTCGGGGACTGAATCCGTGTTTTTTATCCGGAACCCAAAGAATAAAGCCAGAATACTGCCGATCGCTGGCAAATATTCATAGATTGGGATTTGGATGAATATGTAGTAATACCATGGTTGATTTCCTCGTTCAACACCTTGTTGTTCAAGCCAGTATCCCAAGGAGCCGACTAATCCTGTGAAGAACCCTGCACCGTTAGTGAAAATGGTGGTGTATAGAATCGTGAATGGGACGTAAAAGATTGCAGCGTTGATAAGCCATAACCGAGGATTCCAGAGATATCCAATAGCTACCGCTAGAACAACTAATGGGATGAGTGCAGTAGCGGTCCGTATCATGCCTTGATAGGAATAATCGGTAGGATCCCAACCTAGGAGTCTTACAGGGAAAGGTGCAAGTTGTGGTAAGACTAGGGTCAGCAATACCACAATAATGCTGACTGTTCTTTCTTTGCGTAAAAGATCCCATGAATATCCTCGGATGACAAAATATAAAGACGATAGTAATGCTAGTCCAGATAGAACCAAAGGAATTAGTAATCTGGTAGGAGGAATAGATATATTTGTGGTTTCTCCATCAACAGTGGCGGCGGGATCGGTAGCAGCAGAAGAGGGGTAGGCAGCTATAGCAAAGGAAATTGCTATTAGAATAAGTGCTATAAGCAATGAGCCGAGAAATCGTTTCTTAAATTGAGGAGCAGACCAAGACTTCTCGGTGACTTGTGTCACAAAAAGAAGACCAGCGAAAAGTAAGGCTTGAGCAGTATAAATAAATGCTGTCTCTTTCGCTGTGAAATGCAGCATTGTAGCTGCAGTAAGCCAATACAGATAGCGTGATTTCCCACTTTCAAGGTAACGTAGTAAAGCCCATATTGTTATCAACCCAAAAAGTGCTACATATGCCTCGTTGCGAACATAACGACCGTAATAGAGCATAAAAGGGGAGATTAGCATTAATAAGGCTGCTATAATCGTTCCAGTTCTCCCCAAATATCTTCGTAATTTCCAGATAAAAGCAATTGCAAGGATGCTACTCAAAGCCGCTGGAATTCTGGATGTGAAATCGTTATCCCCAAAAAGAAAATAACTCAATGCAACCATATGGAACTGTAAGGGTCCATGTGTCAGCGGTGTGTGTTGGTATCCTTCACCACGAGAGAGACGCCATGAATAGTAAACATGCGAATTCTCATCATGACTCATAACCCGTGATTCGAGATCGTAGAAACGGGTTACGATTGCTAAGATGAGAATAACTAGGAAGGCTATAGTCTCCCAGTTTATCTCGACCTTTGAAAATATTGGGTAATCCAACCAAGAATTTATTGATTTATTGGATGTTGACTGCATAGATTCGTGGATTATCTCCTGCTTTCCCTTTTGGTTGTTGTTTTATAATTTTTCAATGCTTTAACTTCTTCTGTAGTAAGGTGTCTCCATTGTCGTGGTTTTAGCCTCCCTAGTTTTAAGCTGCTAATTCTTGTGCGGATAATTTTTACAACGGGTAATCCTGTGAGTCTCCCCATCTCTCGAATCTGGCGTTTACGGCCTTCCTGGAGAACAACTCTAAGCCACATCCCTTTCCCGAATGCTTTGTCGATCCGTACTTTTGCTGGTCTTGTGCGTTTGCCATTACTCAAAACAATCCCATTCCTCCATGCGGATAGTTGATCTTTGTCTGGTCTTTTTGCAACAAGAACCTTATACTCTTTTTCGTGGTTGTATCTTGGGTGGGTAAGTCGGTTCGTCAATTCCCCATCATTTGTTAGCAAGATCAAACCTTCACTGTCAACATCCAACCTGCCGACAGGAAATAATCTTCCACTCTCATCAACGAGATCCCGTACAGTGGTCCGACGGTCTGGGGTTTTAACTGCAGAAATCACCCCCCTTGGTTTGTACAAAACGATATACTTCAAAGTTTGAGGGTCTTGGATCGGTTTTCCATTGATCTCAATCTGGTCTCTATCTGGATCTGCTTTGTCTCCTAATTCGGCTTTTCTCCCGTTTACAGTTACTTGACCTGCAGATATGAGTTTCTCACATGATCTTCTTGACCCATATCCTGCATGTGCGAGTATTTTCTGTAGCCGTTCCTCCATTGAGTTTTCTCCATGAAGTATTATATCAAGTGTAATTATTATTTGATGATGACTCAAGAGGATTAACTAAACCGTTTATTGAAGATTGATCCCCTTCAGAGAAATTCATTTCATGTTTATGAATCTACGCCTGATCATCTATTTTAGTTTATCCAGAAAGCGTTGACGGAATTTTGCTACTTTGGGTGAGATCACAACTTGGCAGTATGATTGATTTGGATTGCGTTGGTAGTACTCTTGATGGTAATCTTCCGCTTGGTAAAATACTTCTAATTGTTCTAGTTCTGTCACAATTGGATCTTGCCAAATTTCAGAATATTCTAATTCTTTGATCACTTGTTCCGCAATATCCTTCTGTTCTTCATTGTGATACAAAATTATAGATCGATATTGAGGTCCTACATCCGTGCCTTGACGATTTAGTGTCGTTGGATTGTGGATAGAAAAGAATACCTCTAACATCTCCCGATAGTTGATCACTTTAGGGTCATAATGAATTTGAACTACCTCTGCGTGTCCAGTTCTCCCAGTACACACTTGTTCGTAGGATGGATTTGAAATGTGTCCACCTGAATAACCGGATATTACCTGCTCAACACCTTTTATTTGTTCATAAATAGCTTCTAAGCACCAAAAGCAGCCACCACCAAGCGTAGCTATCTCATATTTTTGTGAAGGGTCTTGTTTCATTTTTGCTCTCCTTACTTTTCATTTTCATTTTGATTAATCTCGTCTTGAGATTCTATTGGAGGGAGATCATCAAGCGAATTTAACCCAAAGTACCTTAAGAAATCTGGGGTTGTTTTGTACAAAATTGGCCTCCCAGGTGAGTCGGCTCTACCAATTTCTTCGATTAAACCTTTACCTAATAATGTTTTTAGAACACCGTCGCTGTTTACACCCCGAATCATATCTACTTGAGGCCTCGTTACGGGTTGTTGGTAGGCAACGATTGCTAGTGTCTCCAGTGCTGCCTGACTTAATCGGCTCGTAGCTTCTAATCCTAGGAAGTGTTCCACCAAATCCCCGATCTCGGGTGCAGTTGTTAATTGGACTCTTCCATTATGCCATTGGATCCTTATTCCACGCTCGATGTATAGCGATTCAAGCTCCTTAAGACAAGTTTCAACATCTCCCACAGGCACATCTAATGCATTTGCTAACTGACCCGGATATACTAATTCTGGGGCTACAAAAAGGAGCGCTTCCAAACGTGCGACAAGGCTGAGGTTTGAATTCTTAGGGGATCGATTTGGGTCGGTCATGCTATAATCTTGTGACGTAAATAAACTTGTGGGTTTTGTTAATAGAGATGCGATTATACCATTTCATAATATGGATCGTATTGATTCTACTGATCCTACTAAGCGCTTGCTCGGCTTCTCAAGTTACCCAGACTCTAATTGAAATTCAACTTATTGCGGATGGGACAAGCAACGAACTCGTAATCCCGCCAGGTAGCAATGTAGAGGATGCTCTGGAGATTGCCGGGTTATCCTTAAATCCATTAGATAAAGTAGACCCTCCCTCATATTCTTTACTTAAGGATGAGGATGTTATTGAAGTTGTGCGTGTGACTGAAGAATTTGAAGTTGAACAGGAAGTCATCCCGTTCGAACAACAGCATCAACCCAGCGAATTATTACCAGAAGGTGAAATGCAACCATTGCAATTGGGTGAGAATGGCCTGAGAGAAATAACTTACCGAATTGTATATGAGAATGGCGTGGAGGTTTCACGAGTCCCGATAAAATCTGTCGTGATCAAGGAGGCAACATCCCAAATTATGTTAGTGGGAGTTCAATCCTCTTTCACACCTTTACAAATTCCGGGTAGATTGGCGTTTCTATCAGATGGTAACGCTTGGTTAATAGAGGACACAACCGGGGATCGCCGACCAATAATTACAAGCGGTGACTTAGATGGACGTGTTTTCTCCTTATCAGATAATGGAGAATGGCTACTGTTTACCCGTACTAATGATCAAGAAAATACTATCAACACTCTTTGGGCGATTAATGTGGATGATCCAGAATTGTTGATCGACCTCGAAGTAGATAACGTTGTCCACTATGCTGATTGGGTTATTGGATCGGACACAAAAGTGTCCTATTCAACTGTCGAGTCTCGTCAAGCAGCTCCTGGATGGCAGGCAAATAATGATCTTAGTCAGCGGATCTTCAGTTCAAGTGGCTGGATTGCTCAACCTGAGGAAATTATTGAGACCAACTCTGGGGGAGTATACGGATGGTGGGGAACGCTATTTGATTTCTCCCCTGATGGTGGTCGTCTTCTATCAGTAAGCCCTGACCAAATGAGCATCCTCAACTTCGATGATGAGAATAAAACCGTTGTTGCGGAGATTACGCCGTTGCAAACAGGCGGCGATTGGGCATGGATCCCAGGTGTTGGGTGGGGAGCGGATGGTAAAGTTTTATACACGGTAGACCACGCGCCTGCTCCGGGGATTTCATCTCCTGAAGAATCCCAAAATTTCCATCTGACTGCAGTACCTCTTGAAGGTGGTCCTTCGATGAATTTAGTTTCTCAAGTTGGAATGTTTGCTTATCCTATTGTATCCCCATTACAATCTCGAGGAAATGAAGAAAAAAGTTATCAAGTTGCTTTTCTCCAAGCTATCTTTCCGACACAAAGCGAGACGAGTCGCTACCGGTTGGTTGTCATGGATAGGGATGGTTCAAACCGACTGCAATTATTTCCTCCTCAAGAGTTACCAGGTTTGGAACCTCAGCGAGAATGGGGAGTCTGGTCACCCGAACCCTTTGACAATGGTCGGAGTTATTTGTTAGCCATACTGTATCAAGGCAATATATGGTTGGTGGATCCAAAAAGTGCTGAGTATTGGCAGATTACCGGAGATGGGCGTGTTAATCGCCTTGATTGGAAATAGGAGCATAAAATGCGAGTACTCGTAACTGGTGCGGCTGGGTTTCTTGGTTCCCATCTATGTGATCGTTTACTTGAAGAAGGGCACATCGTTATCGGTATGGATAATTTCATCACAGGAAGCCCTGATAATCTTGTTCACTTAGCAGGGAACAATAATTTCTCATTTATTAGACATGATGTCTCAAATTTTATTTTTGTACCCGGTGATTTAGATGCTGTTCTCCATTTTGCCTCACCAGCCAGTCCCAATCCCAATTCACCATATGGCTATGTAAATTTACCCATTCAAACATTAAAAGCTGGTGCTTTAGGCACACATAATACTTTAGGGGTAGCCAAATCCAATAATGCGCGTTATATGTTGGCTTCAACAAGTGAAATATATGGTGATCCTTTAGAACACCCACAACGCGAAACATATTGGGGGCATGTAAACCCAATCGGGGATCGATCGGTTTATGATGAAGCCAAACGTTTTGCAGAAGCCTTGACGATGGCATATCATCGTTTTCATAATATCGATACACGAATTGTTCGGATATTTAATACATATGGTCCAAGAATGCGCATAGATGACGGCCGTGTAGTACCCAATTTTCTAAACCAAGCGCTTCGTGAAAAACAACTTTCAATTTACGGTGATGGAACTCAAACCCGCAGTTTTTGTTTTGTGGATGATCTCATTGATGGAATTTACCAACTACTACTTTCGGATGAAAATCAGCCTCTAAATCTTGGGAACCCAGATGAGATAAGTATCTTGGAATTTGCTAAAACCATAAATAGGATAACGAAGAATCCTTCAGGGGTGATTTATCAAGCTCAACGTCGGGGTGAGGGTGACCCACAACGCCGGAGACCAGATATTACCCGGGCTCGCGAGATCCTTGGATGGGAGCCCAAAACATCTTTGAAGGTAGGCTTGCAAAAAACTATTCCTTACTTTAAGAAAAAATTAGGGGTTGTATGATCTTTTCAAAGGTTCTCATTAATCAACGAGAGCGAACGCGTTTTGTCCGCTTCCTAGTTGTTGGAACAATTGGAGCGGTTGTAGATTTCAGCACATTCAATCTATTGGTTAGTTTGTTGAACCTCAATGCAGTGTTAGCGAGTGTTATATCCTTTTGTACTGCGATCCTTAGCAACTTCCTTTGGAATCGTTTTTGGACTTATCCCGATTCACGCTCTAAAAACATGCTTCGCCAGATTAGTGAATTCACAATTGTCAGCATCATCGGTTTGGGCATACGAACGCCGCTTTTTGCTTGGTTAGAAGGTCCTTTACAAAAACTATTTTCAAATCTACAATTTCTCCCGTTATCATTTATCTCATCTGAATTTCTTGGTCATAATACTGCTTTAGCTATTGCTGTAATTGTTGTATTGTTTTGGAATTTTTTTGTGAATCGTTATTGGACATATAATGATGTGAACTAAGATAATCAGCTATCCGGGCACAAAAATTAAAACTAGTAACTATTTTGACAATGTCAGATTAGCGAAAATGTGGTAGAAGAGCGGTTATGAGTGAAGTAAAAAAAACGTGTTTGATTCGGAACGATGGGGGCTTCCCAGGGAAGAGGTTGCCAAA
>JASFVL010000103.1:0-10901 GCA_050049875.1 Anaerolineales bacterium
TGCCACTCATGCGCGAATACGCCGCCATCTTCAACACGCCAGTGGTCACTTGGATAACAGGATGGGAAAAGTTCGGCGCACCGAGCGGACCGGTGGATATTTTTCCTCCTTATGAGGGAGAGGAGATCTTTCGGGCGGCCATGGCAGAAGCGACCCGTGATGGCAACCATCCCTTCATGTACGTGGGAGGCTTCCAGTGGACCTATAGAAAGCCAATGGTTGGCTATGATGGCTGGGAACGTTTCGAGCGCGAAGGTCGCAAGATGGCAGCTCTCGATGACTGCGGCGGGCTCATCATCAGTGATATTAGCAGGCGTCCGTATCAGCAAGGCCAAAGGTACTTTGTAGCCATGTGCACCGGAAGCAACGATGCCCAAGAACTTCTTGTGAACAACTTCCTAAGGTTGATGGATCTAGGCGCTGTGGCAGTGTCGCTGGATATACAACTAGGTCTGTACGCATATGTATGCTATAGCGATCAGCACGGACACACGCCGGGCTATGGCCCTTGGATGTACTACAGGACGCTGGAATTCCTGCGCCGCGTCCGTCGAGAGGTCAAGCACCGAAACCCGGAAGCCGCTATGGGATACGAGAAACCCTGTGAAGTTTGGATTCAGGAGGCCGACTATCAGTATCACCGGCCATATTGGGTGGGTTATATTCCATTATTCGATTATGTGTATGGTGCGTATACCTGCCGCCTGGGGGGCGATGCGGCAATGGGACTTTGTCATCCCGAGGTCGAGCTGATCAAACACGCGACTTGCTTCGTATACGGTGTTACTCAGAACCTAGTGGGTATAGGCCTACCTGAATACGACTTTGAAGTCGATCCAGCGTATCCAGCCTTGACGCTGATACGCAATATATGCGAAGCGCAGCGGACTTATGCCCGCGAGTACGTAGTGTTCGGAGAGATGCTCCGGCCAACGCGCTTGGATGTCCCGCGGGTTACGGTAGACCTCTACCGGCGACCGGGTACTGTGGACATGCCGAGAATCCTCCACGGCGTCTGGCGCTCGCCGGATGGCAACGTGGGCTATGTCCTGATCAACTGGACGGGAACTTCTGTAGAAGGTAAGCTAGCACTTGTGGAGGAACAGAAATACCAGTCCAGCAGTGAATTTCGCATGGTGACCGGAAAGGATGTGCGAACCATACCGAGGGCCGAGCTGCACTCCAACCAGCTCACAGTCGCTGTACCACCTCGAAGCGTGCTCCTTGTGGAGCAACGCACCTGACTCGACCAACCACCAAGGCTGCAAGATCTCCATGCTTTTTCTTCGCATGGCAGGAGTATACATGGGAAATGCCCAACCTTATCTGCAGCGACAAAGACGACGGCCGGGCGACTTTCGGCAGCGATTACTACCAGAACATGATCCTGTGGGTGTTGCCAGCCGCGATGCAAGCAAAGAACCTGAGCACTTTCTGTGAACCTGGTGGATTCGTGGACCGAATAATCCGGGCTGGAAACAAGCAGCCAAAAACCTAGTTAGGAGGAATTGAATGCGTAAGCAATTAAGTACTCTTGAAAACGATCGTTATCGAAGGCTTGGATTCGTTGTAGTGACACCCTATGGGCCCGATGACGGCGGCGATTTCGGACCCAACACCCCCGGCACACGCACTGCCGGCATCCAGGAGGCAATAGACTATGCAACATCTCACTTTCTCAACTTGTTCATAGCTGGTGTACAGTCGGGCACCAGCGGTCGAGGCGAATTTTTATATTGGACATCAGATAGAGGTTGGGTGCCGATTGAGGGAGCAAAGCACCGCTGGTATTACACACACGAACCAATTCGAGTTCCACCAACTCACGGCTTTCGAATTGACGCAAGACAAGCAATTATTGTCTACGAGGGCTCCGGTGGAGCTGTCTTACAAATCGATAGTTGCATGGATGCTCAC
Organism: Anaerolineales bacterium; assembly: GCA_050049875.1. Taxonomy (GTDB): domain Bacteria; phylum Chloroflexota; class Anaerolineae; order Anaerolineales; family UBA11858; genus JASFVL01. Next base: position 1,918 of record JASFVL010000103.1, read on the forward strand.
TACCGCTTCGGAATCCTGGTTCAGAATAAACGCAGAGATCACGAAGAGGATGGCGCAGTGGTGCTGATTAAACCAGAGCGCCCTGTACCTTTAGATAACTTCGCTGTTGCGACGGATAGCACGTTCGAGTTTTCTTCCCTCAGCGGGGGTGGTTTGTTTGACTTTGACTCCTGGCAGATTGTGAGAAAACCGTATGGGGGTGGACTCGTTTTGGACGCCTCAAGAGCGCCAATACTTTACAATCGTTTCTTCGTTAGTGCAATCTTACTGGCCGAAAAGAATGTGTACCTCACGGGCAAGAAATGCTCAAATAACTGGATCCACGTGATGCACAATCAGCAGAGCACAACACATCTCCAAATTGGTGACGAGCATTCTCAGCCAAGCAATAATCGCTTTGATATGTCCATAAACGCCAATCAACTGGAGGATTCCACAGGGGCTAGGATATTCGGTCACAGCAATTTGCTAACTATTGACATTCAGAAAGCCTCACCAGGCAGGGACATTGTTTTTGAAACCACCGCGAGAGATAATGTCGTGACTGCGTTGACTCATTTTTACCCTCCCGGATCTTCCAATCCCACCCGCAACCAAACTTCTCTCACAGAACTCAAGGAGCTAAGCGTCACGAATCTCGCCAAAGAGCCAACAAATCGGATCACTTCGTCCAGATCTGCGGGCTTTAAAATCCCCACGCCGAATTTTCCATCTTCTGGAGAAAAACTTGTGAATCGCACCTGCCACAAGATTGAAGCGATGATTGTGGAACCAGGTCAAGTATCTAACTGGTCGCTCATCGACGCCAACGGGGAGAGTTTAGTTATTAATGGGGGAATATCAGCAGGACAAGGGATTTCTCTGGAACCGGGTGATCAAATAACGTTCACTTATACGAGCGCGCCCGAATGGCGCTGGAGGGCTGTGAGCTAATTAAAACTTATTGAGGTGAGTAGATGCACTATCATCCTGAGTCCCTGATTATCGATTTGACTATCAAAGCACAAGCTTTTCGTATCCAAGCACTAAAAATGGTCTATGAAGTTCAATCCGGACATGTTGGCGGGCCGTTTTCCGTCGCTGAAATCCTTACCTGCCTGTATTTTCACCATCTTCGGATTGATCCCCAGAGACCGGATTGGCCTGAAAGAGATCGCCTACTTTTCTCCAAGGGTCATGCTTCTCCAATGTTCTACACCGTATTGGCCCATCGTGGATACTTCCCGGTTGAGGATTTGAAGACTTTTCGCCTACCAGGCAGCCGTCTACACGGTCATCCCGATCGGGTCCTGCCGGGGGTTGAGATCGGTGCGGGTCCATTGGGGCAGGGCATAGCCATTGGGGCAGGGATGGCCATGGCCTTGAGGATGGGTTTAGATAAACCATCTTCTTTCAGCGCGCCTTCATCGCGGGCATCGCGTGCACGTGTTTACGTCGTTGTTGGAGACGGCGAGACCGATGCCGGTGTGATCTGGGAAGGTGCAGCGGTGGCGGCCAAGTACCAGCTTGGAAATCTAGCCGCCATAATGGACTATAACGGTATCCAACAAACGGGAGCAACCGCCGACGTGATGCCCAAAGAACCAGTAGCGGATCGGTGGAGGGCATTCGGCTGGCATGTGCAAGAGATTGACGGGCATAACGTCGCTGAAATTCTTAATGCACTGGACCGCGCCGATGAGATACACGCCCAGCCAAGTATGATCATCGCCCGGACGACAAAAGGCAAGGGCGTGAGCTTCATGGAATACGATCACCGCTGGCACGGGCAGGCACCCAACAGGGAACAATACAAACAAGCAGTAACTGAACTAGAAGAGGGTTTGAAACAATGGCAGAGTTAGTCTCCACCCGTATCACCTATGGAAAAGCTTTGGTCGAGCTCGGTAAAACCAACCCTGATATCGTGGCATTGAGTGCTGATGTATCTAATTCCGATCACAGCTATATGTTTCAAGAGGCCTTTCCGGACAGGTTTATCAATGTTGGCATCGCAGAGCAGGCTCTCGTAGACGTTGCTGTCGGGATGGCCTACACAGGAAAAATCCCTTTTGCCAACACTTTTTCCTTCCTTTTTGCAACAAGAGCCTTAGAAATGATCCGCACCCACGTGTGTATCGGCAGGGCGAATGTCAAAATTATGGCGGCCTATTGCGGTTTATCCCCATGCCATGAGGGGCCCACCCACCACGCCATCACCGATGTCGCCATCATACGCAGCTTGCCCAACATAACGGTCGTCTGCCCGGGTGATCCTATGGCAATCAGGAAGTTGCTCCCCCAAGTAGCGGAATGGCCTGGTCCCGTTTACTTCCGCATGAATCGAAATGAGGTCCCCAAGATTTTTAATGAAAGTTATGAACCGCGCATTGGCAAAGCAGTCTCATTGCGCGTAGGCGAGGATGTAACCCTGATTGCTTCAGGGATTATGGTTGGACGCTGTTTGGAAGCCGCTGAAACATTGGTAAAAGAAGGGATTGATGCAGCGGTTTTAGAGATACATACGGTTAAACCCTTGGATGTAGATCGCATTTTGGAGGCTGCAAAAAAGACAGGGGCACTTGTAACCGCTGAAGAACACACCATTTTGGGAGGACTAGGAAGTGCGGTGGCCGAAGTGATTACCGATTTTTGCCCAGTACCCATAAAAAGAGTCGGAATTGCCGACACATTTGCCGATTCCGGGCCGTACTTCGACATGCTCGATAGGTTCGGAATGTCAGTGCAAGACGTTGTCAGGGCCGCTCGAAAGGCCGTAGACGCGAAGCAGAGCTAATGAATACTGAAAACAGCCATCAATTTTACGGATCAGCAAAATGCCACCTAAAAGCAACCATACAAATTTTCCCCCAAATTTACCTGATCGTCAGTGGGTGAAGTTCTCAGCAAAAGGATTTTCTCAACCCGTAGTCGGTGTTGTCTATCGCGATGGTGGGAGCGGTCAATGCGGTCTACCGCTGGGCGGGATAGGCACTGGCTATATCAACATTGATCCAAATGGCTGTATGGGCGAATGGACGATCTATAACAACCTTGTGAATCCAGCCCGGACGGTAAAGAATATCTTTGCGCCAAATCCGATTGGCATCCCACGGGTAGTTAACACGCCTTTTTTGGGTCTGTCTATCGAAGACCAATGCTGGTTATTGACGTTACAGGAAATTGAGGGGGTCAACAGTGCCCACCAGATCCACTACTGGGGACACTATCCCGTTGCAGACTTGGAGTATGAGATCGAGGCGCCCTTGGGTGTTTCGCTCAGGGCTTGGTCGCCCTTTATCCCGGGTGATGCGTTGAACTCAAACGTACCTGGAGCTGTCTTTGAAATCCAAATAAAAAATCAAACAGAGACCGGACAGCGAGGCAAGATCATATTTAACTTCCCAGGGCCTTGTGAGTATGAAACACGCGGCCCGACAGATTTTCAGCATCAATACATTGAAGATGCTTTTACCGGGCTCGCTGTCACAGCTTATCGGCCTGGTTGGCCCGCCATTGAACAACAATTAGGGGGTAGAGCGCCATTTGGTTATGCTTTGGGCATTGCCGGTCAGGAGACAATCTGCTGGGGGAGAGACCTCGGCACAAATAGTGACTTGTGGACTCAAGCGATGGATAGTCTACCCGCCATCAAATCTTCAGAGCCGGGTGCATCTGTGGCTGTGGAGTTCGCCCTAGAAGCTCATGAAGTTAAGAGAATTACTTTTGTGTTAGCCTGGTATGCCCCTTACTGGCCTGAAACACGCTATATCAATATGTACCGTCTCCGTTGGAACAGCGCTCTCGAAGTCGCACAGTTTTTGGTAAGTGAACAGGAGAGTCTGCTCAACCGCATGCTAGCCTGGCAGCAAACCGTATATTCCGAGCAAGATTTGCCAGGTTTTCTACGCGATTCTCTGGTAAATAGTCTTCACACTTTGACCAAAGGCAGTTTTTTTGTGTGCAATCCAGGCGCAGACATCCAAAACGGATTGTTAACAATCTTGGAGGCCGCTGGGGACATTGACATCAAAGAATCAATGTGTGTTGCTTGGTGGGGTGATTTTCCGATAACGTACTTTTTCCCAAATTTGAGATTAACCACCCTGCGGGCTTTTGCGGCATACCAACTTGATGATGGAATGGTGCCCTTCTCGGTTTCCTCCTACCAAGATCATACTTTAAACGCTCCTCATTACTACGCTCAACAAGTTGTCAACGGGATGCTCTATATCCAGATGGTGGATCGTTTGTGTCAGCGCATACAAAACGACCAGCTAATTCGCGAATTCTACCCAACCGTTAAACGCGCCATTATCTTCACGATGAGTAGGAGCGTATTTGAGGATGGCCTAGTTGGTTTAGACCCTGAGTACCCAAAGGGGCAGACCTGGGATTCGTGGATGTGGTATGGAAATGCCACCTATATCGCTGGCCAGTGGCTTTGCAGCTTAAAGGTCGCTGAACGGATGGCTGATTTGGTTGGTGATGTGGAGTTCGGTCGTAATTGTAAGGAGTGGTTTGAGCTAGCCTCACAATCATTAGAGGAAACGCTCTGTAATGAAAAAACACAATCCTACCTGCTCTACAATGACCCCGTCACAAATCAGTGCACGGATACTGTTTTTTCATATCAATTGGATGGCGAGTTCAGCAGGATGTTGCTTGATCTTCCTGAAGTGTTTCCTGAAATTCGGGTCTCTGCTGTTTTAGAGACGATTAAAAAACTGTGTGTTGAACCAGTAAAGGCCGGTGCCGCCAATGCGATGAGACCAGATGGGAGCGTTGATCCTGCTGGTGGGAAAGACTCAAGCGGGATATGGCCATCTGCGAATTTCGTGCTAGCCGCCAATTACGCATACCACGATAAACAAGGAACAGCAGTAGAGATAGCACGGAAAACTTTAAACAACCTAGTGCTCAAACACCAGCTAACCTGGAATTTCCCCCAAGCGTTCGCAAAACTAGATGGGACTGAGGCATTTGCGCGAAATTACTATTGGGGCATGGCTGTTTGGTCGCTACCGCCAGCCCTAAAAGGGCAGGACCTAGCGCGATTCTGTTCGCCCGGAAGCTTTGTTGATTGGGTCATATCAGCAGGTCATCAAACCGGTCAAATTAATGAGCCCATTTGAGCACCCCATCAAATATTGCGTATAGTATTAATGCGATTTGCCGAAAATTTGATATAATGAAATAAATTTTCATATACTGAAATAACTTAGGGTTGATCTAATGGTTTGTATCCCCAAACTAGTCCAAACATCCTACCGACGTGAAGGAGAGAAGTTTTATGCCAACATTTCATGCTAGCCAATTGGACTCTTTACTCAGAGAAACGCTGATCGCTGCTGGCACTCCCAGGGATATCGCCGGGTATGTGGCAGGCAATTTGGTGGATGCAAGTCTGAAAGGGGTTGATTCACACGGTGTGATGCGGGTGACCAAGTATATCAACGAGATCAAATCGGGCTGGATAAAACCAGAAGCCCGACCAGAGATCCAAACGGAAACTGTCTCCATGGCGCTAGTACAGGGGAATAAAGGATTTGGCATTTACGCACTCGGTTATGCCTTGGACCTCGCTATCCAGAAGGCTAGGGCCAATCAAGTATCTGCCATTGGGCTGGTGGATACAACCCATACCGGGCGTCTTGGGCGCTTCGGTGAAATCGCAGCAGAGAACAACATGATGGTACTGATCGCTGGCGGTGGTCACAGTGGTACAGTAACCTCTGGCCGGTGGGTGGCACCTTTCGGTGGCGCCGAACGACTCCTGTCCACCAACCCATATGTCGTGGCTTTGCCTGGGGGACGATATGGTCCCGTGGTGATCGATTTCGCAACCAGCGCTGTGGGCGAGGGCAAACTCCAAATCTATCGAGCAAAACACCAAGAGTTATCCCCGGGCTGGATTCAGGACAAGGCGGGATCGCCAAGCGTTAATGTAGAAGACTTTTACGCTGGAGGAGCGCTACTCCCCGTCGCGGGACACAAAGGATACGGGCTTGCAGTTATCGCTGAGTTGCTGGGTGCAGCCATGTTGGGTGTTGCCCATACCATGAATTGGATCGTCTTGGCTTTGGACGTGACTGCTTTTGTAAGGATAGAGGAATACGATCAAGTTGCGGAAGCCTTTCTACAAAAAATCAAAGAGAGTACACCAGCCCCAGGATTCGATGAGGTCTCCTTCCCAGGGGAACCGGAGATTCGTACTGCAGAGATACGCTCCCGTGAGGGTATATCAATCCCTAAGCAAACATGGGAAGAAATGCAAAAAACTGCCCGCAGTGTGGGGGTGGATCCGGAAGTGCTCGTAAAGAACCACAAAAAGGTGACAATGTGATGACTCGTTCTTCAGACAACACGGTTAGAGTCGGTAGTGGAGATTTTATCTACGAAGTGTTTGATGATTGGGGAGAACTCCCCAAAGGATGGGAATTGCTAGATGTGGGGGATATTGCTGTCGATTCGCAAGATCGTGTATACGTCTTAAATCGGGGGGGACATCCAGTAATCGTCTTTGATCAAGCTGGTCAGTTCATCAAATCCTGGGGAGAGGGCGAGTTCACCCGTCCCCACGGTATTTGCATCGGACCGGACGACGCGATTTATACCGCCGATGATTTGGACCACACCGTGCGGGAATTCTCACCAGAAGGTCAACTCCTCATGACTCTGGGCACAAAGGGAGTGCCGTCGGATACTGGCTGCCTGGACCGGGACTATCGCACTATCAAGAGAGGCGGCCCACCCTTCCATATGCCCACAGGTGTCGCATTGTCGCCAAACGGTGAGCTATACGTCAGTGATGGTTATGGCAACGCACGAGTGCATAAATTTTCCTCGGATGGGGAGCTTCTCATATCATGGGGAGAACCTGGCACTGGACCTGGAGAGTTTAACCTGCCGCATAACATATCCATTAGTCAGGATGGCCGAGTCTACGTGGCCGACCGTCAAAACAGTCGTGTTCAGGTTTTTACTCTGGAGGGGAAGTTCATCACTCAATGGACAGATGTCAGCCGGCCTTGTGGTTTAAAGATCGACACTGAGCAATACGTCTATGTTGCTGAAGTCGGAATGCGCTATGGGATTATGAAAGGAATGCTATCCCCCACTGCTGATAGTCAGTGGTCTCGGGTGAGTGTTTTTGACCTGGAAGGCAATTTGTTGGCGCGCTGGGGTGAGCCCGATGTGTCCCAAGCCGGTAACTTTGTGGCGGCGCATGCGATATGTATTGATGGGCGTGGAGACGTATATGTTGGAGAAGTTCTCAACGCGGCTACCAAGGGAGATCCTCCGGCAGGATCAAGTGTGCTTCACAAATTTATCCGAGTACGCTAGGAAAGCCTATGTCACCATATGTGCCATCTCAGGATGAGGTGCTCGAATATTTTGATAGATATTCCAATTGGGGACGATGGGGATCGGATGACGAAAAGGGGACCTTGAATCTCATCACCTCATCGAAACGATTGCAAGCCTTAGAGGCAGCCCAAGACGGAATCGTCGTCAATTGCGCCTGGCCTATTATCCATGAAAAGCCTGCTCCCGACGTTCTGTACCCGCCTTTGCATTATATGCTCAACAGCGGCGAATCCCCGAGCGCAACGGACGCGGCGGACTTCATCGGCATGGTATTCCATGGACATACGATCACACATATCGATGCGCTCAGCCATCAATTTTGGAACGGAAAGTTCTACAACGATCGCCCAAAGAACTTAGTTACAACCAAGAAAGGAGCGACTCAGTGTGACGTTGATGTGATGAAAGATAGCATTGTCACTCGTGGAGTTTTGCTAGACATTGCCGGATTGCGTCAAAAGCCATACCTTGAGCCAGGTGAGGCTATTTATTCTGAGGATCTTAATGCTGCAGAACAAGAATGCGAAGTAAAAGTCACCGAAGGTGATGCTCTACTGATTCGCACAGGGTGGTTGGAGCGCCGCGCCATACACGGACCGTACCCTCACCCGCCGGATCGTCCGGGACTTCACGCCGCAACCTTGCCCTGGCTCTTCGAACGGGGTGTTTCAGTAATTGCTGCTGATGCAGCTCACGATGTTGTCCCTTCTGGCTACGATGACATCCCACAGCCTGTTCACAAGGTTGGTATGGTTAGTATGGGTTTGTGTTTGATTGACGGGTGTCAATTTGAGGGTTTGAGAGAGGAATGTAAACGCCGTAATCGATGGGATTTTCTCTTCATTGTTGCTCCCCTTCGTCTTGCTGCGGCTACTGGCTCCCCGGTGACACCGTTAGCGGTTTTGTAGGCAAGGACCGCGGTTAGTATGAAAAAAATCTCCGAATCGGTATCGTTGGTTGCGGGCTGATGGCCCTCCGTCACCTCGAAGCATTAAAGCGAATGCCGACCGTCAGCGTAACCGCATTTTGCGATCTGATTAGAGATAAAGCAGAGATGCTTGCCCAAGAACACGAAGCCTCCGTTTATACAGATGCTACTCGAATGATTGAGGAGGAAGAACTGGATGCTGTTCACATCTTGTTCCCACCGTTCGCCCATGGGCCTGCTGAGTTGACGGCTGTTGAGAAGCGATTGCCGTTTTTTGTTGACAAACCGCTTGGTAATGACCTGGGGCTCTGCCGTGAGATTGCAGCGGCAGTGGAGGACGCAAATTTACTGACATCGGTTGGTTACCACAATCGGTATCGTCAAGGGGTTCAACACGTTAAGAATATTTTCGAGACCGACCAGCCAGTTCTAGCTTACGGTGGATGGATCACTGGAATACCATATCAGTACGGTCACCAAGTGGCAATTGTCGGAAAGGTGATGGGTCCATGGACTCTATCCTACCACCCGCATGGTTTACAAGATTTCCTCATTAAAACAATTACCAACACGAAGATGGTTCGTTGCTTTCTGGATAAGCTAAAAGAAGTCAGTGTTTTATTTGGCATCGCTCAAATAAGGGCAGGGGCTGATATTCTCTGCATTGCCGACCACGCTACGGGTGACCTTGTGGGGCCGTGGAGGT
>JASFVL010000492.1:0-3489 GCA_050049875.1 Anaerolineales bacterium
GCTTTGAGATTTACTAGAGCATAACCGACTAAGGTTCAGTTGTTAAAGTTCGTTTTTTGAGCCGTTTTTTGCAACTCGGCTCTTGTTTGCGCAAAATCTACGTTTAATGGTCAAAAAACAGACCAAGCCCAATTTTTGATGGGTAAGGGCTCTGGGAATAAAGGAGAACAATATGGGTAAGATACTATGTGCTACCCGAGGCGGCGAGGCCAGCTACCGTGCACAAGATGCAGCTATCACCATAGCCAAAGAACAGGGTGACAGTCTTGTTTTCCTATATGTAATAGATACTCACTTTCTCGATAAAACCGCAGCTCCTATTTTGGTCGATCCCGAGGATGGTCTCGCCAAAATGGGTGAATTCCTGCTCCTCATGGCGAAGGAGCGCGCTGCTAAACAAAGCATAGAGGCAGAAACAATCTCCCGGCGAGGAGAAGTCCGCCAAGTGCTTAAAGAAACTGCTCAGGATGAAGAGGTTGACCTTATTGTCCTCGGGAGCCCATCAGGCCAAAAAAGTGTCTTTAATTTAAAAGCCCTAGAGGATTTTGCTGCCGAAATTGAAACAGAAACTGGTATCAAAACAAAAATTGTCTGAATGATTAACTGAACATTTCCCACTGAATAACAATCCATTTATGCCTAGCCAATAATACCTTTTGGGGGAATATGTTATAATGACATTTGCGGTCTAAATTGTTTGATAATTGGGGTAACCAATCTTCGTACCTATCGTATATTTCACAAGTGGTTTAATCGCAATCAGCGAATATATTGCTAGAATGACCTCTAAATCATGGAGTTAAATGTCCCCTTTTTCAGTCTTGTCAACCTACTATTTAGGTTTTAAAAATACGGCAGAAAAAACCCCATATCATCACAGTTAGACACATACAATTGGGATCGAACGCGGATATCTAGAAGGTAACACATATTATCCTCATTCTTTGTTTTTCCCAGCCCAAGACCTCATCCAAGACAGACCTCACCTCAGTCTGTCCCGAGATCGATGGTTTGGTCCACAAAACACTTAAAATGGCTTAGTTTCACTATAGGAGTGCTCATGTCTTCGAGTTCAACACAAAGATTTTTTCGCCATAAAAAGGGGCATGAATCCCGACGCACAAGGGTTATCCGTCTCTTGGTCACCCTAAGCGTTTTTATTTTACTGCTGCTATTTTTAGCAGGTGATCAACCAGCCCGTGCACAATCTAATGTGAACGTTCAGATCGACACCGCTGGAGGCCCCGATTATGGTGTTCGCGTTCAGCTGGTCGCTGGAGAACCGCCACCTCGTGGGGGTTCTACATCTATGACCCTGACAGCCACGCCCACTCGCGATGCTCCTGATTTGATCGTGACCTGGGTCGTCCCTGAGGGCGTTGACCTCGTTGGCCCATCCGTCGAAAATTTTGGTCAGGTAGCGAGAGGTGAGACCATCACGAGCACCCGTCAGCTCCAGTTCCCGGAAGTAGGCGTTTATAAAATCGCTGCTGACGCATCCTTTACTCCCTCTTCTGCGGAGATTTATCGCGCCAGTGGTGTGCTATTCTTCGAAATCGATGTTCACGATTCCCGAGTTAACGATGTGAAACCGAATATCCGCGACCTACGTCACGTGGAGGTCGACGCGCAGGTAATCCGCAACCCCATCGCAAAGGCGCAAGATGCCACGGCGGATAAACCGTGCGTCACCGTTTCCGGCAACGTTAATCGCGTGGACCGGCCTCTTACCCCCTCAGGGTACGGAACCAACACCACGGTATCAATGGCTAACGTGGTTTTAGAATTGATTGAGAACGACATTCTGTTCGACGATCACTACGGCTTCACTGTAACCGACTCGAACGGCAACTACAATTTCGATGAGGTTTGTGACGGCGACGGTTTGTTCAACAACAAGCTTGAGATCAAAGTACGCTTGCTCTCATTAGTCGGAACCGATGAGCGCGATGTCGCTGCGGTGGTGCACAAAAAGTTCACCTATGAAGCACCGTTGGCATTGCACTACGGGGATGCCTTATATCAAATGGATAGTCCTGAAGAATCTGTTGAGGCGGATACCGAACTAACCGTTAATTTCGATCTCGACCAGGGTGAAAGCCGGATTTTTAACATCTTGGACGCAGCTTTTGCTGCTTGGCAGTTTTGGAACGACAGCGGCGGAGAGAACGGCGGCGACGCAGAGTTTGATTACATCGCTAAGATCCTGTGGAAGGAAGGGTCCAATATCAGCCGCACTTTCTACAACTCTTTCACAGACCACATTCGCATTCGGGACGATGCCTCTGACCCAGACGCCTGGGATGATTCCACGATTATCCACGAATGGGGTCATTTTGCCGACGACAAGTACGGCTGCGATGACAATCCAGGTGGACGACACAATGTTGGTGATCAGCTCGACGTGGAGCTGTCCTTTGGCGAGGGCTACCCCGATTACTACCAAAGCGCCGTTCGCAACGCCATTGGTGCCACCAACGCCAGATGGTACCTTGACATTCAGGGAAGTGGTAATGCCTTGGCGGTTGATATCGAAAACATTACCAATATCGGCACGTTGAGCGAACAAAACGAATTTGCAGTTGCTGGTCTATTTTGGGATTTCAATGATTCGAATAATGACGGGCAAGACACCGTCAATCACGGACACGGCATGGTTCAGCAGATCTACACCATCGATGACTTCGTCAGTCAACCGTGGGACAATGATTGTGATATCCAGAAGTATTTGGAAGAGTGGGCGGATGCTGGGATGCCGACCGATGCAGCCACAGCCGCCACCGTGACTCAGAACACCTCCTTGACCGGTGTTTTCACCACTGCCATTGCCCAGACAACCCTGGGTTCTGTTTCAGCCGCCCAACATCCAGAGGACTGGCTTGATGGATACCGCTGGTGGGAGCAAGCCATCTTTATCTTAGACAACAGTACGAGCATGGCCGGAGACAAATTCTCGGCTGTGAAGGATGCACTCCAATTACAAGTCAGTGAGTTGGAGACTGAAGCACCGGAGGGGGTGGAGATGTCGCTGCAAACCTTCAACGATGGTGGTACGACCAACCCAATTGTCTTCGCCGGCCAGTTCTTCGCCGACACCATCAACCCCGAGATCGCTAGCCTTACAGCTGATGGTGCAGATGGTGGTTGTACGGTTGGAGCCTTCGACGCGCTCGCCCAAGCCGTGGACGGACAGCACGATCTCGACATATGGTTATTCACTGACGGCGATACCGACACGAACTATCCCACAGTCGAAGCCATGCAAAGCCTGCTGGCTGAACGGCGGGCGCGCGCCTCCTTCGCCTTGATGGGTTTGTGCGCTTCAACCAGTGCGGCTCAACCTGAAGGTAGCTCGGACTTTGCCATGCAGAATGCTCTTCGTTCATATCTCGAATTGTCAGGGCTGGAGACCCCAGGCGGGGTCGTCCCCTATCTTCTCACAGCCATCTCCAGCGGAGGGCAGTTCCTGTTCGTCGATCCGGCTCACAC
>JASFVL010000104.1:0-10870 GCA_050049875.1 Anaerolineales bacterium
GCGTCTGCGGGTTGGATTGTGCATCCCATTATAGTCAAGTCTGGGGATCTGTCAAGCGGGATAGAGACGCGGTGTGCACTCAAATGTTGTCAAAGGGAATTAAGTGGGGTGTGCTCCCACGTTCTTCTTCATGACAAGTCTTGCGTGCACACGAGACGCGAGTGGTATAGCACTTCTCTGACGGCTAAGGTACAATCCTCTCAGTTGCTGACGATATAAGGGATTAAACAAAATGAAAGCCCTTCGCTTGCATGACATAAATGACTCGAGAGTACACGAAGAACCTTCTCCAGTCGCCGATACCGGTGAAGCTCTGATAAAGGTCACCGCGGTAGGCATTTGTGGTTCCGATCTACACTGGCTTACCGATGGCACCACGGGTGACGAAATGATCACGACTCCTTTCGTCCTGGGACACGAATTTGCAGGCGTTGTTTTGGATGGTGAATTGAAGGGTCAACTTGTGGCGGTTGATCCGGCCATCCCTTGCGAGAGTTGTGAGTTTTGCCAAGAAGGCAACCCAAATTTGTGCCCTGACGTAAAATTTGCAGGGCAGGCACCGCATGATGGCGCCTTACGGCAATTGGTAGCTTGGCCGGAAAATCGCTTGTACCCGCTGCCCGAAAGATTTACAGCTGAGCATGGCGCTATGTTGGAGCCTTTAGGGGTTGCCCTGCACACCGTCGATCTCGGCAAAGTCCAGCCTGGAATGACAGTGGGAATTTGTGGTTGCGGGCCAATAGGTTTGCTTACTTTGCAGGTCGCCCGTTTAGCCGGGGCCACGCGCGTCCTAGCTACTGACCCCTTGCCCCATCGGTTGGAGGCCGCCAGAGAATTGGGCGCCGATGCGGTATTCCTCACCTCCCAGGGGGCAGAGCAAGCCCAAATTATGGCTGCCACTCGGTACCGCGGCGTGGATGTGGCCTATGAGACTGCAGGGGAGAACCCGGCCGTCGAAACTGCGGTGGAGACTTGTAAGCCAGGAGGTCGCGTGGTACTGTGCGGCATTCCGACAGTCAACAGAACATCTTTCAAGGCCTCCACAGCCCGGCGCAAAGGTCTGACCATCAAGTTGGTGCGCCGCATGAAACACACGTATCCTCGCGCCATCCGTCTGGTCGAAGCGGGTCTGGTTAATGTGCATGCCATCATCAGCCACCGCTTCCCTCTAGAAGAATATAAACAAGCCTTTGATGTGGCTCAGAAACGCGAAGGTTTAAAAGTCGTTATCTATCCGAATGAGGAGCAACTATGAAATATCGAGAGTTTGGTCGCACTGGTTGGCAGGTATCTACGGTTGGTTTTGGTGCCTGGGCAATAGGGGCTGATTGGGGGCCGGTAGGTAAAGAAGATGCCATCGCTGCCCTGCACACAGCGTTAGATAAGGGTGTCAACTTGTTCGACACTGCCGATGTATATGGCGATGGCCGCAGCGAAAAGTTGCTGGCGCAACTCAAGAGAGAACGCTCTGAAGATTTCCACATCATCACCAAAGCCGGCCGCCGTCTAGACCCCCACACCGCGGACGGATATAACCGCGAGAATTTGACCAGCTTCGTTGAGCGCAGCTTGAAGAACCTCGATACCGAAACCTTGGATCTCGTGCAGTTGCACTGCCCGCCGACCGAGGTGTACTACCGCCCAGAAGTCTTTGGCGTACTAGAAGATTTGGTGCAAACCGGCAAGATTCGCTATTACGGCGTCAGTGTCGAAAAGGTGGAAGAGGCTTTGAAGGCGATTGAGTATCCTAGCGTGCAGTCGGTGCAAATCATCTTCAATATCTTCCGGCAGCGACCAAGTGAGCTGTTCTTCAGTGAAGCCAGGCGCCGCAAAGTGGGTATTTTAGCCCGCGTGCCACTCTCCTCGGGCATGTTGACCGGCAAATTTAGCAAACAATCCAAATTCAGCGCAGATGACCACCGCCAATATAACCGCCAAGGCGAGGCTTTCGACGTCGGCGAGACCTTCTCGGGCGTCGATTACGATCTCAGCTTGGAGGCGGTTGATAAGCTGCGAAGACTCGTCCCGCAGGGGGTTAGTATGGCGCAATTTGCTTTGAGTTGGATCCTAATGTTCGAGGCCGCCAGTTGCACCATCCCAGGGGCCAAGAACCCCAAACAGGCTGCCGAAAACGCCCAGGCTGCTGATTTGCCGGCGCTATCCGACGAGACTATGACTGCCGTCAAAGGAATCTACGAGAGCATGATCAAAGAGCACGTGCATCATAGATGGTAGGTCATGACCCCTAAAGATCGTACTCAGCGCGCGCTAACCCACCAACCGGTCGATTATCTCCCAACACAGATCAATTACACCCAAGCTATGGGTCAAAAGATGGCAGTCCATTTTGGTGTCCCCATGGATGACCTACCAGAACTCCTTGGCAACCATTTACTGCGCGTCGATTTGTCATACGATGCTAAGTACAGCGCAGATGGTAAATTAAAATACGATTGGTGGGGCGTCGGTTTTGACCTCCAAGAAGAAGGTTATTACGCGGCCCACAATCCGCTGGGGGAGTCAAAAGACCTAGATGCTTATCCCTGGCCGGATCCTGATGATCCCCAATTGCTGGATGATGCCAGGGTCCAGATCGAGCGCAAAAGCGCTCAGCATTTCGTCGTTCCTAACTTCGGATGGGTTTTGTTCGAGAGGGCTTGGTCTCTGCGAGGCTTCGAAACATTTCTGTTGGATATGGCCCTCGATCCTGGTTTCGTTGAGGAACTCTTGGAGCGCATCATGGTCATTCAATTAGCATTGATCAAGCGCTTCATCGACTTGGGCGTGGATGGCAGCTATTTCGGCGATGATTACGGGGCTCAAGCAAGCTTGCTCTTTTCCCCAGAGATGTGGCGGCAAATGATCAAACCGCGTCTAGCACGTCTTTTTGCCCCCTTTCATGAAATTGGCTTGCCGATCATCATGCACTCGGATGGACAGATCAGCCCAATTCTCCCGGATTTGGTCGAAATCGGTTTAACCACACTCAATCCAGTCCAACCTGAAGTGCTGGACCATGCCTGGTTGAAGAGCACCTTCGGGGAACGTCTGACTTATTACGGTGGAATTTCAACCCAGAACGTGTTACCCCACGGCTCACCAACTGAGGTCAAAGAGGCGGTAAAAAAATGTATGCACATCCTGGCTCCAAACAATACTGGTCTGTTAGTTGCCCCATCTCACCGCATGATGGCTGATATTCCCATAGAGAACGTTTCCACCTTGCTGGAAGTCTTCGCTGAAATCAGGGAGGAGTAGACATTTGTGAGTACCGAGAAAACAGATTTGTTACCGGTGATCGTTTCACCACTGAATGACCCCAGCGGGCTGCTTTTCGAACACATCCAGGCGATCACGCCAGATTTAAAGCAGCTCTATGAGCTGGTCTATCTCAGTATTTCACCAGCCACCGAAATGGAACAGCCAGAAAATGTGCGCTGGTTTCAAGACGAACCTTTTTTCGAGATTAATTTAAATATACCGGATAGCTTACCAGGTGATCATTATCTGGCGGGGTACCATGCTGCCGTCAAGCAGAATTCAGCAAATCAAATACTTCACTTATGCGATCTTGACCGGGTGGCTTTCGTTTTAAATACCGACCACCGCCAGCCGTTCATCTCCGACATTCAATGGGCCAGCAAGAGAGCCCAACAACAACCTCTCCTATTTCAGCGTTCGCAACGAGCCTGGGACACCTATCCAGAGAACTATCATCAAATTGAGCATATGATCATCCGAGTGGGGGAAATGCTCTTCCAGGAGTACTATGATTTCGCCTGGTCCTATATGGTGATGCGATCAGGTCAATTGGCTGAAATCCTCCCAAGAATCCGTAGTCATGACTTTGGAATTCTGATCGAGATCGTATTGACACTGCGTGAGAGCTTGAAAAGGAAAAGTGTGGATTGGCTTTCCTGGGAGGATCCCTATATTTTTGGTCGTGACCCAGATGAATTACGCCAGGAGCGCAACAGCAGCCGGGCAGAGACGTACAAACGCCTGCGCGGCTTACTGCCCTTCTTTGAGCATTTCCTGTCTGTCACCGCTCCCCTCAGCACTGAGCTCGGTTGGGAGAAATCCGTCGAGTCGGAAAAAGGCTGACAATTAGTCCAACAATACCTTCAAATCATCCACTGAAACATTGCTAAGACTCTCCACAACCAGATGCGCGTCCTTTAGGTCAGTAGCTGCATTTGTGGTTGTGACAGCAACGCACTTCATCCCGGCACGCCGGGCAGCTTCCACACCGCTGATGGCATCTTCAATGACCACACACCCCTTTGGGGGAACGCCCAATTCTTGCGCGGCAACTATGAAGACACTGGGATCCGGTTTTCCGGGCATTTTTGCAGCCGATATTACAGCCTTAAAATAGGGTTGAATCTTTAATTCTCTGATGATGGCGTCAATATTCTCTTGAGGCGCTGAAGAGGCAATCGCTTGGGGGACACTGTCATCCTTCAAGGCTACCATCAAAGCCTTCACCCCCGGTAACAATTGAACTTTGCCCCGAATAGCTCTGCGGAAATTTTTTTCTTTCTGATCGCTGATCCTTATATAGAGATCTATAGTAAAGCGCTCACCAAGCAGCAGTTTTAAAATCCCTTCGTTATTCATGCCAAAAGTTCGCTTGAAGGTTTCTCTCGAAAAGGGAACGTCGTAATCTTGCAGGGTTGTTTTCCAAGCTTGGAAGTGAAATTCGCCTGTATCGACCTGTACCCCATCCATATCCCAAAGCACGCCTTCAAGTTTTGTCATCCGCAAATCCTTCTTTGATTGCTCAATTTGTGACTATACAGTGATTTTCTCTGAACACAATCCAATTTGTTCTGGATCGGTCATGAAAAATGATGCTGCGTTTATTCTGTAAATTACGGGGTTTCACCTGCAAAAGTGAAACACAAAAAAATTTTAGCATAAAAAGATCATACTGTTATCGATAACGGTAGCGATAACAGTTAGACGAGCGCACATTTTACGGGAACTTCATGATTTTAATCACTCGTTTGTGGTAACAAAGCACACAATAAACTTGACTCGTGCAAGCCAATATGCTATTGTAAATATGAGGGGTGTTAGCGATAACGGGAACGATAACATGAGGTGCTTATGGCACGCAATAATAAGATTACGATCAAGGACGTCGCTCAAGCTGCCGGGGTCTCTACTCAAACCGTCTCTCGCGTTATCAACAACCGTCCTGATGTCTCACCGAAAACTCGGGCGCGCGTCCAAAAAGTGATCGCCGATATGGGTTACGCCCCGAATGTGCTCGCCCGCAGCCTGAGCCGCGGAAGAAGCAATACATTAGGCGTTGTCGGCTTCGGATTGCGCCTCTATGGACCTACCAGTGTGCTGGCGGGCATCGAGAAAAAATCCAACGAATTGGGCTTTTCTTTCATTTTGAGCCTTTTGGACCGTTTTGAGATGGGTAGGGTAGATGAAATCCTCCGGGATCTGCTCTCCCATCAGGTCGAAGGGATCATTTGGGCGGTCCCGGGGATCAGTGAAGCTCTCAAAGACCTACCCCAGAAATTATTAGCTCTATCCATCCCCATTGTTTTTTTGAACAAAGAGCAAACCGATAACGATATCGTCGTCGCCATGGATAACCGCCTTGGGGGTCGCTTAGCCACCCAACATTTGCTCGAGCAAAACTACCGTCGCATTGGGATCATCACCGGCCCCCTCGATTGGTGGGAAGCTCAACAACGCAAATTGGGCTGGCGTGAGACTTTAATCGAGTCAGGTATCGATGATTTGGATAACTTAATAGTCGAGGGAGACTGGTCCCCAGCCAGCGGCGAAGTTGGACTCCACGCGCTGATCGCTAAATCTCCTGACATTGATGCGGTTTTTGTTTGCAACGATCAGATGTCGTTAGGAGCTCTTAAAGCTGCTAGACGAATGAGATTGCAGGTTCCCCAAGATTTAGGCATCGTTGGGTTTGATGATATCCCAGAAGCGGGCTACTTCTATCCATCACTAACGACGATTCGGCAAAATGCGGAGAAATTGGGGGCTGTCGCGGTCGAGCAAATGACTAAATTCATTCAAGCTCGACAGATAAATGAAGAATTTATATCGAATATTAGCTGGGTCAAACCCAGACTGATTGTACGCAAGAGTTCTATTCCCGATAAACAATAAAGAGGCAATGATGAAGACTACTACATTCGGCGTAATTGTCGGCAATCGAGGTTTTTTCCCTAGCCATCTCTGTGAGACAGGGCGAGCAACAACACTCAAAGTGCTGGAAGAAGAAGGCATAAAACCTATCGCACTGTCCCCAGAAGATACCACCCACGGTAGTATCGAGAGTCTTTCTGATGCACAGAAATGTGCCGATCTCTTCAAAGAACATAGCCATGAGATTGATGGTGTACTGGTTACATTGCCCAATTTCGGGGATGAGCGTGCTATCGCCAACGCTCTACGCTGGGCGGATCTCAATGTCCCTGTGCTTATTCAAGCTTTTCCCGATGAGGCTGATCGCATGACCATCGCTGACCGCCGCGACTCATTCTGTGGCAAAATGTCAGCTTGTAATAACCTGCGACAATACGGCATCAAATACACACTAACCAGACTGCACACTGTCGATCCGGAGAGCGAGAGCTTCCGTACAGACCTGTGCAACTTTGCTGCCACTTGCCAAGTCGTAGGCGGCTTAAAGAACGCCCGTGTCGGTGCCTTAGGCGCCCGTCCCACAGCCTTCAACACAGTGCGTTTCAGCGAGAAGTTGCTCGAACGTTCCGGTATCTCAGTCGAGACACTCGATCTCTCTGAAGCCTTTGGTCGCATAGAGCAATTATCAGATGACGACTCTCAAGTTGCTGATAAGTTGAACAAGATCAAGAATTATGTATCTACCAAGGGCATCCCAAACGATTCGCTGATCAAAATGGCCAAATTTGGCGTGGTGGTTGATAACTGGATGGAGGAAACCCAACTGGTCGCCAGCGCCATTCAGTGCTGGACTGCGATGGAGGAGTACTTCGGGGTTGTACCTTGCACGTTGATGAGCATGATGAGCAACAAGCTGGCACCTTCCGCTTGCGAAACTGATATTACCGGAGTGGTTGGTATGTATGCCCTGGCTCTGGCCTCACAAACCCCGAGCGCGATTGTGGATTGGAACAACAACTACGGTGAAGATCCCGATAAGGGTGTCATTTTCCATTGTTCCAATCTTCCTATGGATATTTTCGTTGATGAAACCATCGCCTCGGAAGATATCCCAGTGATGGATTACCAGGAAATCATCGCCGGCACGGTTGGCAAAGAGAACACTTTCGGTACCGTAATTGGGCGCGTTCGCACTGGTCCCTTCACCTATTTGCGAGTCTCCACCGATGACCTCAACGGCAAAATTAACGCCTATGTTGGTGAGGGCGAATTGACCGACGATCCTTTGAATACTTTTGGCGGATACGGCGTCGTTAAAGTCCCTGACCTGCAAAATCTGCTGCACCACATCTGCGAGAACGGTTATGAACATCACGTGGCCATCAATATCTCCCAAACCGCATCTGCCGTGAACGAAGCTTTGAGTAAATACCTGGGATGGGATGTGTATTTCCATCGATAAATCTATGAGCGGCGAACTGAACACCAAACTCTCTAAGATAAATGCTTTGCTTGCATCTCACAATTTGGAGGCATTGCTGATCCAGAAAGTGAATAACTTTGCCTGGCTAACCGGCGGGGGGGCTTCCTATGTCAATACTGCCGATAGTGTTGGTGCAGCTTCGTTGCTCATTACCCCATCGAAGCGATACCTGATCACCAACAATATCGAAGCCACCCGTCTTCGGGCTGAGGGGAGATTGGAAAATCAAGGCTGGGAGTTTGTTGTATCCGAATGGTACCAACCTGGGGATGAAATTGCCCGGCTGGCGCTGGGGTTGCAACTGGGAACAGACGGAGCTTATCCCGGTGGGGCTGATCTCAGCGTTGAGCTGACTCCCCTACGCATGAATCTGTTACCCGAGGAGCAAGCTCGCTTCCGAGGTTTGTCAAAACAATGCGCCTCAGCTATGAATGCCGCTATCCTCCAGGTGAAGCCCGGCATGAGTGAATTCGAGATCGCGGCGTTGTTGGGTGGGGAAACGCAGCGCCGAGGCGTGCAACCCATTGTCAACTTGATCGCTACCGATCAGCGCATATACGAATTCCGCCACCCATTACCCACGAACAAAAAACTCGATGAATATGCCATGCTCGTACTTTGCGGGCGCCAGTTTGGCCTGGTTTGTTCGATCACGCGCTTGATTCATTTTGGTGCTATGCCAGACGAATTACGACACAAAGCTCAAGCCGCCGCCGAGATCGACGCTGCGATGATCGCTGCCACCCGACCTGGTGCAACGCTAGGTGAAATTTTTAAACAGATCCAGGTCAAATACGCACAAGCCGGATTTGAAAATGAGTGGCAGCTTCACCATCAGGGTGGCCCAGCGGGTTATTTGCCGAGGGAAACGATTGCTTCACCCGGAGCGGACCTCCTGGTTGAAGCTGGTCAAGTATATGCCTGGAACCCCACCATCACCGGGACCAAATCTGAAGACACCATCTTGGTAGCGGCAGATGGCAACAAAATCCTGACCCAAATCCCGGATTGGCCCCTCATCGAGGTTGAAGTGGATGGGGAAATCATCCCCCGCCCAGCCACATTGGAAATCATCTAATGAGACCCCTAAAAAAACTTCCACCAGATGAGATGGGGTCTACCCACTCACTTCTTAAAGCCATCGAATAGAGAAGGATGGACAATGAGCGAAAGAAAATACACCATTGGTATTGATTTTGGCACCCAATCGGGGCGCGCAGTTTTGGTGGACGTTGCCAACGGTGAAGAAGTTGCTACAGCAGTTCATGCTTATGCCAACGGCGTCATCGACGAGAAACTGCCCGGCACAAACATCCAGCTCGAGCCCGACTGGGCGTTACAAGACCCCCAGGATTACATTGACGTCTTTAAAAAGACCATCCCCGCAGTCTTGGAAGAAAGTGGTACCAGCCCAGAAAACGTGATTGGCATTGGCATTGACTTTACTGCCTGCACCGTTCTACCCACCAAAGCCGATGGCACACCGCTTTGCTTCTTGCCGGAATTCCGCCAGAATCCCCACGCCTGGACCAAACTCTGGAAACATCATGCCGCCCAGCCCGAGGCTAACAAACTAAACCAGATCGCTCGCTCTTTAGGATATGAATTCTTGGACCGTTATGGTGGCAAGATCAGCTCAGAGTGGTTGATTCCCAAAATCTGGCAGACCCTGGATGAAGCCCCAGAAGTTTACAAAGCCGCCGACCGTTTCATCGAGGCGGCAGACTGGGTCATCTGGCAGCTCACGGGTGTGGAAACCCGCAATAATTGTACAGCCGGGTATAAGGCTATCTGGTCGAAGAAAGATGGCTTCCCACCCAAAGAGTTTTTCAAAGCCCTAGACCCGCGATTGGAAAACCTGGTTGAAGATAAACTGATGACCGATATTTCCTACCTGGGCGAGCGTGCAGGCGAGCTGACCGCCCGGGCAGCTGCCTGGACCGGACTAAAGGAGGGCACCGCCGTAGCTGTCGCGAACGTCGATGCGCACGTCTCTGTCCCCGCAGCTTCTGTGGTTGAGCCAGGGCGCATGGTCATCATCATGGGGACATCGAATTGCCACATGGTGCTGGGTGAAGAAGAACATATTGTCCCTGGCATGTGCGGGTATGTTGAAGATGGCATCATCCCAGGATTTTTTGGTTACGAAGCCGGGCAATCCTGTGTCGGCGATCACTTTGAATGGTTCGTTGAGAACTGTGTGCCCGAGGTCTACGAGGATGAAGCCCGCCAAAGGGGTGTGGATATTCACACCTTACTCGAAGAAAAAGCCGCTGCCCTGCTTCCCGGTGAGAATGGCATGCTGGCCCTGGATTGGTGGAATGGTAACCGCAGCGTTTTGGTAGATGTCGATCTCACCGGACTATTAATCGGCCAGACTCTGGCGACCAAGCCCGAAGAAATCTACCGGGCTTTGATCGAGGCTACAGCCTATGGCACGCGCATCATCATCGAGACATTCGAAGAAAGTGGTGTGCCAGTCAAGGAAATTGTCGCCACCGGCGGCTTACCCGATAGAAATCGCCTCGTGATGCAGGTCTACGCCGATGTCACCGGGCGCGAGATCAAAGTCGCCGCCGCCAAGCAGACTCCAGCCCTTGGCTCAGCCATCTTTGGGGCAGTGGCGGCTGGTAAAGCAGTTGGTGGCTACGATTCTATCTATGACGCCAGCCAGAAGATGGGCCACTTGCGGGATGAGAAGTATACCCCCAACCTAGCCCACAAAGAAGTTTACGACCGCCTGTTTGCCGAATACAAAATTTTGCATGATTATTTCGGTCGCGGCGAGAACGATGTCATGAAGCGTTTGAAAGCGCTCAAGGCTGAGGTAAAAACTTCGACGGAGGAATAACAATAATTGCAGTGAGGCAAAGAATACAGATAACAATATTCTGCAGCGCTGCGATGATCTTGACAAGGAAATTGATGTGCTCTTAACGACGATCCGAGAAGAATTAGTCACACTCAATCAAGCCCTGCCGGAGAACGGACTGGTTGCCTGGACCAGTGGGAATGTCAGCATCCGCGACCCAGAGAGCGGAATGGTGGCGATCAAGCCATCAGGGGTGATGTTCCCCGATCTGACACCCAAAAGCATGGTGGTCGTTAATCTCGATGGCAAGGCCATCGAAGGAGAATTCAAACCTTCTTCGGATACAGCCAGTCATCTATATATTTACCGTCACCGTCCGGATGTCAATGGTATCGTGCATACCCACTCTAACTACGCCACCGCTTTTGCTGCTGTTGGCAGAC
>JASFVL010000493.1:0-3469 GCA_050049875.1 Anaerolineales bacterium
CCCGAACGTGTCGCCCACGGGCCCTTTCCTGAAACGGTTCAAAAATGGAACGAACTGCTCTCCAAGGGTCAGCGGGTGGTCGCCATTGGCGGCTCGGACGCCCACGCTTTCCCAGCGAGTATGGGACTCATTCGGCGGACGCTCTTCCCTTATGAATTTCACTTCAAAGCCGTAAATACCCATTTATTGGTGCCCGAACCCCTCAATGGCGAGCTGAACCACGACCGCTCGCTGATCCTACAGGCGTTGCGACAGGGACACGCCTTCATCGGTTACGACCTTCCCGCTCCCACGCGCGGATTTCGCTTCAAAGCTCATGGCTTTGAAAGCGCTGCGATCATGGGTGATGAGATCTCCGCCGAGAACGGCGTGACCCTGCAAATCCGGCTACCCCAAAGAGTGGAATGCCGACTGATTAAGGATGGGGAAGTCATCAAGACCTGGACTCAGAGGGATCACTGCACTTACATCACCACAGAATCCGGTGTATACAGGGTGGAAGTGATGATCCCCTTTCGTGGGAAGAACCGCACTTGGATTATCAGCAACCCAATATACGTAAGAGCGTAAAAATTATCTACACATTACGTTAGCGGCGGACAACGACTCCATAAGATATTATCAAGGTAAAATAGAACTTAATTGGGACACTTGGGAGCCCTTACGCTTGAATTTCGCAAACCCTAATAGAGACAGCCCATCCAAATCCAGATACGATTAAATTCAGAATTATCTCAATGAATTTTAACCTTCACAAACCTTACGAACCCACCGGCGAACAACCTGAAGCTATCCAACAATTGGGAGATGGTTTGGCACGCAGCGCGAGACACCAGGTTTTACTCGGTGCAACTGGCACGGGTAAGACCTTCACTATGGCAAACATCATCGCTCAGGTGCAAAAACCCACTTTGGTCATCGCCCATAACAAGACGCTGGCTGCCCAACTCTACGCTGAATTCAAGGATTTCTTCCCTGAAAACGCGGTCGAGTATTTCGTCTCCTATTACGACTACTACCAGCCCGAAGCCTATGTCCCCAAGCACGATTTGTATATCGAGAAAGAAACCGATATCAACGAGGAGATCGACCGGCTACGCCTGTCTGCCACCACCGCATTGATGTCGCGCCGGGATGTGATCATCATCGCTTCCGTTTCTTGCATCTACGGGCTGGGCAGCCCGGAGGCATATGGCAGAGTAATAATCGACCTGAAGGTGGGTCGAGCGTACCGCCGCAATACGCTCTTACGCCGTTTGGTCGAGAGTCAGTACCAGCGCAACGATCTAGAACTGCGTCCTGGCGCCTTCCGGGTGCGCGGCGACACACTAGAAATCGCCCCCGCTTATGAAGACCGTCACATCTACCGAATCTCCTTCTGGGGGGATGAAGTGGAGCGCATTGCCGAGATCGACCGGGTGACCGGCGAGATTCGGCGCGAGCCCGCGGAGGTTAATGTATACCCCGCCAAGCATTTCATCACCGAAGAGGAAAAATTACAGCGCGCCATCGAAGACATCAAGGTTGAACTGGAAGAACGCATCACGGAGTTCAAGTCTCAAGAGAAACTACTGGAAGCCCAACGTATCGAGCAGCGCACGCGCTACGACCTAGAAATGCTAAGAGAGGTGGGCTACTGCTCGGGGATCGAAAATTATTCCCGCCATCTCGATCAACGCCCGGAGGGATCACCGCCGTGGACCTTGATCGATTACTTTCCAGACGACTACCTCCTGATCATCGACGAATCCCATATGACCGTGCCCCAAATTCGAGGGATGTACAACGGTGACCGCTCCAGAAAGCTGACCCTGACCGAATTCGGTTTCCGTCTGCCCTCCGCGCTGGACAACCGTCCACTGACCTTCGAGGAGTTTGAAGAGCGCATGGGTTATACCATCTACACTTCCGCCACTCCGGGGCCTTACGAGATGGGACGCGCTGACCAGGTGGTTGAGCAAATCATTCGCCCCACAGGCCTGGTGGATCCAGAAGTGGAGGTGCGCCCTATCCAAGGTCAGATTGATGATTTGATAAGTGAAATTTACAGCCGCGTGGAGCGCGGCGAGCGAGTGCTCATCACAACGCTGACCAAACGCATGGCGGAAGACCTCTCGGACTACTTGATGGAGATGGGTATAAAGGTTCACTACCTGCACTCCGAGATCGACACCTTGGAACGCGTCGGCATCTTGCGGGATCTGCGCTTAGGCGTCTTCGACGTGGTAGTCGGCATCAACCTGCTCCGGGAAGGTCTGGACCTTCCTGAGGTATCACTGGTGGCTATTCTGGATGCCGATAAAGCTGGCTTTCTGCGCTCGGAGACCGCTCTGATCCAAACCATTGGTCGGGCGGCAAGACATGTGCGCGGCAAGGTCCTAATGTACGCCGATCAGATCACAGAAGCGATGCGTGTTGCCATCGATGAGACCAACCGCCGGCGTGACAAACAGATCGCTTACAACGAGGAGCACGGCATCCAGCCGGTTAGCATTGTCAAAGCTGTGCGCGACCTGACAGACCAGATGACTGCCCACGCGATTGCAGATGCCCAAGCAGAGTATCGCGTCGAGGGCGCCGCCGCCTTGCCGAAAGCGGAGATGAAGCGGGTGATTAAAGAGCTGGAGGGGAAAATGAAAGAGGCCGCCCAGAACTTAGAGTTTGAGAAGGCAGCCGCTTTGCGGGATCAAATCTTCGAACTGCGTGACATCTTAGCTGAAGAGAGCAACGTGCCCCCTTGGGAGAAAATCCGCCTGATGGTTGGAGAATAAATTATCCCTCTACGATACCCGACAGTACAAAAAAACTAGTGCAGCCCTGCACTTACAACAGGGATATCCTTAAGATAGCCGGTCTCGATTAAAAGAACTTCTACCCCCATATCTTCCAATATCGGCTTTATCCACGACAGAACCTCGAACGGATTGTGCTCGTTGAGGGTTCCTAAGATTGCGCGGTTCCCCCGGCCCAGATCAAGGGCCAGAATAACTCCGAACTTGGGACTGACATTTGGTACGAATTCTTTATCGATAAAATACTTGCCTTCCAGGTCTAAGTCAGATTCGCTACTACGATCAGCTAAAGCCTGAGATTCCCGCCAGATTGTCATGCGGCTCAGATTAACCCCCAACTTACTGAACAAAGTTGCAACATCCCGATAACTCAGTCCCAGCGTCTGGATCAGAGCTGCCAATTGGCGAATTCGAAGCGTATAATAAGAACCATCTACGCTTTCAGGGTAATCCCGAAAGGTCCGTTTGCATTCCCAACATCGATAACGGTAGATCACAGCTCTCAAATCGCGCTGGTCTTTAACAGACCGCGTGACGCGACCCCAACGCTGCAGAACCTGACTCCCGCAATGGGGGCATTTGCGCGGGCGACCGTTGGTCCGTTTATCCATCTCTGAGAGCCGTAATAAAATTACTGGCATGCGGCAGCTACCTTTTGATACTCTTCGGATCTCCAA
>JASFVL010000105.1:0-10809 GCA_050049875.1 Anaerolineales bacterium
AATCTACAGGTTGTGTTTCTAGGATTGGCACATTTATTATCAAGATCTCGGACCTAGCGGGATCAATGATCGCTTGCAACTCTAACTCACCTGTATGTTCAATTTGATATGCTATTCTTGCAACACCCTCATCTGTTTCCACTTTCGGAAGCAATATTTCCTCCCCGTCTGTTGAAACGACAAACTGCACGGGAGTATGGTCTGGTACTGGATGTCCATTATGGTCCAGGATAACCCCGGTTTTAATTTGTATCTGATCGCCAATCTTGAATTCCCGAGGCTCAATTGCCTCTGGTGTGGTTGTTGTTTCGAGAGTTTGTTGTTCGGGTTCGTCGAGTAAAATTGTTATTGTTTGATCTGGATCCGGAGAAGTTGCGGATATTAAATCATAACCTATGCCTGTTACAGAGACGGGTAATGAACCTCGTGGTACAGGTATTTCTTTGAACAATAAGCGCGCTGCGACATCCATAAATGGTTGAACTTTACCGAACAACCCATAATATGCATCTAACTTAGAGATATCTGTTGCATCTAAGTAATATGGGGCGTTTGCAGCGAAGGTGACCACACGCTTTTGACGAGTCATATCGGGTCTTTCAAACAAAAATCGTCTCAAAGTTAAGGAAGTGGGTCGTTCTGGATTTATATCTAACATTACAAATATGATCCAATGTGCCCTTCGAAGGTTGCTCTCTATTTGTCCGGTGCCAGCTTCCCCATTTAATAAACCCTCTATCTCCCTAAAAGTATGAGATATTATGTTATATGGGAGGACCTGTCCTCCAGAGCTAGGTCCATATTGGTCTAAAATAGCCTGTTCTAAAGCATTGTAGGGAATAACATCTTGTTCAGGACACTCACTACACTGTCTTACTTGATAATAATCAGTGATGATGACGATACGCTCACTAAGGCTTGGTATGTTAGGAATAACACTGTCAATCTCATCTAATGGTGGGTGGATTAAGGTTGCACCTTGGCTAGCAACCTTAAACGTAACTTGTTCTGAGGTTCCAATTTCACTTAGATCGATTCCTGTGGCAAGGACATGATTTAGTGTAAAGAAAGTATATAGCTTATACTTTAAGGATAGGATCCGCAAAACCGATTCATCTACTCGTTGTGCAAATGTTGGATCTTCCACATATTTTTGAGTGAAAAAATTTAATGTTTGTAAAATTGTTGTGTAATTGTCTGGATCGTTGCTATCAATAAAATTCTTACCAACATAAAGTAGATCATTTCCAGCCAAGAACGCATCACGGGCTGGTAACCGAGCGTTAAATACTTCTTCCGTCGGATCATATAGACGCTTAACCGCCCGACTTCCAAGATCATCAGTGATCATTACCCCACCATCTTCCCGCCAGGTAGCAAATGGTGGTAAATTCATTAAAGGATCAAACGCTTGAGGATCAAAACTAATCGGTCGGGTTGTAGCTCTAATATTTCCCTGTAGTCCCTGATAGCGGATGTGAGAAGTCAGTAAAGCATCAACTGTTTCTCCCTCTGAGGGTGCTTCACCAGTGACTGTATAAAAGGGTGCCAATTCAATCTGTTTGAGCTGTTCTAGAGATTTCCTAACCGTAGCTACCTCGTCTTCTGGAAAACGGTCAGAACTACCTAAACCAGGAAAGTGTTTTCCTACTACGGCAATTCTGTTATTGCTACCCTCATGGACACCATTTATATATGCTGACCCAATTTTGCCAACCCAGAAGGGATCACCACCAAAGGTCCTAACACCCAAATCCGTATTGCCTTCGGGTCTTGGTGTCTCAACTACATCCAAAGAAGGTCCAAACAGTAGATTGATCCCAAGAGCAGCCATTTCCATCCCCAAGACTTCACCTACTGAAAAGGATAGTTCGGGATCCCAGGTAGCTCCAATAGCCATTTGGCTGGGGAGTGGAGTAGTACCATTGAATATTTGATCGTTTGGATATCCATCGCCTTCTTGAGATATCCCAATAAATAGTGGTATGTAAGATGGTTGAAACGCTTCCTCAGTTTCCGGATTAATAATTTCCTCTTGCGAGCCAAGGAACTCGGTTGTTTGTAGCTGATTAGTTAGAGTCCAAGCGTCGTTTATAGTTTGTTCTGCTTGGCTAAAATTATCATTTTCCGCTGAAAGAATAACGCCCCCGATATGGTGATTGACGATTAAATCGTAAATTCGCGTTTCTGATCCCACATCTTTACCGTTAAAAGTTACGAGGAACAATTGCCCCACTCGCTCTTCTGGTGTTAATGTCTCCAAAAGAGCTACAGCTCGAGGATCGAATGTTCCCTCTTGCTGGTTTATTCCAGCGAATGTACCATTTGTGGTTTGGAGAAATAGAAACAAGACTACAAGAAGTAGCCTGAGTCGGCGATATTTACTCATTCTTCTCACTTCCCAGGAGATCGCTTTGGCAATATTTTTGCGAACTTCGACTTACTTCACATCTGCTTCTCACTCCTGAATTAAAATCTCGTGTATCAATTTTCTACGTGATGATCCGCTGAGTAGTTCTAAGCGTCGAATTCCAAGGGGATCGATCTCCTCTCGAAGAAGGTGTAATTCAACCTGAGATGGGTAAGGTGTTTCATGTATATCGGGAGCGATATCTAACTCAAAACCAGTCTTCAGTTTAATTCTATCGATGTCAATGCCAGGATGATAAGTTGTGATCCGCAAACGACCATCAGCAAAATCAAACTGACCAAGGTCAGATATAAGGTACCTAGGTCCACGACCTAGAGTACGTGCGGGATTGTACCCCAATCCGGAGTGAAAGTCCAATTCCATAACGAATGTTACCTTAGAGTGTCTCGGGACATACAAATATACATTTTCCATGTAGGTCGTTACATCTGGTATACCCCCAGTACCTGGTAATCTCAATCTTGGTTGCCTATAATTTTTTCCGTAGGCAATATTGTTGAAATTTCCAAATTTATCAAGTTGTGCAGGGCGGAAGAACTCTTTTGGTTTGAAGCGTGGTAAAAATTCCGTGGCGACTCGCACAAAGCCTAAATTTACTAAAGAGCGATCGAGCCACAGTCTTTCAACATGATTGATGGATAATTTCGCTGGTTGACGGCATAATCCCTGTCCGATTGCGGAGGCGAAATAAAGATTAGGGGCATGGGTCTTTTTTGCTAGTAGATAAGCAGCTGCGACTAGCGGAGTTGCCAAGCCTTGAACAACCATCTCTCCATCAGCTAGTTGTCTCGCCATACAGACTACCATTATTTCATCTGGTGTAGGGTTATCATGGTTCATGATAATTCTTATTTGCTAGGGATTCCTTGTGGAGTTCCCTTGCACATGAATCCAACTAAACGAGCATTTATGATTTTTATTGCCGCGTAATAATTTGGCAGTGAATACCAGCCTAATGGTACTTCACATTAGAGGTTATTGTTTTTCTGATGGTCAATTAAGGTCCTTATTGCAAGTGGTGGATCATCTGTGAAAATGCCATCCACTCCCCATTCGAATAGCTGCCTCATCATAATAGGCTGATTAACTGTGTATACAAAGACTTTGGCTTTTTGTTGATTGATTTTATTAATGATCGAAGGATTGGCATCATTTATGGGTAAATGGAATGCTTGGTGGGGGACAAGTTTATAAATTGGCCACAATGTCCAAAATCTTGTGTGACCCTTATAGGATAATAATCCGATGGGAAGATCGGGCAACAACTGGTGACAACGACGAAGTGCGATTGGGTTAAACGATGAGATAATTACAGATTTAACTAAATCATGTTTAATGACTAACTCAACTACTTTTTCGGGTAATTTATCAGTTGGACGATTATAGTTTGTGAGCTCAATATTAATTACTATTTTTTCCCCAAAATTTATTAGAACATCTTCTAATGTTGGTATGCGTTCTTGATTGAATGTTTCGTCAAAGAAACTCCCCGCATTAAGTTCTTTTAAAGCCTTTAGTGTCTTCTCCCTTACTAACCCAGTTCCATTTGTTGTCCTGTCTAGGGTCGCATCGTGGATAATAACAACATGCCCATCCTTAGATAGCTTAGCGTCTAGTTCAATTGCGTCGGAATTTTGCTGGATGGCGATTTCAAATGCAGTTAACGTATTTTCTGGTGCGTAGGAGCTAGAACCTCGATGAGCGATGATGCTTGGTCGAGGGAGTTTAGAATACATTCTTCCACCTAATTCGTATTCATAATTTTACAAAGTATGATTCTGCTGCTCGGTCGATTAGATCTTTTGTCATACGAGGTTCTTTTGATAAATACTGTGCTATATCAATGATTTGATCACATAGATCACGCGGATGCGATGCTCGCAAATTGCGGTTACGCTTAATATACCATTCCTGAAGGAGATAGGCTAAACCTTGATCGTTATAGGGGATTCTTCTTGCTTCAGCAACCCTTCTGAAAATTGCCCTATATTCCTCATAGTTTGGATCTCCAACTTCGATCTTATGTCGTAAACGACGCAAAAAAGCTTCATCAACCAAATCCCTTGGTGGTAGATTTGTCGAAAATACAACTAAAACATCAAATGGTACTTCTAGTTTTCGACCTGTGTGAAGCGTTAAATAATCGATCCTATTTTCTAAAGGAACAATCCAGCGATTGAGAAGATCCCTCGGGCGTACAAGTTGTCTCCCAAAGTCGTCGATTAAAAGTATGCCACCATTCGCTTTTACTTGGAAAGGGGCTTCGTAAAATTTGTTGACATCATCGAACACGAGGTCAAGACCCTCTAAATTCAGCTCTCCCCCAACGACGATAAACGGCCTGCGAATCCGGACCCAGCGAGGATCTCTTC
Source organism: Anaerolineales bacterium (assembly GCA_050049875.1). Lineage (GTDB taxonomy): Bacteria > Chloroflexota > Anaerolineae > Anaerolineales > UBA11858 > JASFVL01. The sequence continues at coordinate 4,804 of JASFVL010000105.1, forward strand.
GACCCCCCGCACGCAGAGAGCCTGTACCTGTAGATGTGGATTCTTTATCAGGCGCTAATTGGTGGTTGACGCTATCATAAAGTTTAACAACTTGACCATCAACATAAAGAGCATAGGGGATATACATTGTCGTGCTAAGTATTAGCTGACCTATCCCTTGAGCTATACTTGTTTTTCCGTTCCCAGGAGGTCCATAAATGAAGATAGAAGTACCCGAGTTTACTGCAGGACCAATACGCTGGAAAATTTTTTCAGATAAAACTAAATGGGAAAGAGCTTGGCGAAGAATCCTTTGTGTGACCAGCATTCTTCCCCGGCTTTGGTATTTCATTGCCTCGTTATAAGTTTTAATAGGTACAGGAGCAGGACCAGCGTATTGACTTCTTTCCAATGCTTCTCGAGCTCGTGCGATACCAGCCCCAGTTATGGAATACTGGTATGCACCTTCCCCCAAACCCATCCGCGAAGATTTGACTTCAACAAATTTCTCCCGTTTTAGGGATTCTAAGATTTGATCTGTTATTCCTGCAAATGGTAAGGCGATTTCCTCAGCGATATTATAGCCAGTCAGGTATCCCTGGAAGTATAAGATTTTTAAGGCTAGGTCCTGTAACCAAAGTTGTGAGAGCCCAGTATCGCTAATTTGTGTTAATGGTAGTGGTGTAAATACTCTCCTGGCTGATGTTTTTTGTCTGTTCAATGATATACTTTCGGTCCTTAGATCATTCATAAATAACTCCCTTAGGATTATGCAGCGATTTTTCTATGATTTGCATGGTTTCTCCTGCAATTCATAGAAAAACTGAAACACAACCTCCCTTGGAGAAGGTGGCTCTAAATCGAGATGATTATAGCATGCCGTAGGTATACATATCCTTACAATTGGGCAAATACAATATCCCAACGGAAAATCAATGTTTTATTAAGATTTTATACATCCGAGTTTACAAATTTGTTTGACTGGTATAATCCTGCGCATGAAAATCTCCGTAATTATTCCAGTATATAATGAATTTGATACGGTTCGTGAAATCATCAACCGCGTTATGGCAACAGGTGTAGCTGATGAGATCATTATCGTGGATGATGGTTCAATTGATGGTACTCGTGAAATATTAAGAGATGAGAATCTCAATGGTTCAATTCGAGTAATATTCCATCAACAAAATCAAGGCAAGGGTGCAGCAGTTCGAACAGGTTTAGACAATGCTAATGGTGATGTTATTATCATTCAGGATGCGGACCTAGAATATGACCCTCGTGATTATCCTGCATTACTAAAGCCAATTGAAGAAGGTATAGCAGATGTTGTCTACGGCTCCCGATTTTTAGGAGGGCCTAGACGACCGGTTATGTTTTGGCACATGGTTGCCAATAAATTGCTTACATTATTAACCAATATCCTCTTTGACACGATACTCACAGATATGGAAACAGGGTATAAGGTTTTCCGCCGAGAAGTTGTTGAGGACATGAAATTAAAAGCAAAAAGGTTTGAATTTGAGCCTGAATTTACAGCTAAGGTGTTAAAAAAGAAAGTTCGAATATTTGAAGTACCAATCACATTCAATCCGCGCGATTATAGTGAGGGGAAAAAGATCGGGATCAAGGATGCATTTGAGGCTGTTTTGGCGCTGTTAAAATATCGTTTTATTGATTAGAAGATTTGAAATTTTGGTTAGTAAAGGGGGAAAGAATGGACTCGGATCCACTATCGTTGCCAATATATATTCTTGATCAAGATCTTGACAGCGTTGTTGGACGAAGATCCCGAATATTTAATTGGAAGGATCGTTGACCTCGATATTCATTTAATTCGAATGAATATAGAATATCAATCCTATTGGTCATTTTGCTATACCATTCACCTTGTTGAAATGCGATTGCATCATATGTAAGCCACCCATCTGTTACTTTAAGTTTCAGGTGACTGCCATCCCTACCAACTGCGCGGTAGTTAATAGGTTTAAGCTCTCTGCTTACGAATAATGGTTGGGGATTTCCATATCCGGTAGGCTCTATTTTTCTAAGGTCCAACAAAAGTTCTTGTCGGAGGTCAGAAAGCTGAACTTCTGCATCAGCATTGAGAGTAGGCTGCAAATCCTTCTCTGACAAAGCCTCTGTGGCTAAAGATAGAAGACGCTCTTTTAATTGTTCTAGATTCTCATTTTTCACAGTAAATCCAGCAGCTGATGCATGGCCTCCATGCCGTTCGAGAAGTTCTGCACATTGATCTAAGGCTTCTGTTATATGAAATTCAGGTATACTCCGGCATGAACCTCTTGTGAATTCAATATCTTTGTGAGCAACTATCGCTGGACGATAATATCGATCAGCCATCCTTGAGGCGGCTAAACCGACAACACCGGGATGGAATTCTTCATGAGCAGCAAAAAGTAGTAAAGCATCTGGATCATCGGATATAACTAATTCCTCAGCTTTATTTTGAATTTCTTTGGTTAACTTTTGTCGTTTTCGGTTTTGATTGTCCAAGCTTTGAGCAATCATACCTGCAGTTTTCAAATCTTTAGTTGTGAGAAGAGTGTAAGCATCCAAAGCTGTATCTAATCTGCCGGCGGCATTCAATCTTGGTCCAAGAATATAACCTATATCGCTCGCTGAAATTGTTCTATAATCAACCCCTGATACACCCATTAACGATAACAGTCCCTGCCTTTTAGGCGTACGAATTTTTTCAAGACCTTGTCGCACAAGAGATCTGTTTTCGTCAATGAGGGGGGCTAAATCAGCTACTGTCCCAAGTGCTACGAGATCCAAATAATTATCAACATTAATATCATTCCTTTTCAATGCTTGGGCTAATGCGCTTGCAAGCTTGTACGCTAAACCGACTCCTGCCAGGTTCTTCTCTGGATAGGTATCACCTTCCTGTTTGGGATCGATGATGGCAGTTGCAGAAGGCAGAATCCTCCCAGGGTGGTGATGGTCACAAATAATTAAATCGAGACCTATATTCTTTGCGAATTCCGCTTCTTCCAGAGACCGAATACCGCAATCGACCGTAACAACCAGCTTTAATCCTTGGCTGTGCAATTGTTCTAGTGCTTCTATATTTAATCCATAGCCCTCATCGAAACGATTGGGAATATATGCGTTTACCGTGATGCCTAATCTGCGCAAAAATTGGACCATAAGAGCTGTTGCAGTTATCCCATCTACATCGTAATCCCCGTAAATGACGATAGTTTCTCGTCTATCCAGAGCACTTTTTATTCGTTCCACAGCTTCGCTCATCCCAACCAACGTGAAGGGATTGGTTTCGAAGGGTGGTATTGATTGAAGGTATTTGCGAGCATTACCTTCATTTGCGTAACCACGGTTGTAAAGAATTTGACGCAGAATGGGGGAAAAGTTCTCAAGCTCTTCTTCGACACTCGGAGGGATGCGCGGTGCGATAAGCCATTGTTTTTTTATCTCATTCATAGGACTTCCAAGAAGTTATCCATCTAGGGAACATTGACGCGCAATTGTTAAAGCCCCCAACAATCCAACGTCATCACCCAGTGAAGCTGTAGACACCTTTAAATCTTCTAAAAAATGTTCGGAAAAAACATATTTTCTCATTGATAATTTGATTGGTTTCATCAGCAAGTCGCCACTTTGTGAAACCCCTCCACCAATAATCACTGCGGTAGGATTGAATATATGTAAGAGGTCTGCAATAGCTCTTCCAATATAAGTTCCAGCACGTTCAAATGCGGTTTGTGAGAGGGAATCGCCCGAACGTGCAGCCTCCGCAATGGATCTTGCTGTTAATTCATCTTTTTTACTTGAATGAATACTCCTAGCCCCCTTCGATAGTTGTTTTGTAACCCACCGGACTATGGCTGGGCCAGATGCCACAGCTTCGAGATGACCCATCTTCCCGCAACTGCAAATAGGGCCGTTTGGTTCTATCGTGATATGTCCTAGTTCGCTCGCTAGCCCCCGAGCCCCTTGGATTAATTGATTGTTGCTGATTACGCCTCCGCCTATTCCAGTACTAACAGTTAGATATACAATGTCGCGATGTCCTTGGCCAGCCCCGAATTTCCACTCTCCTAATGCAGCCAAATTAGCATCATTTCCGAGGGCTACGGGGATTCCAAAGTGATCCTCTAAATGTTTTTTAAGGGGGAAATCAACCCATTTAGGGATATTAGGTGCAGCCAGAACCATACCCTTATCTAAATCTAATGGGCCGGGAGCTGCGACGCCCATAGATAGAATTTCTTTATCATGGACCCATATCGACTCGATTAGCTCGATAAGCTCATCAAGTGGATCATTTCCCGAACTACCGGTAGAAATTCTTTTCAGCTTGAGCGGGATTTGCTGGTTGGATGGATATGAACCAGCGCGCATTCGTGTTCCGCCAATATCAACGGCGATGTTTGCTTTCATCCAAAGGAGTATAGCATAAGATAAACTGGACAAGGACCATTCTGTTGACGTGTTTTCATTAACCTGCTATCATCTCATTTAGAATGAAGAACAAGAAATATCATAAGCGTGGCTTTTTGGGGGATTTTCAGCGGTCGTTGAGGTGGCTAGTACCTGGTATCGGAGTAAAACGTTGGTTAATACCGATTTTATTGGGTTTATCATTAGCCGCGGTTGGCATCGCTTTTTTCCTATTGGATATCTATCGCAACGCACCTGATACTCAGCAATGGTATCTTGATTTTCTCTCAACGGTCGCACTGAGGTTTCTCCCCCGCATTTGGCGAATATTAATATTTGCTGGTGTAGGGTTTGGCATGATTCTTCTTGGATTATGGGGCTTAAACCGGGCGTTGCTTGTGCCTTTCATGCGTCCAGGAAGCACCGTTGTTGATACATTAAAAATCCATAGGCGGCGCGGTCGTGGGCCTCGGATTGTTGCCATCGGTGGTGGGCATGGTTTGTCGACTTTGTTGCGCGGATTAAAAAAATTTACTTATAATCTAACCGCTATAGTTACTGTCGCGGATGATGGGGGTTCTTCTGGGCGTTTACGACGCACTATGGGAATTTTACCTCCAGGGGATATTAGAAATTGTTTGGCAGCCTTATCAAATGATGAAGCATTACTCACTCAAATATTCCAATACCGTTTTGCGAATGGAGAGGGTGATCTGGATGGTCACTCCTTCGGAAACTTATTTATATCTGCACTTTCTGAAATCACCGGTAGTTTCGAAGAGGCTATAGCTGAATCGGGCAGAGTTCTAGCTGTGCATGGCCGGGTTCTGCCAGCCTCCCTCCACGATGTGAAATTAGTTGCTGATATTGTGCCTCCACACACAGTACAAGAGGTGCGAGTGGAGGGAGAAAGTAGTATCCCCGAACTTGGTGGCAAAGTTCGCCGGGTTTGGTTAGAACCCAATAAACCACCTGCATTTCCTCAGGTAATCAATGCAATATTAAGCGCTGATTTAATTGTAGTTGGACCGGGAAGTTTATATACGAGCATCCTGCCGAATTTGCTTGTTCCTGATATCTCCGCGGCTATTCGAGCGAGCCAAGCGTTGAAGATATTTGTCTGTAATGTCGCTACTCAACTTGGAGAGACTGATGGATTTAAGTGTGGCGATCATCTTCGTGCTATTGAAGAGCACGTTGGGGGTGATTTGTTTGAAACGATCTTGTGCAATGATAATTTTGATGGCGCATTACCCGAAGGCATCGAATGGGTATATCATGGGTCTGATCTAGAGGCGGATTATCCAGTGTACTTCGCTGATTTAATTGATAAAGAACAACCCTGGCACCACGATGCCAATAACTTGGCTGAAGTCTTAATTGATCTGCTTATGCGGCGAACTGGGCCTCTTTTAGATCTATAATCACTCCTTTTGTTAAAAATTGCACAAATGACCGTTAGGCCCCATAGTTTTTGATATAATTAGATTTTGGATTTGTGGTTGACATAATCCTAAAAGTTGGACCATGAGTGGAGTTTGATTTTAATCATAATTACAAAATAATACATTTATGGAGGTTTTAGATGACTGTAAAAATTGG
>JASFVL010000494.1:0-3465 GCA_050049875.1 Anaerolineales bacterium
ATGACCCTGGTTCGCGGAAAACCCTACGGGATATTCTCGAGATAAAGGGTTATACGACCGAGGTTTTCGCCACTGGTAAGCCCGCTGTGGAGTGGGCTAAGCAAGATAAGGTTGCTATCGCGCTAATCGATCTCAAATTGGAAGACATGTCCGGTTTGGAAGTGCTGCAGCAATTGAAAGAGGTCAGTCCCGATGTCGAGTGCATTTTATTGACGGGGTACGCCTCAAAAGCTTCCGCTATCGATGCTATTAACTTGGGAGCGTATAGTTACGTACAGAAACCCTACGACATGGAGCAATTGCTGCTTTCGATTCGCAGGGCGATGGAGAAAAGGGAAGCTCGGGAGGAGTTTAAGCGGCTGAAAGAACTGAACGAGAATATCGTCCAGAGCGCGAATGAGGGCATCGTGGTTCAAAATGCCGATGGTTATATCACATTCGCCAATCCGGCCACTTGCGAACTGCTGGGTTACCAACAAAGCGAGTTGGTCGGCAAGCATTGGACGGTGATGGTCCCCCGCGACCAACAGAATCTGGTGGAAGCTGCAGATCGACGTCGTGAGAAGGGGGAGAGCGATCAATATGAACTGGAGCTGGTGCGCAAAGACGAGGAGCGGGTGCACGTCCTGGTCAGTGGAGCTCCCCGGGTTGATGAAGGCGCTTTTCGAGGTTCGCTGGCGGTGTTCACAGACATCAGCGCGCGAGTGTGGGCGGAACGAGAAATCCGGCAGCGTAAAGATGAATTGGAGCTAATCAACACTTTGAACGAGGCTGTCAATCGCGGTGATAGCTTACAAGAAATTATCCATTTGCTCACTCGAGGGACCAAACGACTTTTATCCGGCTCCTCCTCGACCGTTTATCTGCTCAGTGAGGACCGAGAGCATTTGGTTATGCGGAACCTTTCCGTTCATCCAAGGATTGCAAAGCGAATAGAGAAGTTGATCGGTTTCTCAATTCCTCAGATTCGCCTTCCGACAGAATCGCCTGGTCCATATCATCAGATTTTACAAAACGGCAAACCCGGCTTATTCAACCAACCTGAGGAAATCCGAGAATTAGCTGCTGCTTTTATCGCCACTCTGAGAAGTGGGGGCGTGGTAAAGCCGATAAAAAAGCTCATACCGCAAATCATAAAATTGTTGGGGATTCAATCGGTCATATGCTTGCCTTTGATCTCGAGCGGTGATCCAATAGGGTTGTTGGAGGTCTCCAGCGGGGAACCCTTTGGGGAGTCGAATTTAAAACGCTTGGAGGCCATCGCTGGTCAGTTGACGGCTGCGATAGAACGAAAGCGCTCCGACATTAAGCTCAGGGAAAGCGAAGAACGCTTCCGGGCGATTTTTGAGAATGCCCCGATCGGGATGGCGATTGGGGAGGCTGGCAACAGCACCATGAAGGTTAATTGTGCCTTTGAGGATATGCTCGGCTTTTCTGAAGCCGAACGCCAAAATCTGACTGTTGAGCACCTCACCCACCCGGAGGACCTAGAGAAAGACCTCAACTTGTACGAGAAGATCCTAGAGGGGGAACAGGATCACTATCGTTTAGAGAAACGTTATATCCGCAAGGATAAAAGCGTTATGTGGGGGGATTTGACCCTCGGGGTGGTTCGCAATGGACAAGGTGGTATTCAATATTCCTTCGCCATGGTGGCTGACATCACTGAGCGCAAACACGCCGAGCGGGCATTGCATCGTAAATTAGAGGAGACCACCGTCCTGCACGCCCTAGCCACTGTGGGTGCTGAAGCCACCAACGTGGATGATCTGATCCAATGGGCTGTCGATTTGATTGGGGAGACGCTCTATACAGACAATTTAGGCATTTACCTGCTGGATGAAGAAACATCCGAGATGCGGGTGCATCCATCCTACCGTGCAGGTGTTCGCACAGGCAGGTATAAAAGGATTCCCTTAGGCAGCGGAATCATCGGGCAGGTTGGTCTTGACGGGCTGCCACGTCGTATCGCGGATGTCTCCCAAGAACCTTCTTACCTGCGAGCTGATCCGCGCATCCGCTCCGAATTGTGCGTACCTCTTCGGATGGGTGAGCGCATCTTTGGGGTGATCAATGTGGAGAGCACCCGGTTGGATGCCTTTTCCGAGGAGGATGAGCGCCTGCTGACAACTCTGGCAGGCCAATTAGCCACCACCATTGAGAAAATGCGCCTGTTTGGGGCTGCCCAACGCCAAGCTCGGCAGCTCTCGGCGTTGTACGATACCGCCTTGGCTACCGGTGGTGTTCTTGATACCGAGAGGTTATTGGAGCGGCTCAGCCAACAGGTGAAAGAACTGCTGGAGCCAGATAGTTTATTGGTCACGCTGCATCACCCCCAAGAGGCTGAAATCGAAGTCTTGATGGCATTAGAAATGGGTGAAAAATTAAACGATTGGGTGGGTCAACGCCTAAGCTTGGATGATGCAGGTTTGACCGGGTGGACCATTCGGGAACAAAGACCGCTGCTTGTTCGAGATATGATGCGGGATGCTCTGCCCGTTCAGCCGAAGCACGCCACCCGACCAGCCCGTTCATGGCTGGGGGTACCCCTGATGGTGCGGGACCAGGTGGTTGGATCCATGGCAGTCCAATCCTTCCAGCCTGAAGAATTTGATGAAGGGCAGCGCAGATTTTTGGAATCTTTGGCTGCACCGGTGGCGATCAGCCTGGCAAACGCCCGTTTGTTTGAAGAGACTCAAAGACACGCCAAGGAGTTCATGCAATTGTACGAGACCGCCAAAGACCTGTCCGGCGAACAGGATCTGACGAAACTCTTGGAGACTATTGTTGAGCGCGCCACCAAATTACTGGACGTACCATTTGGAGGAGTTTACCTCTATGACGCCGCCCTTGATGAAATGGAATTAATCGTGGCGCAGGGTTTCCCAGTACCCTTGGGCACCCGCTTGAAACTGGGCGAGGGCATGGCGGGGCGTGTAGCGAAGACCCGCAAACCGATGATGGTGGAAGATTATCGCACTTGGGAGGGGCGCTCGCAGCAATACGGCGATGTACCTTTTACCTCTGTGCTCGAGGTGCCGATGCTTTATGGGGGAGAATTGGTTGGCGTTCTGGTAATTAACGAGACGGCTCCTTCAATCCGCAAATTCACTGAAGCCGATGTGCAGCTACTCTCACTTCTGGGCGCTCAAGCTGCGGGAGCCGTGCACAGCGCTCGCCTCTTCGAAGAAACACACCAGCGAGCCAAGGAATTAGAAGCCGTGGCTACCGTCTCTGCAGCTATGCGTAAGGCGCCGAATCGCGCTCAGATGACCCCAATCATCGTTGAACAAATGATGGACCTGCTTGGCACACAGCATGCTGGATTAGCTATGCGGGATTCGGAAACCGGGGGGATTCTCGTAGAGCAGGGATATGGCGCCTGGGCAGACCTGGCCGGTCAGCGTCAGGTGGCGGGGGAAGGGGTGAGCGGGCAAGTGATTGCAACTGGACAACCTTTTATCA
>JASFVL010000496.1:0-3464 GCA_050049875.1 Anaerolineales bacterium
GCCAGGTAACACAACAGGATCAAGCGATAGAGACCTCGTTGCAGCCTGGTCACCCGATGGCACCCGCATCCTAATGGCATCGGCGAAGGATGGAACCTCACGGGTATGGGAGGTATCGAATGCGCTCATTACTGGGGCAAATAGCGGCGAGCTGCTGTTGACCTTCAGCGAACACATCCCATTCTCGGCTTCCTGGTCCCCTGATGGTACTCGCATAGCAACCTCGGACCAAAACAATGAGTTTGGCAGTGCCAAAATATGGGATGCCGCGACTGGCGAAGTGATGCTCGATCTGTTCCCTGAGGATTTCGACTTCGGCGTTTCTGCGGTCGCTTGGTCGCCCGATGGAACACGAATCGTCACCTTCAGCGCAGACGGTTTGGGCAGGATTTGGGATGCTATGACCGGGGAAGAACTGATGGTCTTCACCGGCGTTTCAAGCGCAGCTGGTCCTGTAATTGAATGGTCACCTTCCGGTAACCGCATTCTCACCGCCGGGGAGGGTGGTGAGGTCAAGGTTTGGGACGCGAATACTGGTAGGGAGTTACTCAATTTACCATTCCGAGGTTTCTCGATTAGCGCGAGCTGGTCACCAGGTGGGGATCACATCGCTGTCAGTGACTATGATGGCAACTTGAGAATATATCCCGTCTGGCAATCCACCCAAGAGTTGGTTGATTACGCCAAAGATTGCTGTGTCATCCGCGAGCTCACGCCCGAAGAGCGCCAGCAGTTCGGCTTGCCCCCGCAACCTTAATAATCCTTACAATATCAACTTCTTCGCCAATCAATTGAAAGTGAGGTAACGATCCGAGACCTATGATCTCTCAGAATTAAATAATCGTGAATATATTCACAACTTAAGGTATTCCTAATATCCAGGCTAGAGACAGCCACTGATAGTCTAAAAAAATGGCCCAGGTGAGCTTGATCATTCTACAAATCTACGCAGCCCGCAAGCATCCAAATCAGTAGCTAGGCCCAAAGGAAAGCTTATTATTCGCCAAGGAGGTAAATGAAATGTCCGCAAAAACCAGATTTATCAGTATCGCCATAGCTTCGATCCTATTGGCGGCGATTCTCGTCATCGTCATCCAAACAAGAGCCAGTGGAGAGCTTGAGGTGGTGAAAGCGTTCGAAGATTCGCCCAGCCACCTTCCTGAGGGGATCACCATCGACAAGTCAGGCAACTTCTATGTCAGCCTAGGCCCTCCTGGTTTTTTTGACGCAGTTCCACCCTTCAGGGCGGTTTGGAAGATCAGCCCCGATGGGGCGGAAACAACCGTCCACGTCGAGTATCCAGAAGGACCAGCTCCTGCAGGGCTGGCTGCGGATCCGCCCGGTAATGTGTACTTTGCCCTCCCGAATATGGGTCAACCCGGTGGAGGAGTTTTCCGCCTGACCGGTGACAGCGGCGCAGAGCTAATGCCAGGTACAGATAGTATGTTAGTTCCCAACGGCTTGGCCGTCGACAAGGGGGGTGACCTCTACGCGAGCGATTCGGTCACGGGATTTATTTGGCGCATCCCCCGCGGTGGTGCTGCGCCAGCCGAAATCTGGTACCAAGGTGAACCCACTGCCGGCTGTCCAGAGGATTTCGGTGCCAACGGAATTGCCTTTTGGAAAGGGGACCTCTACGTAGCCAACACCAGCAAGGGTACCCTTGTGCGTATCCCTGTCCTTCCAAATGGCTCACCTGCTGAAGGGGAGGTCATCGCCGGAAACCCCGATTGTGCCCCTGAAGGGCTGTTTGGGATGGATGGAATTGCCCTGGATGTGCACGGGAACGTGTATGCCTTGTTGGTGCTGCAGAACAAACTGGTGCGCATCGACCCTGAAGATGGAACAACAACCACACTTCTAACAGAGGAAGATGGCCTCTGGAACCCTGCCAGCCTCGCTTTCGGCACCGGCAAGGGAGAACGCGAGAGCCTGTTCATCGCCAACTACGCCGTCATACCTCCCGAGCCCGCCAACAGCTTGGGGCCGGCGGTGCTGAAGTACGACGTCGGCGTACCGGGGCTGCCGCTGCCCTAATGCAGTAAAATGCAAAAACTCAATCTATATCGGTAGCACACATAGCCTGGATTTAATAGGATCAAGCCTAAGTTTAAACGTGACTCATCCCGAATTTAATATTCTGGGATGAGTCATTGATATTAAGACATGGATTCGTTTTACCCCCACCCTCCCCTTCCCAGATATGGAAGGGGGGACCACAAGGGGGATGGCAGAGACATGATAGATATTTGAGAAAACTTAATATTGGGGTGATGCATGTTTAGTAGGAAGAACTCAACCCTTCAAGATCAGCCATTTGGGCTTCCAGGTGCTTTTGGGTGGAAAAGTTTTACCAAAACACATAATTAGAAATCACATTCGGTTACAAGCCCCTTATTAATCTTCTTTTAATCTTTCCGATATAATTAGCGATATAAACACCCCTAACTACTTGATTCTTGCTCCCAAATTTATATAATTGGTATAGCTTTCGTTCTAATATTCACAACACAGAACCCACCGCAGAACGATCAGTTGATACAATCCAGTGAGGCTTAATCCTTTGACTGATTACTCGTTATAACAGCGCAGCATCTGTACCCCAGGAGGTGAATGATGGACCGCGATTTCTCCTTTGGAAAACACGTAAAGGAGCATAGGCTCGCTATCGGTCTAACCCAAGCCGAACTCTCGATCCGCGTCGGCTGCGCCACCATCACCATCCGCAAGATCGAAGCTGACGCTCTGCGCCCCTCCGTGCAAATCGCTGAGCGCCTAGCGATGGCGCTGAACATCCCATTGGAAGACCGCGCCAACTTCGTGCGCCTGGCGCGCACCGCGAGTCTGGAAACCCCTACACCGCCGCCCACACCCACCCCACCCCCGCTCCCCGAAGAGATCGGCGAGCAGGACCTCAGCGGTCGCGCCGTCAGAGGCTACGAGTTGGGCGAGCGCATCGGCTCAGGCGGCTTCGGCGCCGTCTACCGCGCCACCCAGCCCGTCATCGAGCGCGAGGTCGCCATCAAGATCATCCTGCCCCAGTACGCCAACCACCCCGACTTCATCCGCCGCTTCGAAGCCGAAGCCCAACTGGTCGCTCGCCTGGAGCACCCCTATATCGTGCCGCTCTACGACTACTGGCGCGAACCCGACGCTGCCTTCTTGGTCATGCGCCTGCTGCGCGGCGGCTCCCTGCAAGCGCTGATCAAAGGTGGACCCCTGCCCCTGGGTACCGTCCTGCGGGTCCTGGAGCAAATCTGCCTGGCGCTGCACGCCGCTCACCGCTTCGGCGTCGTCCACCGCGACATCAAACCCTCCAACATCCTGCTCGATGAGGACGAGAACGCCTACCTGGCCGATTTCGGCATCGCCAAGAACCTTGGGGACCCCAACCTAGAGGACCTGACCCAGACCGGCGCCCTGGTCGGTTCCCCTGCCTACACCTCCCCCGAGCAGCTGCGCTC
>JASFVL010000495.1:0-3464 GCA_050049875.1 Anaerolineales bacterium
GAGATGATCGTCCCTTATCTACGCCCTGGGAACCTAGTGGTGCTTGAATCTACTTCTCCACCTCGTACCACATTGGATGTTGTCATACCTATCTTGGAACGCTCGGGTTTAAAAGCTGGCGATGATTACTTTCTGGCGTATTCTCCAGAGCGGGTCCTGCCGGGGCAGATATTAAGAGAACTGATCGATAACGCACGTGTTATCGGTGGAGTAGATCGGACATCTGCAGAAGTGGGACGTGATCTTTACCAAACTTTTGTGCGAGGTGAGATCATTCTAACGGATGCAACGACGGCGGAAATGGTTAAGCTGATGGAGAATACCTATCGCGACATCAATATTGCCATCGCCAACGAGTTCTCCCGTCTAGCAGATCGTTTTAAAATTGACATTTGGGAGGCCATCGCTTTGGCTAATCGCCATCCGCGGGTGGATATTCTGCGTCCCGGTATAGGTGTGGGCGGTCACTGCCTTGGTGTGGATCCTTGGTTTCTAGTTGAGGCAACTCCTGACCTGACCCCGCTTATACAAACAGCCCGGCAGGTCAACGATTCACAGCCTCAATTTGTAGTTGAACTGCTCCGTCGTGCTTTAGGTTCGCTGGAGGGCAGAAAAATCGCTCTTCTCGGATTGACTTATAAACCGGATGTAGATGATTTAAGACAAAGTCCTGCGGTTTCAGTAGTCCATCTCCTAGTGGAGGCAGGTTCGATGGTGCAGGCATATGAGCCTTACAAGAGAGGCGCTGTTGTTACAGGTGTGCAGACTCAGCAAACCTTGGAGGAGGCCATACGAGATGCTGATGCAGTGGTATTGTTGGTCGCTCATACTCCCCTGAAAAAATTAGAGCCACTAAAAGTGAAAGAGCTTACAGAAGCTCGTATCGTTATTGATGCTGTTAATGGATGGTCGCCGGAGATTTGGGAAGGGGCTGGCTTTCGCGTGTATCGTTTGGGGGTAGGCAGTTAGAATCTTGGCTAACATTCCATGTTTTTGTCGACTTTCTTTATTCTGATCCAATAATTAGCTTTATGATTCGTATCCTCTCAATTTTTGGTACCCGTCCAGAAGCCGTGAAAATGGCTCCTGTAGTGCGCGAATTATCACAGAAGTCAGGTGTTGAAACGCTGGTTTGTGTTACTGCACAACACAGGGAAATGTTGGACCAAGTTTTAAGTTTGTTCAATATCATCCCTGATGTTGATCTAGATTTAATGAGCCCAGATCAATCATTAGCGCAATTGACCGCGCAGATCTTCAACAACTTGGATTCTGTTATGGACGATATCAAACCTGACTGGGTCCTTGTCCAGGGTGACACGACTACGGTGATGGCGGCGGCTTTGCTAGCGTATTATCATCGCATCAAAGTTGGACATGTTGAAGCGGGTTTACGCACAGGTGATAAATTCCAACCTTTCCCGGAAGAGGTAAATCGTCGCGTCGCAGGTGTTGTCGCTGATTTGCATTTTGCCCCTACGGAGTGGTCCCGCCAGAATTTAATCCATGAAAATGTATCCCCCGAGAGAATCATTGTCACGGGCAACCCTGTCATTGATGCCCTTCATTGGGTCTCCGAGCAACCATTTGATATCTCGAGCTTGAATATACCCGCGCTTTTAAATCCAGAGGTTTCAACGATCTTAATCACTGCACATCGACGTGAAAATTTTGGCAAACCGTTGGAGAATATCTGCCTTGCCTTGCAGGAGTTAGCTGGTATTTATCCCCAGAAAGTTCATTTCGTTTATCCTGTACACCTAAATCCCAATGTTCAGGAACCAGTTTATCGGCTATTGAAGGGTGTTCCCAATGTTTCGCTTCTGCCACCGCTAAGTTATCTACCTTTTGTGCACTTACTTAAAAGAGCGAGCTTAGTGCTTACTGATTCGGGGGGCTTGCAGGAGGAGGCTCCTGGTCTTGGGATTCCTGTATTAGTTATGCGCAGGGTCACTGAACGTCCTGAGGGGGTTGAGGCGGGCACAGTTCGCTTGGTAGGCACTGACGCGCAGCGGATTGTCATTGAGACGCGCCGTTTGATCGATAATTCAATGGCTTACGCTAAAATGGCCAATGCGATTAATCCATATGGTGATGGTCATGCTGCTGAACGTATCGTCAAGGCTATTATGGATTATAGTTTGTAGTTTCCCGATTTGTTCAAATCCACCATGCCTCGTGATTTGGTCACCTCCCTGGTTTATGTCCGAAGTTGGCCTCTGGTCGGTAGATTAGCGTACTTCGCTTTGAAGACTCTCGGACTAGAAGTGCCTCGTTCGGTTTCCATTGGCAAGGGCCTCGAAATTGCCCACGGTGGATTCGGAATTGTCATCCACCCAAGGACGAGGATCGGCGATCATGTGAAGGTCTATCCTGGAGTTACTCTGGGGCGAGCTGACATCCACCGTCAAATGTCGGATTCGCGTTTCGAAGGAATCGTTGTGGAAGATGATGTCGTTCTCTCCGCTGGTTGTAAGGTGCTCTGTAAAAGAGGGGTGCTACGAGTTGGTTCTGGTACTGTAGTGGGGGCAAATGCAGTGCTGTTAGAATCTACCGGTGAGAATGAGATTTGGGTGGGGGTGCCAGCGAGGAAAATCGGTCAACGATTTGAGGACCACTAAGTGCGTACTCGTCATAGATCGTGCCGGATATCATCGCAGGTAGGGTTTCTAGATGGCTAAAATTTGTATCATTCCAAAGATCTCTGGAATAGGTGGTATGGCCTCATTTCAAGCCAAATTCACGGCTGGGCTTACCCGCCATGGGATCGGAGTTTGCCAAAACCTGAAGGATTATCCGTATAGCGCTGTGCTGGTTATTGGTGGTACTCGTGATCTTCCCGGCCTGATAAGAGTAAGACGACGAGGTGTCCCAATAATCCAACGTCTGGATGGAATGAATTGGGTACACAGGAATCGGCGTACAGGGCTGCGTCATTTCCTGCGGGCGGAATATGGAAACTGGTTACTGTCTTTTATTCGTTCGCGTCTGGCGGATGGAATTGTTTACCAAAGTGATTTCGCTCGAGAATGGTGGGAGGGGGTGCATGGGGTCACTCCAGTACCTAGCACGGTGATACATAATGGCGTTGATTTGGCAATCTATTCACCACGCGGGGCACACAAGCGTCCCAAGGAACGTTTTAGAGTACTGCTCGTTGAGGGCAGCTTGATGGGGGGTTATGAAATCGGTTTGGAGACGGCGATTACGCTTGTCGATCGGCTCAATGCTTCGTATAGTCATATGCTTAAAAAGCAAGTTGAACTGATGGTTGTAGGTCGGGTTGCAAAGCAGGTGAGAGATCGTTGGGAAGCGCATTCGAAAAGTCTCATCCTTTGGCGTGGTTTGGTTCCCCCGAAAGGAATTCCCAAGATTGATCGTTCAGCTCATATCCTATATTCTGCGGATATCAACGCGGCTTGCCCTAATTCGGTAATAGAGGCTCTGGCATGTGGACTTCCAGT
>JASFVL010000497.1:0-3461 GCA_050049875.1 Anaerolineales bacterium
CTGATGTTTGGCCCTGGTTTTGTCCCTTCCCACTTCGTTTTCCAACCCCAATTCAGCTTGCTTTTCGCTATCAACCCCGCTTTGCGGGAAATTTTACTGATCCTTTCTTCTCCCACTTCGTTCACCCATGGCGAAAAACATGTTGGGATGCTCAAAACCTTACATATGGGAAATAGAGAGTTAGCAAAAAGTTCACCAGTTTACACTGTTTGAGTTGGAGGCTAGCAATCTGATTGTTGGATCCATTTGGCCGAAAGCAATTGACCATGTCACCAGGCGCCTCATGTATAATGGTTGTTGTCCATATTACCACTGAATAACGCAACACGACTTGTGGAAATGTCCGTAGCAGCCTCAGTATCCTTCCGTAAGTCTTAGCCGCTCTGCCGCCATTGATCTTCAAAAGAATACCTTTATATACTCTTGAATTGGCCAGATGAATCTATCTAAGAATAATCCAATCGATCAAAACCGACTGGCCCAATTAAGAACCATTGCTGGTAATGGGCCAGTGCTCACTCTGACTCATGATAACCCGGACCCAGACGCTCTGGCCTCCGGCAAGGCTTTCGCAACCTTGCTTAGATCGGGCTGGAATATCCCAAGCCGGCTGATTTATAGCGGATTAGTTCAACGGGCGGAAAACCTTGCCATGCTCAATCTTCTAACGCCAGAATGGGAGCACAGCGTCACGCTAACCGGATTAGATCAATTCTCTGCCCTGGCATTGATTGACACCCAACCCGGGGCAGGCAACAACCGTTTGTCTGATTCCCACATCCCACAGATTGTCATTGACCATCATCACCCTATTAGGGAAACTATACATCTGGTGCCTTACGCGGATGTCCAGCCGGATATCGGGGCAACCGTGACGCTATTGTATCAGTACCTAGAAACCGCTGAAGTAGTACCTGATTCTGATTTAAAAACTGCTATGTTCTACGCGCTCAAGACCGATACACGGGGCTTATCCCGCGGCGCCACCTCAATCGATAAAGCTGTTTACCTTAAACTATTAGACCAGATTGACCATGATAAGCTGATTCAGATAGAGCAGGCTGGGCTGCCGCAGATCTATTTTCGCGCCTTCAGTGAGGGATGGCATGCTGCACGAGTCTATACCCAATCCATCGTGGCCAATCTTGATACAATTCACCGACCAGACCTGGCAGCTGAGATGGCGGATTTACTCATCCGGCTGGACGTGGCACGGGCGGTGCTTTGCCTGGGCATTCATGACCAAACCCTGCATCTCTCAATCCGCACAGAACCCTTAGGACAAGATGCTGGATTGCTTGTTCAACAGGTGATTGTGTCTCCGGGCAAGGCTGGCGGGCATGGCACGATGGCGGGGGGACAAGTGCCCTTAGCCAGACAAGATGTAACCCATCTTGTCAATGAGATCGTGGGGCGGTTTCTGAAAGTCATGGGAGAAAAAGCGAAAGGCAAGCCACTCATTTGAGCAGGCGAGCATGAGTGAAACTGTATCAAAGAAGCTGATCGAAACTGTATAGGAGGTAGAAATGGCCCTGGTACGCCATGACTACCAGGAGCTATCTCGCCTCGGCCGGCTGAGCGCCTCAGAAATTGAGAACGCCATCATTGATTACGGAGGGAGTGTCACCCCAGTGCCGAATGAGGCTCTGGAACGGATCAATGTGATCAGAATCAGGGATGTGGAGCCCGCCTGTTGGTATGTCGGCTTTAATCTGTGGATGGACGACCAGCCCAGCGACCTGACCTTGGAACTCACCGTCAAGTCTTTTGAATATGGTTCATTGACTGCGGAGATCGATGATCTGCATGTGCTGTGAATTGGAGCAGGTCCAGCCGCTTTACCTTGAAAGGGCAACGTGAATCATGAGCTATGATATCCGAATCTGGTCCGTTCGACCTGTAGCGCTGCCAGCGTCCCTGGCTGAGCCAGAAAATTGGCGATACTTCTCGCAAGAGTGGATGCAAGCCGGCGATTCCTGGCTTGTGTTCGTCACCCCTTCGGTAAGCGTGCTGCCCGAAGATATCCCCGAGGATATCGCGGCTGAACTGTCCGGTATCAGCTATCTCACCTTGGCTCGCTGCGAGGGTCAGGCGCCGGATGAAGTGCATCATGATTTTATCAAGCTCATCCGGGGGATGGTGCACGCAGCCGAAGGGGTGGCCTTGGACCGTCAGACCGGCCGTCTTTACACAACTACAAGGATAAAACGCTTGGAGTCTCTCCCAAAAAACAGTGAGGAATTCGCCATCCTTGAGTTTTCCTGGTGGTTCACGGATGGGCCTCTTCTCTCCCCTCAGGGCCTCTCTCGATTCATCGAGGTGCTCGAGGTGACCTTGCCCGAGGCCCTTCCGCGTCGCTATGGCCTGTCCGAGCCCCCACAGCACTCGATCGCCCAGACTAGCAAGGCCCATTTTTTGACTTTTCTGCAGGAGCACGCGGCCGATAATATAATCTGGTACCCACACCGGCCTGTGGTTGGCGTCATGTTGATCGCTGATTCAGACTGGGGGCCAAGGCCGCGCGGCTTTCGAGCCAATTACCTAAGCATCGACCTGGAAGCCAGGGTTCTGAAGATGGCCGGCTGGCAGCGTGAAGTACGCCGGTTCTGGCGGAGCATGTCCAGGTTGATTCGCCCCTACTACGGGGACCTACGGCGCCTGGAGCACTACCGCTGGAGCGGTCCAACCATCGATTTCGGCTCGGCCAGAGATGAACACCCGGTAAAAAGCGTGTGGTGGAAGGGCATCCCTCACACCATGGGTTTGGCGGCGGTTGTGGGCCCGCCCTATCTAGAGCTGTGGCCGGAGCTCATGAGAGAAGCCGATCTGGATGACGGCCAAGCATTCCTTTCCCTGGATGATTGGGCGGCAGAGGGGGACGTCGCACAAAAAGTAGGCGGTGTTCCTGAACGGATCTCGCCTGGGCGGTCGGCGCCCTGGCATCTCCTGACGGAGTATCCTGAGGTGTGGCCTTTTAGTGGCCCGATCACATCTTCCCCATCAGAGAAAAAACGGGACCCCTCTACCCCGGACAAGAGATGACTTACCTATTGCGCCCGTTGGGATTGGATAGTCTCGCTAAACAAGTGGGGCTCAACAGGTAATTTCCGATACGGGCTTATACTTTTCATCTTTCCCCACCGTTCTGAGCAAATAAAAAATAAATATTACTTCACAATATTAGCTGGAAAGTTCTGTCTGATTTGCGCACCGCTAATTTGTTTCAATCTCGCAAGCTTTTGCTTCATGTTGAACCTCAATTTTGACCTAGGAACAGGACTCGAACCGCTAATCACTGAATAATAGTGTGCTTCCATCAAATTTATCCCCAATTGGTCTAACTTCCCCTATTGCTCGTAGCGAAGAGAACCCAAAAACCCCTCGATGATATCGAGGGGTTCGAGTTGTGGGCGGTATTGGACCCAACTCGAACCGCCTTCCCCATGATTCTAGAGAGATTA
>JASFVL010000499.1:0-3458 GCA_050049875.1 Anaerolineales bacterium
ACCAAAGTCGCGGTTGTTAATCCGCTGAATAACCGGTAATCCCAATTCTCCAAATCTCCAGACTTGAGGATGGTGTTGTAATCCACCCATTCATCCGAGGAGGAACAGGAATGTCTTTGGTGGAATATATTTGAAAAGCAACCATCTCGAAAACAGCCAATGAGTTAATCAAGAGCAGCAATAAGCCTATTAGAGATCATAATTTACCGGAAATGTTCCCCGAATGCTGCCGTCACCCATAAGATAAGCTTTCGACACCATTAACATACTTGGAATTCTTGCTCAAACGAAAAGGGAAATACTGGCAAATTCGACTTGCCCCCTCCTCTTCCTCTGGGCCATATTTCAATTCAACAATTGTATTCATCAGATCAACATATTTACGCAAAAAGGCGTTCCTGTGACTTTGAACGTAATAACATTCCATCTGTGTGTCCATAGTAATGCGATAGTGACCATCTATTGATTGGAAGTACTTGCGTCGGTAACGGTTGAGAAGAGAAAACTCCAAAGACCCCAGGTCAAGTTTCAAGTCATCCGGAATATTAGATTGCCTTAAGACATTCAAAAGAGTATCTTTTCGTAGATATCCATCAATACAAATTTGTGGGAGGGGAAACCCAACCTTCCTACCAACCAAACCTCGTTTAAACTTAAGCTCCAAAGTTGGACATTCAATACGTCCAAATAAGTCTCCATACCATCGGATTCGCACCTTCACACGTTCTGCTGATCCATCAATATTGTCAAGATAATTTCTCATGCCGGGTGAATCAAAATAGAGATTGTTGACAAAGCGCGAGGAATACACTTCAGAAAACAGCGCCGGTTGCAGCTTTACCAGGGACTCTATTTCATAAGGCGAAAGTCCAGAAACGACGAACTTTCGCTCGTAGCGATAATTATTCGTTTCGGGTGAATCCAATTTCGGTGTCATTCCTGATCTCGAGGCATCAATCTTAATTGGTTCACAGAAACTAGGAAGAGTAGTGATCCCCGAGGAGCTAGAAAACTACTGGCCAATTTCTGCCTCGTACAGAGTTTGGTAGACATTCTCTTGCACAGCTTCTAAAACCTGATTGTCCACAACCACCCTGGATTGTGTTTCTATTAGATAAGGTATATCAACTGCTATCATTTCTAAACCATCCACCTGTATTGATGCAGGCCCAAACTCCGACTTTTTCTCATAGGCAGTTATCCCATAAACACTATCTAAAATGATGATTTTCTTAAGCGTCAATCGCGACAAATCCTTACTCGCCACGGCAATATAAGTATTTTGGATTTTAGTGTCAGATGCAGACACTCGACTCCTTTCACCAACGCTCATGCCTTTATCACCAGCATCATCTATCGAAACGTTCTGGATCTCGATGATGCTTCCTGATGCATCAATCGCATCATTTCCGGACTTTTTAAAATTCGAATCAGATATCTTGCCCTTGGTGAAATCAGCGTCGAAAGCGTCAGAAAATGTCTCGCTAAAGAAAGAGTCCTCAATCGAGAATTCGGTGCGGACGATATTGAGGGCATCTTCTGACCTGCTTTCAAGGAAATGAGAATGAGATACCGCCACAGGAGATTGATAGAAAGTCACCGCTCCGGTCAATTCCCAACCGCTTTGCGCTGGGCTAGACAAGTTATGAAAAACAACATGCTTTAAAATGGATGTCTGATCAGCATTTAATACTACGACGCCCTGCCCGGAGGAGTCCACCGAGTGAATAGTAATTGGATCATTTTCGCTGCCAATAAACTCTAAAGGAGAATAGGAGAGTATCGTCGCAGAATTTGAGAGACTTATTTGGGTACCCTCTCTCGCAATCACCCGATATCCTGCTGGAATAATCAGATTCCGATCTAGACTCCAAATCCCCGGGGAAACCAGAATTAGGCCAGCAGATTCATCCATATCTAAGAATTCAAACGTGTCGGCATTGGGCTCTTGGAGGGGCAAGTTGTTTTCAATAATATCGTAGTCCAAGTAGGACCAGGGGAAAACGATTTCCTCACGAATTTGTTCCGTTCCCGTCAGCTTATAATTGATTTTTAATTCACTAACAGTTGTTTCGGATGCGATAAATCCCTCGGGGAGCTTAAATTTAACGATCTGATAATCCACAGTTTCAGTGGACCTTAGGCGACAATCAACCAGCGGTTCAATGTATGAAATTGGTCTTTCGGGAAGAATGATCTTCTCAAGTGGTTCAAAAGGAGGTAGATCCTGATAGGACACACTTAAAACTTCCACTGGTATAGTTTGTATGTTCCCCAATTCCAGCTCGATATAGTTTTCAGAAGCTCGGCGAAAATACGCGTTGATTGCTTTAGTCGGATTTAGAACGGAGCGGATGAAATGTTGGTTTGTATAATAGATATCCTTGTAAAAGATAAGCGGCCACTCAGTATCAGGAAACTCGCTATAGATTACATTTAAATTTTGTTGGAACTCATCATTCACTTCAGCAAAGAACGCATCTAAATAGGCGGGATCTGCAATCCTCTCCAGTGTGCTTATATATTCTTCATAAAAAGTAAAGTCGCTAAAGAGCCTCTCAAGATAAATAGGATCCACGAGAGGGCTTAATCCAACACTTAATCCCCTTATTTGTTTTCCAGAATCACCATCAAACCCAATAGGTTCCAACTTCGACGTGATGGGGTTATAGTAAAATCTCATGTTTGCCCAGTTTATGCTGTGCTGTGCACCCATTAAATCCGCAACAGCAAATAATCTCGACAGCTTTTGTACATCAAATACTTCGCTTGTACTTAATTCACCCCGCCTGAAGGCCTCAAGCATGTGAATGGCATTGATGTGTTGAGCATATCTTTGTGGATCTACTAAAGCACCGCCGGTTTGATATGTATCGATATCAGTTGGTAAAAAAGAATTGTAAATGACGTAATCGCGTGAAGGATTGTTGAACTCTTCCTCCCAACTCGGGTCTTCATTAAACCTAACAATCGGACCCCCTATAAATCGGTTGTATTCGATCAAGCGCTTATCAAAGTGTTCCTCAAGTGCGTATACCCCAAAATCTTTGCCATTTAAAGTCACGTCGATGAAATCATAACGGAGTGATATCAGGCCCTCTCTCTCAAGGGCTTTGTGAAAAATCCATTCGTAGATATAGTGCCGCGTTTTCGGATGCTGAATAGAAAATTGTTCCATTCCAAACAACGTATCATCACCCCTGACATCGATGCGGTACGACCATTTATCTCCTTCCAGATGATCAGTGGAGTCTCCTTTTAAACGTATTCTTACGTTGATCGTCTCGCCATTATAGGTTATCGTTGCAGGAACGAAATCACTGCTGCCAGACATCAAGATCCCTCTGGATAGGGCAATCTCTCTTTGATAGGCTAATCTCATATAATCTTCGTGTTGAATGTCGATGGTAATCCGTTCAACCGCCGGCCTGGACAGCCACGCCTGTATCCTTCTCGGC
>JASFVL010000498.1:0-3458 GCA_050049875.1 Anaerolineales bacterium
GATCCGCGGAGGACCGCCGGCGCTTTTTGCGCCGGCTGGATCACGAGCTGAAGAATCCCCTGACCGCCATTCTGGCTGGCTTGGCCAATCTCTCCATGAGCGCGGGTGGTGGGGAGCAGGGGGCAACTTTGGAGAGCGTGCGTACTCAAGTCCAGCGGCTGAGCCGGCTGGCGGCTGAGCTGCGCAAACTCTCGGAGCTGGAGGTGCGTCCCCTGGAGCGCGCTCCGGTGGACACGAGCCTACTGCTGGAGGAGGCTTTCAACCTAGCGCAGGATGGAGGCGCCACTGAGGATCTAGCCCTGACCTTGTCGATCCCACGAGCGCCTTGGCCGCTGCCTAAGGTCAACGGCGACCGCGACCTGCTGATTTTAGCGCTCCACAACCTGCTGAGCAACGCCATTAAATTCAGCCGCCCCGGCGACACGGTGGAAGTGCGCGCCTTCGAGGACGGCAGCAGCGTGGTGGTGGAGGTGGCCGACACCGGAACGGGTATCCCCGAGGACGAGATCCCTCACGTGTGGGAGGAGTTGTACCGAGGTG
Organism: Anaerolineales bacterium; assembly: GCA_050049875.1. Taxonomy (GTDB): domain Bacteria; phylum Chloroflexota; class Anaerolineae; order Anaerolineales; family UBA11858; genus JASFVL01. The sequence goes on from JASFVL010000498.1 coordinate 541, forward strand.
AAGGAGCGCGCGGCGTGCCAGGTAGCGGGTTGGGATTGGCGTTAGTGCGAGCGATCGTCGCCCGCCACGATGGTCAGGTCAACCTGCGTAGCCGGCCTGGCGAGGGGACGGTCTTTACTATACGTCTCCCAGTTGGCAGCAGCGGGGGTTAAGAAGATGTGGGGGCTGTCCCATGATTTTGTCACCCTAAGCGAAGCGAAGGGTCTCTATAGCTAAGTTGGAGATTCTTACCCAAGGGAATACTTCGCGATCACTTCTTTCAGAATGACACCTCTCAGCTTTTTAGACAACCCCTATCACCACTTTTGTTGTGATAAAATCAAAATAAAGTGGTTAAAATTGGGCCTATTCCGCCCTAACTTCAGCTATCAAATGACGTAAATATCTGAACGCAATAAGGTCCCTATAAGCCCTATTACGTGGATTCCGTAATCTTAAAAACTTGTGCATGCAAAGAGGAGATGTTGTATTTGGGTATGGGTGGCGTAGCCACCCACCTAAAATAACAGAATCCCTTCTGACAATGTTGGACTGCAAACATTGAAACTTGTTCTTCCGCCAGCTTCAGGAGGAGGAGATGAACGTGATGGAGTACAAGTTGAAGGTCCTTATCGCCCTGGTCGCTCTGAGCGCCTTCTTACTGGGGGGTTGTGGGTTGATCGACGATCTTTTGGGCGTTGAACCTACACCCACCCCGACGGTTGAGCCTGGTCCCGAGGGGGAGCAACCCCCCGTGATTGGCGCCGAAGCGGCTCGTGAGGTCGTCCTGGCGCACCTGAGCGCCGAATACGCCCAATATGCCCCCCCGGCTGATTTAACTTGGACAGAGCAGGACACCACCCCCGAGGGGTTGGTGGGCTCTTCCAGCACGCGCTACAGCGCTGGGGGTTGGGCGGTGGATGTGACCTTTCCGCTGGTGGCGCCGGAGGTCACCGTTTACACCGTGCAGGTCTCTGATCAGGCCAGCGGCTTCCAATGGAACGGTCTCTTGGACGCCTACGCTCAGGTGGCTGAGACCTCGGTTTCCACGGGGGAAGATCAGGGGTCAGAGGGTGGTAGCGAGACCCCGATCCCGCCCGCAGGGCAGCCGGTGGTAGCCTGGGTCGGTCACGTGGTCTCACTCGAAAAGGGGTCCCAGTTCGACGATTACGTTCAATTGATGCCCCAAGGGGCTGGGGAGGTGGGTATCGAGGGTTTGACCCCAGAGATCCAAGCTGAGATCGAGAGTTTGCGCGACGCTGGAGGTGTTCAGGAGTTCGTCCATTTTTGGGGGTCGATGGTTTGCCCAGCGGTGGATTACGGCGGCTGCCAACTGGTGGTCACTGAGCTGCGTTACGGGCAGTTCGTCACCGAACCGCATCCGGTGGCGAGCTGGGAAGGTCGCTTGGTGTGCAGCCGATTCAACCGCGCCCCGACTGACCCTTGCGGCACCGCTTTCGTGTTGCGCAGCGACTTCCCGGTTTGGTTCGGGGTGTGGAGCCAAGATGAGACCATCCTAGCTGAATTGGAGGCGCTGCGCGATACGGGCGCCATCGTGCGCCTGTGGGGAGAACTGATCGCCGGCGTTCCGGACGTCAATGGCACCCAAATCCAGGTCTCCACATATGAGCTGGCTTGGGCGCCCCCAACCTCTACGCCGGAGGCGACCGATACGCCCCTGCCGACCGCGACGCCAACCCCAGAACCACCCCCCTGCAATGCTATCTCCCTCATCGAGGACATTACCATCGAGGATGGTACCCTCTTCGCTCCCGGGGCCGACTTCACTAAGATCTGGCAGCTTAAGAACGTCGGCACCTGCACTTGGACGAGTGAATACGATTTGGTGTTCGTGCAGGGCGACCAAATGGGGGCTAGAAGGACCCTAGCGCTACCCGAGCAGGTCCGACCGGATGAAATCGTGGACATCTCTGTGGCTTTGACCGCCCCGAGTGAAGCGGGCGATTACAGGGGCTATTGGATGCTGCGGGATGAGAACGGCCAGGAGTTCGGCTGGGGTGATGACGCCGATGAGCCCTTCTGGGTTGACATCGAGGTGGTCGTTTTGGACAATGACTACGCCTATGACTTCGCCCTGAACTACTGCGCGGCGACCTGGCGCAGCGAGACCATGCGCCTGCATTGCCCCGGTCTAACCAGCTCTGTGGACGGATTCGTCACCCTGCTGGACCAACCGGCGCTGGAGAATCGCAATGAGAATGAGCTCGCCCTCTGGGTGCACCCCAATGAAGAACGTTACGGCTGGATCGAGGGCACCTATCCGCTCTTTGAGGTCGAGCAGGGCGACACCTTCAAGGCTTGGGTCGGCTGTCTGGCAGAGGAAAATCGCTGCGACCTGACCTTCTACCTCGGCTACGAGACCCAAGATGGCAAGGAGTACGTACTCATGGAGTGGGTCGAGAGTTACGATGGTAAGGTCACCGATATCAGCCTTGATCTCTCCGACCTGGCAGGGGAAGCAGTGCGCTTCATCTTAGGCACGGAGGCAAACACCTTGAACGTGGGGGATGCCCACGGTTTTTGGTTTGTGCCCCGCATCGAGCGCTGAGGCTTGCTTCGCTGTCGACGGTCCCGGAGCGTAGTAGGGGATAGCTCAGAGACTTTGTAAATAACTTAGGACTTATGCAGTTCAAGGGTAAGGGTGGTGGGATTGGGTGGGTAACGCCCACCCGATCCCACCCATACCTCCCCAGCTGCGTAACTTCTGTAACTATTGAAACTATTCAAGCGGCGGGTTGGACTGATTTCCTGGTCCAGCCCGCTGTTTGTTGTTTGTGATTGTTTTTTCCATTTGCCGCTGCTTAATCGTGTTTTCTCACGAAATACTAATACAAAATATAAAAAATAACTTGACAAAACCTTTAAAATATGTATAATATGGACATTGGGCGAGCACGATGACCTTCAAAGTAGATCAC
>JASFVL010000500.1:0-3456 GCA_050049875.1 Anaerolineales bacterium
TTGAACCGAGAATCGGACTGAACCGCTCGGGCAGCCGCGAGGATGACGTTCCCTGATAACATCCCTGGTTTGAACCTATTCCCCCCAAGTAATCTCCGCCCAATGGGCGGGATGGTCGGTGCGTGACTCGGGGGGTAGCAGGTAAACCACATTGCGCACCACCAGGTGAGGGGAGACAAAAATATGGTCGATGCGATCCCGACCGGACATGTCCACACCGCCGTCGCTGACTCCGGTGGGGTAAACATCGATCCAGGCGTTTTTGTAGACCGCGGCGATCATCTGGTAGGCTTCATCCCCCTCGCGCAGGTTGTAATCGCCCAAGGCGATGACATTCTCTTGACTTGAACGAGCTAGCAACGTTTCAGCAAAGGCGCGCATCGCCTCATCAGAACCGGCGGGGTGCACGTTGTAGATGGTAAAACGCCGACCATCCAGCTCGATTTCCACCTCCACAGTGCCGATTTCATCCTGATCGCTGTAGCTGAAGATACTGCGCATCTCTAGCAGTGGGAACTTGGACAGAACCGCAGTGCCGTAGGTCCCCGTCGTCGTTCTGGGACCATAGTAGCTGTAATATCCCAGCTCATCAGCGAAGTAGCGTACGTAATCGTTATTGTTCATTGAAATGCGCGCCGAGTCGCTCTCCTGCAAGGCCAAGACGTCCGGGGACACCTCCCGGATGAGCTCGAACTGCCCCTGGTAGGATTTCTCGCCAAATTGGTCATTGGCTTGCTGGATGTTGTAGGTCATCACCACCAGGGAGTCACCGAGTTCTGCATCCACGCGGACGCGATCCACTGGTATGGCGCTCAGTGCGGTCCCTAGAAAAACCGCCCCTAAGAGAAGCGCCCAACCCCAAGTGGTAACTGCGCTCCAGTTCCTTTCAGGGAGTTCAATCCTTCGACGATGTCGGGCGACAAGGATGGTGAGAACTCCCATGATCAAGGCGAACGGCAGCCAGAACTTGTTCCTAAAGAACGGGCTGACCGGCTCGACATAGCCCCACACATTGGTGAAGATGTTCATAAAAATCAGCACCACCAGCGCTAAGCTGCCCAACATAGCCCCGCCCACCAGCGAGCGGAGCGAGGCTCCGTTTACCCGGACAGTACCGGCGAAGCGCTGGGCATCGAGAAAAATGACCGGGTACAGCAGCAGCGTCAGGACCAGGAGGGCCCCCTGGTACCAAGTGCTCCCTCCAACCACAACCGCCGGCGCGCTGGACGAATCCGGAAAGGAAACCCGCTGGGTGAGGAGTAGCCCGGTCAATGAGAGGGCAAACAAAAGGTTCCACAGCAGCAAAGCCTTTGAGGAGACGCGCACCAGCAGCCCGGGATAGCGATTCGCCAAGAAGGCGTACCCCAAACCCAGCAGGCTCACGGCGCTGACGATGAGGGTGTAATCCCTCCCCGTCCAGCGGGCGATCACGCCGGGCGCGGAAAAAGCGAAATATATCAACGTCAGGACCAGGGTGATCCCTACAACCGCCGAAGTGTTCTTGGAGTGGACATCATGCGAGCGTGCGTTCTTCTCACGAGGCATTTGCGTTAGGCTCAAGCCCAGCAAAATTCCGAGCCCCCAACCAACCCAACTCCCGTTGGAGGTGAGGGAATAATCGATGGTGGAATTCAGCGCGCGCAGTAGGACGGAGAAGCCCACAGCCAGCGCCATCCCGGCGGCGACTGTCAGCCCCTTGGAGGCGCGCTGGTCCTCCCCGTAATCCCAAGCCAACAAGATCACCAGCAAGATCAACCCAGCCCCAGTGCACACACCGGAGGCCAGCATGCGCCCGGAGGTGCTCAAGTTAGGCGTGATCCCGCGGGCGACAAACAGCGCAGCAAACGCCGCCCAGGTGGCCCAAGTTGGGATCCGCTTACGGAAAAAGAGCAGCAGCACCGGGGTAAAGAAAAAAAGCAGCCCCAGGACCTTTTCATCCAGCGAGGTGTTGAGCAGATCTAAGATATAGATCGACTCGACCAGCGTGCCCATCATCTGGATCAAAATCAGGAATAGCAACCCCCAGGTGATTGAGCCCCATATGTTTTTGTTCACTAATGCATCCTCCTCCAACCGAATTGCCTATGTAGATGCCATTCCGGTGAAACACCACCTCGTTGTATTCGGCGGACGTTATCCCCCTAACGCTAGAAGGCGTTTTTACCCGCAAACTCTCTTAGATTAAGGTATTCTAATCCAGATCAGCAAAACTCACCAACCGTTTGTGGGACAATAAGCTTGGATTCAGTCTTGCTTAATTGGATAACTTTGGTACAATATAAAAAACGATGACCTTGCAAAAATGTAAGGTCGAAGTTCTCACTCGGGGCTTAGCACCGCTTACTTTTTACTACGATGCGGGTCCCGTCTGTTTGTATTATGCAATCCTATTTTGAGCTTGACAGGCTCCAGTACCACCAGATAAGGTTCACAAAGGTTGTATTTATTCGTAATAATCTATGCAGTTAGGGAAATAGTGAGGGGATGGGGCAAGAGCACCCCATCCTCCCTTCAACTGCCTAGGCCATCATCTTAATAACTTGCCGAGACATAGGACTTGAATTGGCAGGCGTTACCGGTTAGCGAGGATCACGGAGGAAACAACAAATGGGTACCACGGCAAACAAGAAGGACCGTAGTAAGATTTTTAACCGAGAGACCTGGAAGGGAGTGGGGAATTCACACCGCTCGACTCCCCGCTTCACTAAAACCACGCGCTTGGCGTGGGTTTTTGTTATATCGGCGCTGCTGCTGATTTTGACGTTTACGTTTGCGGTTGCCGTGCATGATGATGGTTTGTTCGAGCTGGGCGATGGAGGTGACCCTCCCAATCCAGGATCCGCGGATATCCTAGGAAGCGGCTCACAGGGCGGACCGGACTGGGCAGATATCTTTATCTATGACACAGATGCTGAAAAGGTAATAACTGATTTTTCTGCTTTTCCTGAAGGCATAGCCGCCCTCTTCATCGCCGATGGCCTAGCCAGTAAAGGGGAGACGGACCCCACCACATTCACCAGTTCGAACAAGAACAACGATCCTATCTCAGATTGGATCTGGGGGGGCGGGAACGTGCAGTCAAAAGCTGACCTCTCTAACATCTACGCATACGCTGCAGTTGATAGAAGTGGTGACTTAAACCTGTACTTCGGCTTGGAACGCCTCGATCCCAGCGGCGACAGCCACATCGACATCGAGATCAACCAATCCCAAATCTTCACCCAAACCGACGGCACCTTCACCAGCAGCACCTGGCGGCAGGTCAACGACTTGCTGTTGGTCATGGATTTCACTAAAGGGGGTGACCTCGGATTGTTCGAAATTCGCTCATGGGATGGGACAGAATGGGTAAATGGCAACAATCAATCAATTAACGGTGAAGGCTGCTACGATGGTGACACCGCTTGTGCATTCAATAATAACACTGAGATTGAACCCGGAACCTGGCCCTCGTAC
>JASFVL010000106.1:0-10783 GCA_050049875.1 Anaerolineales bacterium
TATAACCATTAGGAGGTGAAGATGTGTATGATGTGGGAGAGTTCTTATTATCGTGAATGCGCAATGGACCAGCTCCCAAAGTTGATGGCTCTCGAGCCTTTACAATCAAGTCGGGGATGCTCTTGGGATCAGCAGATAGGTATAGATATCCCCGACGATTGAGTTGAAAAATGTTTCCGCTCTCTTCAGCGAATTTTTCCATCCAATCAATGGATCGATTCATCAACATGACCATTGCATTGTCTGGGCCAGGCCACCAGTTGCGGTAGCATTCGGTAGATTTATCGCTTGTCAGGCTAAGGGGTGCCCGTTCATCTACAAGCATGATGTCATTGATGCCATGTTCAACAGAGAGGTGATAGGCAGCAGCGATTCCTGCTATACCTGCTCCGCAAATCAGAACATCAGTTGTTTTTGTCATTGCCAGGTATCAGTTATCAAGTTCTATGTAGATGCGTTTGTTGATTTTTCCTTTACTTTTGTAATCAGTTACATTAATGCGCCCAACTTCGCTTGTGTTTCTTACATGTGTACCACCGTCTGCTTGCAGATCAAGTCCTTCAATTTCTACGATTCGAACATCTTTTATGTGCTTAGGTAAGAGGTTAATCTTTGTCCTTATAAGGTCAGGAATTTTGAATGCCTCTTCACGAGGGAGGATTCTCCAGCTCACTGGGAGGGCTCTGTCGACTTCTTGATTAATTGCGATATTGATCTTTTCCACGAGCTCTTTTCCCATTGTCTCAAATTCAAAGTCCATACGTCCTTTCAGTGGTTCCATATTTCCACCAGTTACAGATGCACCATAATCCCTAAAGATAACACCACAGAGTATGTGGAGGGCTGTATGAGTTCTCATTAACTTATAACGTCTATCCCAATCAATCTCGCCTTTGACTTTTGTATTTGTTCTGAGAACCGATGCTGACTTTTCCAATACATGCACAATTTGACCGTTAACAAATTTTGTTCTTTTTATGGGGAGCTTTGATGATTCGATGGATATATGGCCAGTATCAGGGGGTTGCCCACCACCCCCCGGATAGAAAGCTGTTTGGTCAAGAACTAGACCATTATTCTCATTGTCTAAGGCGACAATCAACGCCTCAAATGATCTGATGTAACTGTCTGATTGATAGAGCAATTTTGTCATCTGTTATCCTCTTATGTAACTCAACATCCATACATTTGTTCAAATTATAGTTATTGGTTTAGATTATGCGGTGATTTTTCTGAAAATTGCGGGGGTTCACCCTCAATTTACAGAAAAACTGAAACACAATCTTGGTTTATAGATATGAAGGGTATATATTAATGATTGAAAAATACTGGGGATCTTAGCTTTTTCGTGTAAATGGCACTGATCAAATAAGAAACTCATTCATGATTTATCTTAATCGGGTAAAATTGTTGGCACTCCAATCCTATAACAGAATTGTACCAGGATAATTACATCCACAATTTTCCTGTCAAAATGGGTGAAACATTTGTTGTTTAATTAATTTGCTGGGTAAGAATAATAAAGTCAGGTAATAGATCCGAAACCTGAAGTGTACATTCCACATCTTGCCAATAGTCACACTATCTAAACACCTTTTTACCCTCGTTCAGCGGATTGGGTGATTTAATTTTTTCCACTCGTAAGATGGGTATATTGATCTAATGCTAAAATAAAAAAATACTGGTTAATAGATGAATGTGTCCAATGATATGGTGAGCGCGAGATAGTTTGTGGAGGTATTTGCCGATGAAATCTGCCACTAAGATTGAAATGTCTAAATATCCTGTTCATCCATGGCTTAGAAAAATAAATTTAGCTTATGTTCCTGGGAATACATCGCCATTATTGGAGAAATTCTCACGAAGCTTATTGAATTACTTTGAGAAATTCGAGCACCGTGTCACCGACTCTCCCAAGTCAGATACCGATCTTATTTTGACGTCTGCTCAATTTGGGGATATTTTGGACTGGCGTGAAGCTCTACTCTTTACGAGCCGAATACGCTTTAAGTTAGAGCATTCGCCGACGGTTATTACAATCGTGCATGCAACACCGGATGAATTCAGCAAGAAGTTGGCCTATTTTGCGAGCATAATAGCGAAGGATGAGCCAGATCCTGAAGATTATCAACTCCCGGGTTTGGCACCCGATGCGTATCGTGTGCTGCACGAGCAAGGGAGTAGGGGTGGTCCCATCTTGGCACTAGAAAGACTTCTTCAGGGGCAAGTAAAAAGTATTAGAATACTATTATTAATTGGTGAAGATACTCCCGACGAAGTCTATCATTTTGACTTGGTGGGGGCATATCCTCGTAGTGTAGGGATCAATCCCGATGAGTTCTATAGCGATATCGTTCTTCGGATTGTTACGGGAATGAGCACACACGAGATAACAGAACATCGAGTTATAGGAGATCTAATTCCACGGAATGTATGGGACAAATTAAGCACGCCACACGCAATGCGTATTGCGGCGAAAGAACTGGGTAAAAGATCCTTTTTTACGGAAATGGTGCGCATAGCTGATTTGGTAAAGGTGCCAGCAGTTGATGCTTCGGTATCAAGCCAATATAGTGAGGGCTGTTTCGCGACCTGGGATCCTGAATTAAACGCTTTGATTGCTACAGTCACAGGTAGCGCGCGTCCTGTAGAAAAGGATAATATCTCTGAAGCTGATTTAGCAGTGATTGTGGGGATCCGTGAGAATGGTCAGGGAGCCAAGGTTCTTCACGTCAAAGGAAAACAAAATGATCCACCTTCTTCTGAGGCAGTTGAGTTGATGGATATGGATTATTATCTGCCAACAATACTTTGGGACGACGACCCGAATAACCCTGGAGAGGTCCCCGTAGTGAGATCCAAGTTGCATGGTCATCGAGGTATTGCATCGTATAAACCCGATAAAGTAGAGTATGTCCCTTTGGATAGGCCATATTTTCATTTTCCGGTATCTTGCGCGACGGAAGCCCAAGCAAAGGGGATCAAAGCTGCTTTCTCCCGCTCCGAGGCCCTCAATAACCCCGATGATCCGCGTCAGGTAGCTTTTACTATTCTTCCTTGTCACGGTGTTGTGATTGCCGAAAAGTGGGTATCCGGGAAAGATCCTTTTCAAGTCATTTGGGAATATATGGATGATGGTTCGTTGGAGATAGATCCGTTTGTTCCACAAGGACCGATGACATACCTCCCAGGAAAAAATGGTCGGAAAGTTATAAATAATTTTGATCAACAAGAATGGACGTCCCCATAATGCTACTGGCTGAGAACCAGATTTATTCAACAAATATTAAGAATGATTGAAAGATCGACAATTTTTACTCAATTTAAGAACGTCTGTCTTATTAGTTTTTATAAGTAAGTTGGAAAAAAATACGGTCTAGGTTCATCAAGTGGGACACGCAATTGCGTGTCCTTCTTTAGTATTTCACGCTCATAAAGCGAATGATTGGATAAAATGATTGATATCTCATCCTGATCGATATTGTGTAAAACTATAACTGCTTTTACAATAGGACAATTAGCTGAATTGATCAACTAGCATGGAGCAAAAATGAATAAACAAGACTTGTTAGAACGCGTAAATCAAGATAATGTTAGATTTATTTCACTTCAATTTACGGATGTGACTGGTGCAGTGAAAAGTGTCGACATTCCCGCACAAAGATTATCTGTAGCTCTTGACGAAGGCGTATGGTTTGATGGTTCATCTGTGGAAGGTTTCTCTCGTATCCAAGAGAGTGATATGCGCTTGGTCATAGATCCTAATACCTACGCTGTTTTACCATGGAGTCCAACGGATATTAAAAGAGCTCGTTTCTTTTGCGATATCTATCTGCCTGATGGTTCCCTTTTCCCTGGAGATCCTAGGGGGGTTTTAAAAAGGATATTGAACAAAATCAAGAAGCGGGGATGGATATACAATGTTGGGGCTGAGCCGGAGTTTTTCTTGTTTAAACGCAATGGACCCGAGAGCATTCACCCCTTACCCCATGATGTTGGTGGATATTTTGATTTTTCAGCCAGTGATGAAGCTGTTCGTGTACGTACTGAGCTTATGAATGCACTGTCAATGATGGGATTAGATGTTGAAATGGGTCATCATGAAGTCGCTCTTGGCCAGCACGAAATTGATTTTCGCTACGAGGACGCCTTAAATGCTGCGGATAATGTACTTACTCTGAAATACACAATTAAAGCGATCGCAGCACAACGAGATTTGGTTGCTTCCTTTATGCCAAAGCCAATTTTTGGCATAAATGGCTCAGGTATGCATTGTCATCAATCGATTTTTGATGAACAAGGAAACAATATTTTTTTTAATCAAGAGGATGAGTATCACCTATCATCATCAGCATATGGTTTTATCGCAGGTCAATTGGCTCATGCCCGTTCAATGGCTGCTGTGGTTGCTCCAACGATCAACTCATACAAGCGCTTAGTGCCTGGTTATGAAGCCCCAGTTTATGTCGGGTGGGCTCAAATTAATCGATCTGCATTGATACGAATCCCCCATTACACCCATGGTCGTGAAAAATCTATCCGTGCTGAACTTCGTTTTCCAGACCCATCTGCGAACCCGTACCTTGCTTTTACTGTAATGTTAGCTGCCGGATTGAATGGAATTGAAGAGGGCTTATCATGCCCAAAACCACTCAACCATGTGAATATATACACATTGTCAGAAGAAGATCGCGTCAAAATGAATGTATCAGAGCTACCTGGTTCATTGGCGGAGGCATTGCGAGAACTCGAAAAAGATAAAATCATTCGCGATGCGCTTGGGTCTGAGATATTTGAAGCTTTTCGGAGGGCGAAATGGACGGAGGTAGAGGAGTACCGCACAAGAGTAACTGATTGGGAAGTGGAGCGATACCTAGATATTGCCTAGTGTGAAGAGTTTGGTCAATTCATTATTGTAGATCCGCGACCAGGTACGATATAGATCAGAGGTAGACTTAAAAGCGTAACAGCGTACTTAACGATTAAATTAAGTAAGAATATCTGCCCCACTACACTCCAAGAAAGTGACCATCCAAATGCACCTAAAGCGAAAATCGCATTATCTGTTGGAACACTTATGCTGTTACTCACTAAAACCCGCGCCCATTGATAGCGATGGGTTATTCTTGTGACAAACCAATGATAGATTTCAGTATCTATGAGTTCGCTTATAACCTCGGCGATAATTGAAGCGACAACAATTCGCCAGACAGGGGCAAAAATAGAACGGAATTCATAACCTAATCCCCAATCCGGGTCGCTAGGGACTTGTACAACCCACAAAAGGTAAGCGACCATTAACAGATTAATGACCCCAGCGGCAATCACTAATGTTTGTGCATTACGTTTTCCAAGAACTTTGTGGACGACATCCCGTAGGGTGAAAGTAATAGGATAGATAAAGGTTCCCATATCTACAGCAAGAGAAGCAACTACCCCAATCTTTAAACTGGCAATATCGGATAGCATTTGTGCCGAGATGTAGCTGGCCACAACCAATACAGCAACTGTGGGGATAGTATGGAAGAAATCTTGTTTGGAAGTTTCTTGGGATGATGATTTGATTTCTACCTTGTTTGATCCAATCAGTGGGTCCATGGTATGTTTTACTTCCAAGTGGTCTTTTCTTCTATAGTGTGAGGATCAAGCTGGTTCCTTATCTTCTAATCGTACGATCATTCTGCAAAAAGCACAGTCACCTGGTGCTGAGGTCGGCTGACCACATGTAGAACAGGTGTTTAGGTCGATGTTATCAGTGGTTTCAGCAAATAAGCCATTTTGTTTTGATCTCAAAAATGATAGATAGAAATTTAATTTTGCTCCCGGGCGTTCATGTTCTAATTGATTTAGTAGCCCCTTATAGTATATAGATTTTGATCCAATCGAATAGGGGCACTCATCGTATATGTATTCAATTCCGCGAAGAAGAGTGTATGCTGCCATTTCACGCTCGTAAAAACGGCATAATGGTTTTGCCTTCCGAACTAATCCAGAATGAGATGCCTCAAGAAGCGGTCCTTGTCGGATTAAATAGCCACCCGCCCAATTCAATGTGTTTCCAAATAATACTGCTGCTTCGTCATCAAGGTTGTGACCAGTTACTAGGACATCGTAACCCTTATCGCGAGCAATCCGGTTCATGATGTGACGTTTGGTAAGGCCACACACTGAACAGGGTTTCCCATACCCCCGGCGTGTGTTCTCAGCCATATCGGGAATACTCTCACCATATTCTTTAACAACGTCAACAATTCGAAGCAATACTTTGTTTTCATCAGCGAATTTCTGAGCCAGCCTTTTTGATTCCTCTGAATATCCATTACCGCCATCTATGCCTAAGCCAATATATAATCCAGCGGCATTGTAATTAAGTCTGATTAGGATGTCCCATAAGGCTAAGGAATCTTTACCACCTGAGACAGCTACCAGGATGCGGTCATTTTTCCCGAACATATGGTATTTCTTGATAAACCGTTGAGTCTGTTCTGGAATCCACGTAAGGTAGTGGTCTTTACACAAGGCTAGTTTATGTTGGCGCATGTTAATCGCTGCCTTCTGACCACACTTACGGCATCGCATAAAAGCCTCCTGAGATCACTGCAATGAGCTTGATCGTTTCACCATCTTTCAAAATCTCATCTTCAGTGATCAATTTGCCTTCCTTTGTGGCGATTACGGATTGGGTTTGAATATCGATATCTTCGAGAGCACGTAGCAAGGTGATACCAGCCTGTACTTCGTATTCTTGTTCTCTCAAAGTTAGTTTTACGGGCATTTGGGTCTCCTATGCCTGATTATTAATGGCAGGCTTATTTCCTTTAAGATATGGTCATACGATCATGAAATATTAGAATTATCCTGTTTCAGGAAGCTTACTACCTTTTTATTAAAGGTATCTGCTTGTGCGATATGGGAAAGGTGTCCGCTGTTCGGGAAAGCGAAGGAGCGCGCAGATGGCATTGTCTGTGCCATTTCATCAAATGAGGTTGGGGATAAGGTCAAATCCTCTGTTCCCCAGATGATAAATGTTGGAATATTTATCTGTGATAAAAGCGGTGTCAAATCGCGGGTGGTCTGAGCTGTATATAGAATCGCTGGATCCGCTCTCCTGAAATCGCTGGAAAGTTGTTGCTGCATGTTTGGTGAAATGGATCGGTTTATTTTCGCAGATATATTCAATACCAAGTCGATCACCCAAGATGGAATATACCTTAATGTCTTAACACCAGGTGCTGGTTTTTTTAGCGCTAGTTTTAGAAATGGAGACAGTTGCTTGGGGCTGAAATATGGGTTGCTTAGTACGAGAGATTCAACATTATTTGGGTTACGTAATGCAAAAAGCAATCCGAGATAGCCTCCCATAGAATGTCCAATCACCCTTACGTTTGAACCATTAGATAATTCCTGAATCCAATTTTCAAGCTGGCTATAAAGAACTTCGATATGGTAGTACTGATCGCCTTCAGGCTTGTAACTGTTCCCATGACCTGGTAAATCGAGTGCATAAGTAGAAAAGCCGGCTTCAACTAGATAGGGGATAAGCACATCCCATTGTCGTAAAGAAGCTGCAATCCCATGGATTAAGATAATTGGCGAGCCAGCTCCGTGATGTTCAAAATATATATGGGGATCTGGAGGGGTCATAAATGGAATCTCTGTAAGCTTGCAACATATTTTTGTCTATAAATTTAATCCAATATCCATATTTCTAAAGAAAGTTATTCTATATTCTCTCAGGAATGAAAATAATTAATCGAGTTTCTGTTGATTTTCTTCAAACCATTTTGCTAGCTCGCGACGTAGTACTTTTCCAATAAATGTTCTTGGAAATTCTTCCACAAAGATAACCATACGGGGCACGAGTTCTGGGGGTAAGCGTCGTTTGCAGTAAGCTAATAATTCTCTTGATGTTGGTGCTTCTTTAGCAGCAATAATAAACGCGATAGGTTGACCAGCTATCGCTGTAACCGCAGCTTCCTTGACTTGGGGAATCTCAAATAGGACCTCCTCCACATCTCGCGGAAATGCCGGTTTATCCGGACGTCCGGCATACCACATATCGGCTTTTCTCGCAATGATACGGAAATAACCATCATCATCCATATGTGCGACATCTCCCGTTAGCACCCACCCGTCATTGCTCAAAACGCTCTTAGTAAAACTTGGATTTTTCCAATATCCCATCATAACTTGAGGGCCACGGATGGCTAATTCGCCGATTTGTCCTTGAGATACTTCCTTAGTTCTATTTCGCAGTTCAACGATCTTCGCTTCGGTTGAGGGGATTGGGATGCCAATACTGCCGACTTTTCTCAATCCCTCGAGTGGATTGGCATGGGTCACCGGCGAAGCCTCGGTTAATCCATACCCTTCTACCAATCTGCCGCGAGTTAATTTTTCGAAGGCCTCTTGAACTTCCATTGGTAGTGGAGCGGATCCACTGATACAGGCTTTTATCGAATCAATTCGGTAATTTCGCACCCCTGGAACGTCCTTGATAGCTACATACATACGGGGAACACCCGGGAAAATGGTTGGACGATATTTTTTGATTGATTTTAGGATATCCAGGACGTTGAATTGAGTCTCTAATATTAAAGATGCTCCCAAAGCAATTGGTAAATTTAGAGCCGTGGTTAGACCATAACTATGGGAAAGTGGAATGGCACACAAAAAACGCTCTTTACCTTCTTGAGCTTCAGGCATCCAATGTCTGGTTTGGAGTGCATTAGCTACCAAGTTTTTGTGCGTCAACATGACCCCCTTAGGATCAGCGGTGGTCCCTCCTGTGTATTGAATAACTGCTAAATCGCTTGGGTCGACCTCAATAGCTGGTGAATGATGGCTGCTAGCATAAAGCAATTTTGAGAAGATGAAGATACCATCCTCCAAAGTTTTATCCATGATCTTGTTTTTCTTTCGATTTTTAGAAAAACTTGTGCTGTCACGGATAATGGAAGGAACAAAATCTGAGTCCTTAACAAGGATGATGTGCTTGAGGGGGATATCGAGGTGTTCTTTTACTTTGCGGGCTAAAGATTCGAATTGTGGCATTGTAATCAATGTGTGAGCACCACAGTCCTTAACCTGACGAACCAATTCATTTGGTTCGGTTGTCGGTAATGTAAAAACAGCCACCCCTCCTATTTTTAGAGTACCGAAAAACCCGATGACAATCTGTGGATTATTAGGTAATAGCAACATCACTCGTTCGCCACGGTCTAATCCAAGTGCATGTAAAGCATTAGCGAAACGGTTAACCTCTTGGTTGAGTCGCTGGTAACTTAGCTTTCTTTCTTCAAAGATCAGTGCAGTTCTTTGGGGAAAACGACGTGCTGATGATTCCAGGAATTGGTGGAGAGGGACTTTGGGTATAGAAATCGTATAGGGGACGCCGTTATCATAATGTGATAACCACGGTCTTTCTTTTACCAAGGGCGCTCTCGCAAGTGATCCATCGTGAGACAGATCATCCCTCCAGGTACTTTTTCCTGGGTCTATAAACCTTTGAATAGCTCTGTTGACAGCGGCGCGTCGCTCTAACATAACCATATGCCCGGATGCGCCAACGTTAACGTCTTCGGAAGTGGGTATAGCCCGACTGACCTCCTCGAATAGAGCGTTTTCAAAAACCAAATCTCTGTGCCCCCGAATAACCATTGTGGGGATGGCAAGGTCACGGAAAAGACTCCAACCATTCCAATGTGCAACTGCTTGGTGATACCATGCGTGCATTACATGGGGAGGAGCAGATAACCAATTTTTAACAAATGGTGTAAGTGTTCGTAATACAGCAATAGGTAATCTGAGCAACCACCGGTATACAGGGTTGAGTTTGAACTCTCCAGCAGTTGCTATCAGAATTAATCTATTTACGCGCTGAGGATTTGCATTGCAATATTCTGTAGCTAGAGCACCACCAAATGAGTGTCCAACCAAGATAAATTTCTCATTCACTCCGAGGACTTCGAGAGCATTTTCTATATCCCCAAGCAGATCCCGCATTGAATATGGATTTGCGGGTTTATCAGAATGTCCGTGACCACGAAGATCTATAGCAATGACCCGGTTGGAATCAGAAAAGGATCGCAATTGGTATTCCCACTGTAATGCATGTCCACCATATCCGTGAAGAAATACAATTGTTTTTTTCGGATGTTCAGGCCAGATGTCGATGACGGAAAGATATATCTGGGGTTTTTGTGAGACGCGCACGTCGCGTCGATACAATTCTAAATCGATATCCACCTCTAAAGTCTACATGATTTGTCGGAAAACGTAAAGCAAAATATGTTTATTGTTGGCGCAAAGAAATAGAGTCCTAAATATACAAAGTTAAAATGTCCTATTTCGAATACCAAGATCAAGAGAGGACAGAGACAAATTGGACAAACTACTAACCTTGAGCAAAAAAGAACTCACTCGACTGGAAGTCATGCATCGATTGGAAAAAAGGCGATTGAACAGCGGGAAGTAGCTGATTTCTTAGGGATCAGCGAACGGCATGCCAGACGATTACTGCGGAACTCTCGCCGAGATGGAGAAAGAGGTCTAATATCTAAGTGACGGGCAAACCGAGTAACTATCGGTTAGCCAGAGAAGTGGTTGCCAAGGTCAAGGATCTGATCTACGAACGTTATCATGATTTTGGTCCCACATTGGCGCAGGAGAAGTTGTTGGAAATCCATGGTCTGAAGATCTCGCGAGAAAGTGTATGCCGCTTGATGATCGCTGAAGGGTTGTGGAAACCGAGTGGGCTCAAGCGCATGTTGGTCCACCAAAT
>JASFVL010000107.1:0-10763 GCA_050049875.1 Anaerolineales bacterium
GTCAAGCTGGCATCAAGCTGGGCGGCGCGGTAGCCACGGTTGCCGTAGTGGCTCAAAACCCTTTCGAGATCGGTGAGAGAATACAGCGCCGCTGCGCAGTCACCGCCCAGTGCCTGGTCGAGCGCCAGGATGCGCGACTGCCTTCGAAAATTACCCCTCTTAAGCCTTTGCAGCGCATTTTCTCCCCGATAGTGGACGTAAGCCCCCGCTTCCAACCCTTGTACCGCGTTGACGATTAGGTAAACCTGGTTGAGTGTATCCCCGGGCGCCCCCAGAAAATCAACGGGGATCCCCTGAGTGGAGCTATGCAGCAAGGTGGCGAGCGCCTCAAAGGGGATTGCCTCCTGATCAAAGCGACGGGAAGAGCCTCGCCGGCGGATGACCTGCTCCAGGGGCTCAGCGGGAAGATCAGCCTGGGACTGAGATGGCAATGGGATCAAGTCCGCAGCGGAGGGGGGCGCCTCTATCATGGAAGGGGGTTCCACACGCCAGTCCACCACCGCCTCCACAGACTCCAAAGAGGAGGCGCGATGCATCTCTAAGATAGGCGGGAATTCGATCTCGGCCCTGGAGATGGGCATCGCCTCAAGGTTCAGGGGCTCGACTTGCAGGGTGGTTTCCGGGACACCCTCGGGGTCGTGTCCGATCCCTAATAACGCCAGGGAAACTTCCCGTTGCGTATCTACGTCCAGCAAGCGGTTGACGGCTTGGTCGACGAAGCCCAAGGTGAGATGGTGGGGCAGATCATGGCTGGCAGCTACCACCAGGCTGTGAGACAGGATCGTACCGCTGTCCCAGAAGGCATGGCGGTACTCTCGGGATTGGTATTTGCAGGCGTTGCGCCAGAACACGTCGCTGTAAATCAGGATGACGGGCGCATGGGCGAGCTCCGGGAGCCCGCCAGCGGCGTCCACCAAGTTCTTGCGGTAATCCCCCTGCCGCAGCACATCCAGGCTCATCTCGGAGGGGTCGAAATGGTAAACGCCCGCCCCCAGACCGGGGAGATCCTTGCAAACCAGGTAGAGCTCGATGTGATAAAGAGCGCCGGTGCATGCTGCCGCTCGGAAAAGCATCGTCCCGTATCCCGGGTACTCGATCCGCTTGGTGATCCCAGCCGAGAAGTACAGCAAGCGTGCCAGAGTGTTCAAGTCGGGGATTTCGGGATCTCCTGCCGGGACGGAGGTCACGGCGAGGGCCTCCAAAGCCGAGATGCCCAGCGGCGCAGGGTCAAGGTCCAAATTGAGGGACGTTACATCGCGATACTTTTTAAACAGCGGGGGGCGCAGTCGCGGATCAAAGCGGTGATAAGGATCCATCAAGAATCCGTTGGGGTGCTTGGTTCCGTTGTGGTAGCGCCAGGCTGCCCGAATGTCCCTGTTTCCCATCATAGGTGAACCTCAAAAACCTCCGCTTTATACTCAAAAAAGGGCTGCGATCATTATACCTAAACAGAATCTGCATAGATGCAGTTTTTGCTTCAAGCGTCCAAATTCCAGGTAGATAATATATATGTAACACCCCAAAATTGACGTATTTTATCTTGTTTCATTTGTCACAATCAATCGTGACATTTATCACTATCAACCTGGAACACCCTATGCTATTTTATACTCATATATCCGGAAATCCGGATATATTGAAACAATTACAACCACCTGAGGAGGAAAAAGCCCTATGCAACACCACCTACGGGACGAAGTCAGCCGTCTACACGCCCAAGTTTGCAGCGGTCTGGCGGACCCCAACCGTATTTTGATCCTATACACCCTCAGCGAGCATCCCTACAGCGTCAACGAATTGGCCGACGCTCTGGACCTGCCCCAATCGACCACCTCCCGCCATCTCAAGGTGCTGCGGGAGCGCGGCATGGTGGAGTCGGAGCGCAGCGGCCAAATGGTGGAGTACACCTTGGCGGACCAGCGCATCATCCAAGCACTGGACCTGCTGCGGGAGTTCATGAGCGACTGGCTGGACGCCCAAGCGGACCTGGCGCGAGGCGTCTCCCAGGCTCTTGAGGGCTGAACCCTAAGATGAAAAAGAAGATTGTGTTTCAATTTTTTCTGTGAATTGCGAGTGAAACCTCGCAATTCACAGAAAAAACACGGCTCAATCGAAAAGATGAAGAATCATTCCGAAGAAGAGGTGCATAAAGCATGAACCCCACACAACAAGAAACTTTGAAGAAAATCAGCGAGCGGGTGACCTTCGACCGCACCGAACGGGTGCTCTACGGTCACGACATCGCCGCCATCCCCAAGCTGATCCAACCCTTGATCGGGGACACCACTCCCGACGGGGTGGTCCAACCCCAGAGCGAGAAGGAACTCACCGAGGTCGTAACCTGGGCTTACGAGCAGGGCATCCCACTAACACCGCGCGGCAAAGCCAGCTCGGGCTACGGCGGCGTTGTCCCGGTGGAGAAGGGCTTGGTGGTTGATTTTTATTTCATGAAGGACGTGCTGGAAGTCGATCCCAACGAGCTGACCGTCACCGTGGAGCCCGGCATCACCTGGGAGCAGCTCGACAAGCAAATCAAGCCCAAGGGGCTGACCCTGCGCCTGTACCCTACCAGCTATCCATCCTCCTCAGTGGGCGGTTGGCTGGCTCAGGGCGGTGCGGGCATCGGCAGCTACCAGTACGGCTATTTTAAAGAGAACGTAATCTCGGCTCGCGTGGTGCTGCCCACCGGCGAGGTGCGCGAGTTCAGCGGAGAAGAACTCGACCTGATCGCCGACGCCGAGGGCATCACCGGCTTCATCAGCCAGGTGACCCTGCACGTGCAGCCGCTGGAGGAGGTCGATGTGATCTCCCTGGCCTGCCCCGACGCACATCAGCTTCAGAAACTGGTCGATTCCATTAATGCGGCAGACCTACCTATCTGGTCGATGGTATTCATCAACCCCCGCATGGCCGAGATGAAGAACCGCGCCCCGCTGATGGAGCACTACGGTCATCCCATCGAAGAGCGCGTCATCCTGCCGGCGGCCTACGTGGTCACCCTGGCCTTCCGCGCCAGCGACAGCCAAGCTGTGCGCACAACCCTGCCTGGGTTGATCAAGCCCTGCCAAGCGGAGATTCTCAGCCAGCGCATCGCCCACCACGAATGGGAACACCGTTTCAAGCTGATGGTGGTCAAGCGCTTAGGGCCCTCCCTGGTACCAGCGGAAGTGATCGTGCCGCTCTCCAGTTTGGGCGACGTGATGCAGGAAATCGAGCGCAAGGTTGACCAGCCAGTGGTCAAGGAAGGCGTCATCATCCGTGAAGGCGCAGACGGTGAGCCGGAGGTGGTCATCCTGGGCTTCATCCCCAGCGACCAGCGTAGATTCGCCTATAACTTCGTCTTTGGGCTGGTGCTGACGATCATCAAAATCGCCGAAAAGCACGGCGGGCGAGCCTATTCCACCGGTCTGTATTTCTCCAAGAAAGCCGACCAGGTATTGGGCAAGGAACGCGCCGACCGCTTGCGCTCCTTCAAGGCTCAAGTCGACCCCAAGGGTCTGCTCAACCCTCGAAAAGTCGTCGGAAACGGTCTTTTGGGCACAGCTCTGGACCTGGCAGGCACCTTCGAGCCGCTGATCCGGCCTTTCGGAAACGCGGTCATCACCCAGGTCGGCGAGCGCCCGGCAGAAGGGGTGCGCGACATTCCCGCTGACGTGTCCTGGTACGCTTACGCCTGCTCGCAGTGCGGTTACTGCATCGACGAGTGCGACCAATTCTACGGGCGCGGCTGGGAGAGCCAGAGCCCGCGCGGTAAGTGGTTCTGGCTGCGGGAGTATATGGAAGGGCGCGCCGATTGGGACCAAAAGATGGTAGACACCTTCCTATCCTGCACCACCTGCGAGCTGTGCAACCTGCGCTGCTCAGCGGCCCTGCCCATCGAGCCCTCCTGGATGGAGTTGCGCGGCCAGCTCATTGAGGAGAAGGAAAAGATGACCTTCCCGCCCTTCGAGATGATGGCCGCTGCCCTAGAAGCTGAAGGCGACATCTGGGCCGGCTACCGCAAAGACCGCGCCAACTGGTTCCCTGAGGACCTGCTGGAAAAGCACGGCCCCGAGCACAAAGCCAAGAACGTCTACTTCGCCGGCTGCACCGCCAGCTACGTCGAGAACGATATCGGCATGGCCAGCGTGCGCCTGCTGGACGAGGCCGAGGTGGACTTCACCTACCTAGGAGAGAAGGAGAACTGCTGTGCCACCCCCATGCTGGTGGCGGGCAAGTGGGAACTATTCGTCGAGACCATGAAGGAAAACATCCGCAACGTCAAAGAAAGCGGTGCCGACACGGTGATCTCCTCCTGCCCAGCCTGCGACATGATGTGGCGCCAGGTTTACCCGGTTTGGGCGGAAAAAGAGGGCATCGAGTACGACCTCACCGCCAAGCACTACAGCGAAGTGGTCGCCGAGAAGATCCACAGTGGTGAATTCCAGTTCCCCGAGAACGGTGACGAGAAGGTCACCGTGACCTGGCACGACTCCTGCCACATCGGGCGCGTCTCGGGGGTATACGAACCGCCGCGCGACCTGATCAAAGCCATCCCCAGCGCCAACTTCGTCGAGATGTCCCACAACCGCCAGGACGCCCACTGCTGCGGCTCGGTTCTGACCCTGATCAAGGAACCGGACGTGGCCGCCGACATCGGCGAGGTGCGTCTGAGCGAAGCCGTGGAAGCCGGCGCCGAGAAGGTGCTGGCGCTGTGTCCTTGCTGTGAATTCCAACTGCGCGTCTCGGCCGATAAGAAACAGGTCCCCGTAGAGGTGGTCGACCTGGCGCGCTTCGCCTCTTCGGCTTTGGGCTACGATTTCCCCGATCCCCATCCCGAGGTGCGGGCGCAGTGGGCGGTCTTCGAAGCGATGATCGATCTTATGACCCCCCAAGGTTTTGCTGAGCTGATGGGCACCATGTGGCCCGAGCTGATCGACGCCATGCCCTTCGGCATGGGTCCGATGATGCGCGCTATGGGCAAGGTCCCCGGTACACTGGAGGCGATGAAACCCATGTTCCCCGTGCTCTTCCCCCGCTTGCTGCCCATGATGATGCCCAAGGTGATGCCCACCATGCTGGAACGGGTCAAGGAGCGGGTGCCCATGCCCGACTACATGGCCGAGCAGATGCCCGACCTGATGCCCCAGGTGATGGACAACCTGATGCCCCACATGATTGACGACGTGGTGCCGCTGGTGACCCAACCGATGATCGACTACCTGCGCGGCCGGAACGGCAGCTCAAATGGGACAAGCTAAACCCAAATTAAGACCAAAATTTCAGAATAATCGAGTAGAGGGCGGTGGCTAACCGCCCCCTCTCACACCACCGGACGTGCGGGTCCGCATCCGGCGGTTCACGAAAGTAAACACAGTTCTTGATACCGATCTTTCAAGCTTTTCAGCCCTGAGTTGCGCAAGTAGGCGTTGCTCAGGGCTTCGTTTACCACAGGCGATTTGGACATGTGCCAGG
This sequence comes from Anaerolineales bacterium, assembly GCA_050049875.1. Lineage (GTDB taxonomy): Bacteria > Chloroflexota > Anaerolineae > Anaerolineales > UBA11858 > JASFVL01. The sequence goes on from JASFVL010000107.1 coordinate 5,455, forward strand.
GACTCTTCCCAACAGCTCCGAGCCCCGCCCGTCCTTGGGGCACTCCCAGCTTCCGTAGTTTTCGGTAGCGGGTTGTACCCCGTTTCCAGCGTTTCCAGATCATCTGCCTCAGCCTGCGTCGGATCCAGCTGTCCAGTCCTGCATATACACTCGGGGTTCTCGCCAGTCGGTAATAGCCCATCCAGCCGATCAAGTATCGGTTGATTTCCTGAAGGATGTCTTCCAGCTTCCCCGACCGGGTTCGTTTGGTCAAGCGGCGCAGTTTCTCCCGGAAGTGTTCCAGGCTGCGCTTCGCCACCCGAATCCGCACTTCCCCTTTGTATTTGTAGAAACTGAACCCCAGGAATTTCACCCGGGTGGCCCGATCTACCTTACTCTTCTTTGCATTCACTTTCAGCTTTAGCTTCTTTTCCAGAAACTTCTTCTCGCTCTTCATCACCCGTTCTCCCGCTCGCGGCGTCTTCACATAGATGTTGCAATCATCCGCGTAGCGCACAAACTTATGCCTTCGCTTCTCTAGTTCCTTGTCCAGATCATCCAGCATGATGTTCGAAAGTAGCGGTGAAAGTGGACTCCCTTGCGGGACTCCTTCTCCTTTTCCCTTCACTACTCCGCTGACCATCATCCCGCTTTCTAGATAGGCCCGGATCAGCTTCAACACTCGTTTGTCTTTCACCACTCGGGCTACCCTGGCCATCAGTATGTCGTGATTCGCCCGGTCGAAATAATTTTCCAGATCAAGATCCACACTCCATTCATAACCTGCTTGCACATAGGCTTGGGCTTGCTTTACCGCTTGGTGACCCGTAGCTGTGCTCTGAGAACATCGGCTCAAACAGCGGCGTGAGCGCCTGTGTGATCGCTTGTTGGAGTAAGCGATCCATGACTGTCGGGATCCCTAACCGCCTGATACCTCCGTCTGCCTTCTCGATCTCTTTCAGCCTGACTGGGTTTGGCCGGTAGGTCTGCTGGTCGAGCCTCTCCCTGATCTCCTACCAATTCTCTTTCAGGTACGGCCTCAGTTCTTCCACCGGCATTCCGTCTATGCCCGGGGCTCCGCCGTTGCGCTCAACTCGCCTCAATGCTGTCAGGAGATTTTCTCTTTCGAAGATTGCCTCCCACAGCCCTGTGCTGGCCTGCTCTTTGCCTCGTGCCGGGGCGACCTCAGCCCTCTGTCCAGCTCCCGGAAGTTTCACTCCCTTCGTCTGTTCAGTAGGTCCCTTATCCAGGGTTTTCTGCTTTCTTCGGTCTTCCCTCGAACTGCTCAATTTTCGGCCTCCTTCATGTTCAGCCCTTCCCATCTCGACGGTGATGGTATTATGGCCTCTGCTGACTTCTGTCACCTCAGCCTGGCTTCTCAACCAGGGTTACCGCTTCCACGGCCTGGCGACAGACCTCCCCAGGTAAGTGCCTTGACTTTCCCTGCACACCTGCCTCATTTACTGCTTCGACTCTTGGTCGCCTCGGACTTCGTTGTTAGTTGCCAACTCGTCCAGCCTCGCAGCCTCATGAGATTCGTGTTCCTCAGGTCGCAGGTTTGCCTACGGCTTCCTTCAGACATCACTTCGCAATGATGCCCTTGCCCTCAGCTAGCGGTTGGTGCCACCTCCTCCGCAAGGGTCTTTCACCCTCTAGCCAACGCCCATGCTGGGCACACAACTTAGAAGCGCACCCGCACATTGGGGTGCGCTTCGCTAATTAGCTCCCCAACTGTGCAATTCCTGTATTGATTTTGCGTGCCTAAGGAAGGTCCTGTGAAGCTCCGAGTCGGCGATCTCCGCGGCGATGGAATCCACCACTTCGCGGGAGGCGTCGACATCCCCCAATTCGGCCAGGATTCGCCACAAGGTGATCTTAGATTCGATCTGCTCTGCGATGGCACGAGCCTCGCGGAGCATGTCAAGAGCCTCTTCACCGCCTCCCTGTTTGCGCAGGGAGGTTGCCTTCAGATGCAAGGCGTCAGGCAGGAAGTAACGCGCCCCGGAATCGTCTAGTTTACCCAGCAAAGTGTCGAGATATGTCTCGGCCTGCGGAAAATCGCCTTTGCCCAGGTAATACTCGACCGTCACGAAGTCTACTATAAGGTCCATCATCTGGAGGGTTTGTCGCGCTTCCGACTGGCGAGCTTCCGTCAGCAGGTTTTCGGCCTGAGCCCAAGCTCCGGCGCGTATCCGCTGTCTTGCCAGCATCGCCAGGCTGAGGGGACGAAAAGGGATGAAACTGGTAGATGCTTCGACGCCGCGTTGAGCGGCCTCCAATGCCAGATCGTGCGCGCCGAAGTGATTATACAGCCACGCAAGGTAGAATTCCCCAATGATACTTCCGGGATGGCCGACTTTTTCGGCGCCGGCGATTAAGCTCTGGGCTGTTTGCAGGCAGCGCTCGATCTCCCCGCGTGCCAGGTGGACGAGCCCGACGAACATGCGCGCGTTCGCCTGTCCCCAGACATTCTCGATGGATTGTGCAATGCGAAGCGCTTCTTCCGAGATGGTGATGGCTTCGTCGAAGTCGACAGTCATCACCCTGAGATAGACGGTTTGCGACTGGTTCTCGACCAGCATGGGCAAATTCTGTAGCTTTTCCCAGAGTGGGCGCGCTTCCGCAAGCGCGGCGTCCGCTCGGTCCAGGTAACCCGCTGACAAATACGCTAATCCCAGGTCTTGCAGCGAGTGCGCTAATTGGAGGCGCATCCCCAATTCACGCGCTAGAGCAACCGATTGTTCCCCAAAGGGGATGCCCTCCAAATTTAAACCGGAGTGAATTCTGAGCAGCATAAAAATCCACAAGATTTCCGCTTCGGCTTCCCGGTCGCTCAATTGGCGCGCCAATGTCATGGCCCGCTTGGCAAGTTTTTCCCCCATCTGCGCGTCTTGCGCTGGGCCAGGGACGGCGTATGCAGTCGCTTGCGCCTTCAAGGCGGCCAGCTGCATCGCTTGATCGTCCCACTTCTCCGCGAGGTCCCCCATCTCCGCATAATTTTGCAGTGCGCTTAAGTAATTCGATTGCAACTCCTGGCAGCGCCCGCGACGGAGATAAATGTGTGTCAACCTATCAGCTGATTCAGGCTCGAGTTTCGCATGGGTTAATGCGCGTGAATATTGTTCCAACGCTTCGGGGATTGCAAACAACCGGAAGGCGTCATCACCTGCCAGCGTCGCGTAACGCAGCGCGCGCGGGTCGTTTGCCTCCCCAAAGTGATGTGCCAGCACCGGATGAAACTCCTCCAATCGGTCGGGGAACAACTTTTCGATAGCGCCGCCCACCTGGCGATGGAACTCACGACGTTGACGCAGTAAGATAGTGCTGTACGCAGCCTCCTGGGTAAGCGAATGGCGGAACATGTACTCCAACTCGGGAACGCGGGCCGCCTCGCGGATCAACTCCCCTCGTTGGAGAGCGATCAATTGCCGGTCGATGTCAGCATGGACCGCGCTGATAGACTGGTTGATGGCATCCAGCACCCGGTAGTAAAAAGAGCGCCCGATCACCGAGGCCAGTTGCAATATGCGGCGGGCATCCTGCTCCAATTGGTCGATGCGAGCAATCAGCATAGACTGTAGGTTGCCTGGGATCTCGATTCCGTCGATGTCCCCCACCGCTCGCCAGCGTGTTTTCCCACCATTCCCTTCCGGCACGATCGCCTCCCTATCGATCAGTGCCCGCACCACCTCCTCCACAAAAAAGGGATTGCCGTCTGTTTTTGCCAAGATACGCTGGCGCAAGCGCACAGGCAGATTAGTAATTGTGAGCAAATTGTCAATCAGTGCGTTAGTATCGTCGCTCGTCAGTGGAGATAGGGAAATTTCAGCGTACCGGTGGGGGTAATCGCGCGCCGCGGCTTCCTTGAGTTCCCACCCCGGGCTGTTTCGATCCGGGCGCATGGCGCAGACTACCAACAACGAGACGCGCTCCGTGCTTTTAAACAGGTGCAACAACAACTCGATGGAAGCGAGGTCCGCCCAATGGAGGTCGTCACAAACAAGTACAGCGGGTTGCGCTTGTCTCCACAAGACGGCCATCGCGTTGAATAACTCCCGTTTGAACGTTTGCCCTTCCAATTGGGACGCTCCGGACTTACCCACGTTAAATAAGATCTCAAAAATTCCGTGTAGCCGCGCTTGTTCTTCCTCAGGATGGTTCCCGAAGTGCCGGGCGAGGCGTTCCCGAACGGTGTCCGGGGGCGCGTTCGCGGGAATGTCCCAGCGCCGCCGCAGCAACCGCTGGAAGAGGTTGTAGGGTTGGCCGGTTTCGTACGATAGACTGGAGGTTTCATGCCAAGCTACCGGGGAAGGGCTCTCAGTTAGCAGGGTTCGGCGAAGTTCTTCCACCAGGCGGGATTTTCCTAGCCCGGCTTCGCCTACGATGAAGACGATACCGCCGACGCCCAGCTCCAACCGATCGACCGCGGCGCTCAGTTTTTCCAATTCAGTTGCCCGTCCCACAAGGGGAGAATCTAACCCTTCGATGGTACCCACCCTTCCAGGTCTGGCTTTGCGCTGGAGGGGGCGGAAGACACGGACGGGCTCCGTTTTGCCTTTGACTTCAATCTCGCCCAAGTCTTCCCACTCGAAAACCGGGGCGACGTATTGGTAGGTGTTCTCGGACACTTGTACCGTGCCCGGCTTGGCTGTCTGCTCCATGCGCGCAGCCACATTGACAGCGTCACCCATGGCCGTGTATTCAACTGCCGTTTCCGAACCGACGTTGGTGACGACGGCTAAACCGGTGTTGATCCCCACCCGGGCGTCGAAATCAATGCCCCAATCCCGCTTAACCCGCTCCCGGTAAGCCTGCATGCCTTCGAGGATATCCAAACCCGCCAGCACCGCCCTTTGGGGGTCGTCTTCGTGGGCGATCGGAGCGCCGAAAAAAGCCAGCACCGCATCGCCCATCAACCTGGCGACCGTGCCATCATATCGGTGAACAGGCTGGATCATGTGCTCGAAAGCCCCGTTCATGATCTCGGTCCACTCTTCAGGGTCGAGCTGCTCTGCCGCCTCGGTAGAGCCTTTCACGTCGCAGAACAGGATCGTGACCACCCTCCGCTCCCCTTCCGTGACCTGGCCAGGGCGCTCAGCTTCGGTTTTGGCAATCTGTTCTTTTGATGCGAGTTTGGAGACTGCATTCCGGGAGGGCTGTTCCGCGGGCGGCGTCTTTTCCCCTTCGTCCAGCTTGTGGCCACAGTTGTCGCAGAACTTTGCCCCTGGCCGGTTCAAGCTACCACACTTAGGGCACTCGACTTGGAGTCTGTTCCCACAGTTCTCACAGAATTTCGCAGTGTCTCGGTTTTTGGATTGGCAGTTGGAGCA
>JASFVL010000501.1:0-3448 GCA_050049875.1 Anaerolineales bacterium
GAGCCTAGCGCGCTGCGTGCGCGTTTTGATCCACTGGAACACCGACCTGCCGCAGAACGAAATTAAACACGTCTATATGGGCGAAGCCGCCCGCTTGCGCCCCAACCTTTCCAAGGGAGATTAGCGGGTCCCCAGCCCATACTTTTATTGGAGGTGCACCATGATGATCGTTATGGCTGCCAACGCCAAACCAGCACATATTGAAGCTGTAGTTGAACAGGTGGAATCCTACGGCGCGCAAGCCCACCTCTCGCAGGGTGCAGAGCGCACTGTTATAGGAGTGGTCGGCGACAGCCGTGCCATACCCAGGGATCGTTTTCTGCACATGGACGGTGTTAGTCACATCGTGCCCATCTCGCGGCCCTTTAAGCTGGCCTCCCGCGAGTTTAGTCCTCGGGACTCACGCGTGTGTTTAAATGGAGTCTGCTTTGGGGGCAAGGAGGTGGTCCTGATCGCCGGTCCGTGCTCGGTAGAGAGCCGCGAGCAGATTCTGGAAATAGCTCAGGCGGTGCGCCAGTCCGGCGCTCACCTCTTACGGGGCGGCGCCTTCAAACCGCGCACCTCCCCCTATTCCTTTCAAGGCCTTGGGGAACAAGGCCTTGAATATTTAGCCGACGCCCGTGAGAAGACCGGTTTGGGAGTGGTCACCGAGGTGATGGCCCCGGAGCAAGTTCCGCTGGTCAGCCAGTACGCCGACATGCTGCAGGTCGGTGCACGCAACATGCAAAACTACGCCCTGCTGCACGCTGTAGGCGAGAGCCAATTTCCCGTGCTGCTGAAGCGCGGCATGAGCGCCTCCATGGACGAACTGCTGATGGCAGCTGAGTACGTACTCTCCCACGGCAACCGCCAGGTTGTGCTGTGTGAGCGTGGCATCCGCACCTTCGAAACCGCCACTCGCAATACCACGGACATCAACGCTGTCCCGGTGCTCAAGAGCTTGACCCATCTGCCGGTGATCCTGGACCCCAGCCACAGCACCGGTCATTGGGAATATGTCAACGCTGTGGCTCGCGCCGCTGTAGCAGCCGGAGCGGACGGTCTCATCGTCGAGGTTCACACCCGACCCCAGGAGGCGCTCTCTGACGGAGGTCAATCTCTCAAACCCGAACGCTTCGCCGAGATGGTTGGACAGGTGCGGGCGGTCGCTGAAGCGGTGGGACGGAGACTACTCAGCGATGAGGCGTTGGTTTTAAAAAATAAAACAATTCAATCGGCTTCCAACCTATAAACGGCACACAAATATGTCAGATTCAGCCTCTCACCCCACCACGGAACAAGGCTTGGAAGAGGAGCCCGAATTTAAAAATCTATCCAAGATTAACCTCGCCATTCTCGGTCTGGGTTTGATGGGCGGATCGTTGGCACTGGCGCTGAAAGGTCGTGTCCGAACGCTCCTGGCGGTGGATCCCGACCCGGACACCCGCGCACTGGCACAGCGCCAAAAGGTCGTCGATCAAATCTTCGCCCATCCCACTCCTATATTAGATCGGGCGGACCTGATCGTGCTGGCTGCCCCGGTGGGGGCAATTCTGCAGCTGATCGATGATTTGCCCAGTTGGATGTCAGAGCCGGCGGTCGTGCTTGACCTTGGCTCGACCAAGGCGCACATCTGCAAAGCCTACGCCGCGCTGCCACCCCGCTTCGATCCCATCGGTGGGCACCCCATGGCGGGCAAGGAAACGTCCGGGTTGGCTCACGCCAGCGCTGACCTATATCGCCATGCGCCCTTCGCATTGACACCCCTGGAGCGCACCTCCCCGCGCGCTCGTGCCCTCAGCGAGGCTCTGGTGCGGGCGCTCGACGCAAACCCACTTTGGCTGGATGCGCCGACTCATGATCGTTGGGTGGCCGCTACCAGCCATATGCCCTACGTGCTCTCCAGCGCCCTGGCCTTAGCCACCCCTCAGGAGGCTGCCAAACTGGTGGGTCCGGGCTTCCGCAGCACGACCCGCTTGGCGGAGAGCAGCCCAAGCATGATGAGCGATATCCTGACCACCAACCGGGGCACGATCCTCCAAGCCCTGGCTCGCTTGCGTACCCAACTGGACCGTTTGGAAGACGTAATTCAAACCGGAGATCAGGCTTCCCTCCTGTCGCTGCTGGAAGATGCAGCCTCCTACCACAATACTCTGACCCGAGATCGAATATGAAACTCACCGCTGCACCTGGACAAGCCCTGCAGGGAAATGTGGTTCTCCCGGGCGACAAATCCATCTCCCACCGGGCAATCTTGTTCTCCGCTCTGGCAAACGGGCAAAGTGTTATCGAGAACTTACTGGTGGCGGGCGTCAGCCGGGCGATGCTGAACGCCCTCACAGCGTTGGGCGTGCCTTGGGAACTGCAGGGCACAAAGTTGAGCGTGCAAGGCGCCGGTCTCCCCGGCCTGCATGCGCCGAGTGGCGCCATCGACTGCGGCAACTCAGCCACCACCATGCGCCTGCTAGCGGGTGCCTTAGCCGCCGCGGGCATCCCCGCCGTACTGGATGGCTCACCTGGGCTGCGTAAGCGCCCGATGCGCCGCATCGTCCAACCGCTACGCCAAATGGGTGTGCCCATCCAAGCCACTCAGGGGCGCGCTCCCCTGGAATTGCAAAGCCGAGATTCTCGACTGCGACCGTTGGATTACCATCTGCCCGTGGCCAGCGCCCAGCTCAAAACCTGCCTGCTTTTGGCGGCGCTGGCCGCCAACGGCACCACCACCCTATACGAACCCGGTCCCTCCCGGGACCACACCGAACGCATGTTAAAAAGCATGGACGTAGCCATCAACCATGACAAGGTAAATGGGCAGGCGCTATCAACCCGGGAAGGGCTGCAACCTTACGCTGTGGTCACCCTGACCTCCGCCGACCCCCAATCTCTGCTGCCTCTACGCATCCGCATCCCCGGCGACATCTCATCGGCGGCGTTCTTGATCGTCGCCGCTTTGATCACCCCGGGATCGAAGATCGTTATCCGAGAAGTGGGCCTCAACCCCACCCGTACAGGTTTGCTAGACGCCCTGCGAAAGATGGGCGCTGATATCGATATCGTGCCTCAAAGCGATCAGGGTGGTGAGCCCGTTGGTGACCTGCACGTTCGCGCCAGCCGCTTGAAGGGTATTCAGATTTCAGGGCCACTGGTGGTGCGCATGATCGACGAATTCCCCGCCTTCGCCGTGGCAGCCGCTTTCGCCGTTGGTAAGACCACAGTCCGGGAGGCGCAGGAACTGCGCTACAAAGAGACCGACCGCATCGCCGTCCTGTGCAACGAGCTTAAAACCCTGGGTGTGGCAGTGCAAGAGCAACCCGACGGCTTCACCCTCGCCGGGAACACCCCGCCAATTGGTGGGTTGGTTAAAGCTCATGGCGATCACCGCCTGGCGATGGCGTTGGCGGTAGCGGGGTTAGGGGCAGAAAAAGTGATCACCGTGCAGGGCGCCGAGATACTCAACGAGTCCTTTCCT
>JASFVL010000502.1:0-3444 GCA_050049875.1 Anaerolineales bacterium
AGCGCATTCCTGAACTCAAAGCCATTGCCGAGTGGATGGCAGAGTGGGGCTGCGACATCAACGCCTGGGGGCATAACCTGATCGCCCTGGGCGACTTCAACATCGACCGTCAGGGGGACGAACTGTATGACGCCTTCGTCTCAACGGGGCTGCACACTCCCCTGGATCTGAACCTAATTCCCCGCACGATTTTCAGCGACCCCGAGAAGCCCAAATTCTACGACCAAATCGCCTGGTTCACCGGCAAAAACAACCTTCCGGCCCTTTCGATGCGCTACATGCAAGGAGGTAGTTTTGACTTCACCCAGTTCACTCTCAAATCCCTGGATTTGAGCAAAGTCGCCCTCTCCTGGCGCATCTCGGATCACTACCCGTTGTGGGCGGAGTTCTCTCTGCGGGATTGAGTCCTTCCGCGCCCCAACACAAGGCGTGAGGGCCTGCCCATAAGCTGAGCATTCCATGTTAAACCACAAATCCGTCACAGACCGCATGCAGAGCTTAGTCCAGCAGTGGGAGACAGCCTCGGATCGACGGGCGATCTTCTTGGATTGCTACACGTTGATGACCCGCAACATGCTGAAAGCGATCGAAACAGGCGAGTTCAACGATCCAAAATGGGTGAACGCCCTCTTACAGCGCTTCGCCGAGTATTATTTCGAAGCGCTGGACGCCTACGAACAAAACGCCACCCAGGCTCCAGCGGTGTGGCGGATCACCCACAACGCTGCTCGCGAACCAAGCACAATGGTGCTGCAAAACCTACTTCTGGGAATCAACGCGCACATCAATTATGACTTAGTGCTGACCCTGACGGAGATGCTCGAACCGGAGTGGGTAGAGCTGACAGAAGCAGGTCGAGAGATACGCTACTTCGATCACTGCCACGTCAACGACATCATTGGGCAGACCGTTGACGCTGTCCAGGACAACGTGGTGGAGCACTGGAGACCGTCGATGGACATCCTGGACAAATTGCTCGGCCCGCTGGACGAGTGGATGACCTCGCAACTGATTCGATTCTGGCGCGAGGAGGTCTGGAAGCACGCCATGTTGTTCCTTCAAACGTCCAGATCGAATCGGGAGGGGCTGCGTCGGCAAATCGAAAGCGAGACGATTCAACGCGCTGAGATAATTTTGCTCAAGGACCAGGACAACAACTGAACGAAAAACCTGTCGTTTTTACCGGCACAAGGCAGCCAACAAAACGATCCAACCAGGAGACATGATGAACAAAGACGCAATCGTCGCACAAGATCTCACTTATCAATATAACACCCTGACCGCGGTAGACCGGATCAACTTCAACGTAGGGGAGGGAGAAATCATGGGCTTCCTGGGCCCCAACGGGGCTGGCAAAACTACGACCGTCAAAATGCTGACGGGACAGCTGAAGCCCAAGGGCGGCAAAGCGATGGTCTTGGGTCTGGACGTGGCGAAAAACCCCAAGGGCGTACAAGCCCACATCGGGGTGTGCTTCGAGCGCACCAACCTGTACGAGGACATGAGCGCTGAAGAAAACCTCAATCTGTTCGCCCGTCTTTTCGGTGTTCAAAACTTCGACGCCGATGCCCTCTTGCGCAGGGTCGGTCTGGCTGGACGGGAGCGCGACCGGGTGGAGAGCTACTCAAAAGGCTTGCGGCAGCGCCTGATGGTGGCCCGCTCCCTGGTCAACCGCCCCCAGATCCTCTTCTTGGACGAGCCGACTGAAGGGTTGGACCCAGTCTCGGCGGAAGCGATTCGCGACATCATCCAGGAAGAACGCCAGCGCGGGGCGACCGTTTTCCTGACCACCCACGATATGCTGGAGGCGGACAAGCTCTCCGACCGGGTGGCTTTCATCCACCAGGGCAAAATCGTGGCCTTGGACACGCCCCACAATCTCAAGCAGCAGTACGGCGAGCGGGCAGTCCAGGCACAGGTGATGGGAACTGAAGGGAATCTAGAGGACCGCGAGATCGTTCTCGACCAACCAGAGACGGCTAAAGCCGTGAGTGAGCTCTTCGATCGCGAGCAGGTCGTCACCCTGCACAGCAAAGAGGCCAGCCTGGAGGACATCTTCATCCGCATCACCGGGGAGGGACTGACCTAATGAACTGGCGCATCGTGAGCACTTTGGTTGTCAAGGACCTGTCCCTCTTCTTCCGCAACCGCTTCCTCGCCGTGATCAGCGTCCTGATGCTGGTGGCTTACTCAGTCATATATTATTTGATGCCCAGTTCGGTCGACGAAGTGGTGGAGTTCGGTTATCTCGGCCCCCCGCTGCCACCCTCCATAATGGAGGAGATGGAAAGGGAAGAGGGCTTGATCCTCCACCAAGTGAGCTCGCAGGAGGCCCTCGCCCAGGCCGTGTCAGGAGGCCTATATGATCTAGGAATAGCCTTACCCTCGGACCTGAGCGCCCAACTGGGCGCCGGAGAGCGGCCCCAAGGCTGGGTCTATTTCCCCTCCGATTTCCCCTCCGAGCTGAAGGAGGCTTACACCATCCTGATTCAAGAACTGGTTTTTACAATGAGCGGTCAGACGCTCAACATAGAGTTCAATGAAGTGATCCTGGGTAGGGATCTGGCGGGGATGCAAATTCCTGTGCGCGAGCGATTGCTGCCCTTGATCGCGGTCTTCGCTCTGGTGATGGAAACGATGGGGTTAGCCAGCCTGATCAGCGCTGAAATCGAAGGACGCACCCTGCAAGCTTTGCTGGTCACCCCAATGCGGGTGGAGGGTCTTTTCCTGGGAAAAGGGATTGCCGGCGTGGGCTTATCCGCTTTCCAAGCAGCCCTGCTCATGGCAGTGACTGGCGGATTAAGCCAGCAACCCGCACTCATCCTGACCACCCTACTGTTGGCAGGGCTGCTGGTGACCGGGATTGGATTCCTGCTGGCATCGTGGGGCAAGGATTTGATGTCCGTCATGGGCTGGGGCGTCTTCGCCATCCTAATCTTGAGCATCCCCGCCATCGGGGTCATCTTTCCCGGCACGCTCACTGGCTGGGTCAAGGTGATTCCCTCTTATTATCTGGTGGACACCATCTACCAGGCTGCTAACTTCAACCAGGGCTGGGAGGCGAACTGGGACAACTTGCTGATCCTACTGGCTTACGCCGCGGCAATTTTGGGACTGGGGATCATTGTTCTGAGGAGGAAATTTCAATGAACATTCGACGCATTGGAGTGCTCTTAGGGAAGGAGTTGGTGCACGGCTCCAAGAATTTCATTTTCATCTTCGCGGTGGTGATCCCCATCGCAATATCGCTGGTGATCTCACTGCTCTTCGGTACGTTGTTCTTAGGCAAGCCCAAACTGGGTCTCGCCGACCAGGGTAGCTCGCAGTTATCGCGCTCCGCGAAAACGATGGACTCCATCATTCTAAAAGAATACTCCTCGGGTGATGAACTGCAGGAGGCAGTGGCGCGCGGCGCGGTGGACCTGGGCGTCGTGCTACCCCAAG
>JASFVL010000503.1:0-3439 GCA_050049875.1 Anaerolineales bacterium
TAACTATCAAGCAGCAGCCTCCCACCACGACATTATTGTAAACCAAAAGGGCGGAAAATCCAAATCAGACCATTAACCTTTCCATTTTGAATGGGGCTTTGTTAAAATAGATGTAGTATCCTTATAGCGCATGACGGAATTTCGATTATGCAGTGATTTTTCTGTAACTTGCGAGTGAAACCCGCAAGTTACAGAAAAACTGAAACACAATCGGAATTTCATCAAGAAACATAATACCAAGTAAAGGAAGAAACATAATGACCGACTTTCCTGGCAAAGGTAAAGTATCTGTTCTAAAGACATCTCCGGATACAATTTTGGAGGATATAGATAAATTGATGAATCTGGCGGATTTTGAATCCGCCTTACCCAGAGATGTCAAAACGGGGTTGAAGATCAATATCTCATGGCAAACCTGGTATCCGGCTTGTTCAACGACCCCTTGGCAGCTCGAGGGTGTGATTAGAACCTTGCACAGAGCTGATTATCATGACCTTGTTGGTATACACAACGATACAGTCGTGGTCAACACTGAGGACGGCGAACGTAACAACAAACACAAATTCGTCACGGATACCTACGCCGTTCCCTGTCTCTATCTATACAACCAAGATTTTGAGTGGGTAGAGTACACACCTAAATCCCGTCCTCTACTTGTGCTTGATAAAGTCTATCCAAACGGAATATTTATCCCTAAAGCCCTACTCGGTATCAATATCATTCACCTGCCCACAATAAAGACACACGTATTTACAACCATTACAGGGGCGATGAAGAACGCTTTTGGTGGCCTCCTGCACCGGCACCGGCATTGGACCCACGCAGTCATCCACGACACATTAGTGGACCTATTGACCATTCAGCAGGAGATTCATCCTGGAATCTTCGCGGTCATGGATGGGACTTTCGCGGGCGACGGTCCAGGTCCAAGAGCTATGCGCTGGCATGAGAAAGACATCTTGCTTGCATCATCAGATCAGGTTGCTATTGATGCAGTTTCGGCTAAACTACAAGGCTTTGACCCGCTTTACATTCGCTTTATCCGCTTAGCTCACGAAGCGGGTCTCGGGGTCGGTGATCCACGGCAGATCGATATTGCCGGTTATGATATCGAGCAGGAGAAGCCCTGGAGGTTCGTGCAAGAGGACACATTTGCAAGCCGTGGTCAAAAAGCAATCTATCACGGTCCTCTGAAACCGTTAGAAAAGGTTCTTCTCCAAAGCCCATTGGTGCCTTGGTCGTATTTCGCAAGCAACTTCTATCATAATGTATATTGGTATCCTTTCGTAGGACGCAAACGGGTAGAAGCCGCTTTGCAATCAAAATGGGGGCAACTTTTCAAAGAATACGGTGATGGTGAGGTGGTTATGCCGGGGATGGAACCGAAAACAGTAACTCAAGCTGTAGTAGGGCTAACCATGCTGGCAGCAGCACTCGTGGGATTGAGCTACTTTATTGGAAAACAAAAAGAATAGTCTCGAGATCAACGGGAAAAAGCCAATCCCTCAAACATCACCAATCATAACATCAACTCTATCACGCCTCAAAAATGTCCGTTGAGCATCCTTCTAAAATCCTTACCCGTCGTCTGATATCTGGGTTGATCTTCGGCTTTATTGTGCTTATCGGTTTGATCCTGGTCGGAGACCTTCGTCAAGTCAGTAAGCAAGTATTTAAATTTCATTGGACTCTCTACCCGGTGGTCTTGCTGCTCACTTTGTTCAACTACACCCTTCGATTTATAAAATGGCACTACTATCTCAAGCAAATTGGGGTACGGGAGTTAACTATCCCTGAAAGCAGCCGCCTCTTTGTTGCCGGATTCCCGCTAGCGGTCACCCCTGGGAAAGTAGGCGAGGCTCTTAAAGGTCTATGGCTTAATAAAATGACTGGCATACCTGTTGCTCGGGGCATCTCAGTTGTGTTGGCAGAACGCATCAGCGACGGGCTAGGCGTATTAACGCTTTCCACATCAGGTGTGATTACTTATCCACGTTACTGGCCAGTTTTCGCAATCGTGCTGGCCTCAATGTTAGGGGTTATCATCATCTCCCAAATCAGACCTTTAGCGTTGGGTCTTTTAGATTTCGGTTCACGTCTTCCGCTAGTCAAACGCTTTGCAAACTCCCTTCGTGAGTTTTACGAAGGCAGCTTTGCTCTATTCCGTCCAAAAACAACTTTAATAGCTGTTGGATTAGGGATCACCTCCTGGCTAGCAGAAGGGATTGGCTTGTACGTTATTCTTTTAGGTTTAGGTCTTTCTAATAATTGGGAGACCTTATCGATATCAGTGTTCGTGTTATCATTCTCCACCGTCGTCGGGGCGGTCTCAGCGCTTCCTGGTGGATTGGGGGCGGCAGATGCTTCCATCGCCGGGATGTTGACCCTGCTACTCGGTTTGGGGACAGACATTTCCGCTGCAGCTACCTTGCTCATCCGCTTTGCGACTTTGTGGTTTGGAGTGGGATTGGGATTGGTTTCTTGGATGTTCTCCAAGGACTTGCTAGGGATCGGTAATCAAGTAAACAGCGCTCATTCTCCAAACCCCTAAGAAATCGATCTGGTCGTCTTGTCTATCATGCTACGTACCGAATTTCACTGCCATACGAATTACTCTAAAGACTGTCTGACTTCGCCTCATAAATTAATCAATACATGCCAGCGAAAAAAGATTGACCGGGTCATGGTCACGGACCACAACACCATACTGGGGGGTTTGGAAGCCAAAGAAATAAATCCCGGAAGGGTGATCATTGGTGAAGAGATCATGACCACCGAGGGGGAACTCCTGGCATTTTTTGTTAAAAGAAACATTCCTCCATACCAAGATCCGATGGAAACCATCACACAATTGCGGGACCAAGGGGCTTTCATCAGCGTATCCCACCCATTTGACCGTTTTCGCAAGGGCTCATGGCGATTACCTGTCTTATTACAAATCCTACCCTATATCGATGCAATAGAGACTTTCAACGCACGCTGTCTGTGGCCAGGGTTCAATCATCGTGCCCAAGACTTCGCCCGAAAGCATCATTTATTAGGGACCATTGGCTCCGACGCTCACACCACTTTTGAACTTGGCAGAGCGACTTTGCTCCTACCTCCATTCCACGATGCTGAAAGTCTTAAGGAATCCCTCAAAAAAGCTGAGAGCGCGCGAATATCACTTTCACTTCCCTGGGTCCACTTGTCATCTCGATATGCCAACTGGCGTAAGAGAAGAAATCGGGGAGACACGAAGTGATCTCCAAAATCAAACACACCACCTGACAATTCAAAAAACCAAAGAAGTTGGGGGGTGATACGCCTATCACCTTATTATTGCGCAACCACAGCGCATTTCTATTCGGTAACGCAAGGGCAGGCGGTTTCTAATCGGAATTAGCTGCCCAAACAGTACCTTTCCAAACAAATCAACAGGTCTTTTGAAAAATGCTTT
>JASFVL010000505.1:0-3434 GCA_050049875.1 Anaerolineales bacterium
TTGCCGTCATCAACACCGAATAAAAATCCTGTAAAATACCAATCTTCTCCTTGAGAAATGTAGCCAATCAGGTATGGCAGAGTTGTGAATAACATCAAGACAATTGAGTAGAACAATACCCAACGATATTCAAACCTTCCATCTTGATCAAATCTATTTACCCGATAACATATACTTTGATATTTAGAATTCTTACCAGAAAATATTGTAATCATGAAACAGAGTTAGTGTCTTTGTCAATGGTGTAAATTCGTTTGTGCTTCCGAGTTGATGTTAGTAGTCAGCTCAACCAAGAACATCGATGATTGGTCATCATCAGCCATCTCTGGATCGGTAATTAGAGACATGCTTTTCTGGCTGAAGTATCGACGTTGTGATGCACGCCAATCATCGTCAATTTCGTTCAAGATCGATCCGACCAACCGGATGACCGAGGGTCGATCCGGAAATACACCGATCACTTTGGTTCTACGTTTGACCTCCTTGTTGACGCGTTCTAGAAGGTTTGTCGATCGCCGCAGGCATACAGAGTAATGGATCCGCCGCCAATGCTCTTTGGGAAACAACTTGTATGCCAGAATATCCTGTTCGGCTTTTGCCAGCAAGGTGGCTGCGTCCGGATAGACCATGCCCAGTTTTTCCGCCAACTGCTGAAGCTGGAATTCAGCACTCTGGCGGCTGGGTTGTTCAAAGGTCAGGCGGACCGCCTCAGCTACGGCGGCCTTATCCCGGTGGGGGATCTTCGCCAGCAGGTTGCGCATAAAGTGTACGCGACACCTCTGCCAGCTGGCTCCGCTAAAGACCTGATTGAGGGCGTTTTTCAAGCCTTCGTGGGCATCGCTGATGACCAACTGCACGCTTTTTACGCCTCGTTGGATCAACGAACGCAGGAAGGCCAGCCAGAAGGCCTCATCTTCGCTGCCTCCCAAATCGAACCCCAGCAGGTGCCGTTCGCCATCCTCATCCACGCCGATGGCGATCACCATAGCCAGACTGACAATCCGATGGTTTTGACGCACTTTGAGGTACAGCGCATCCAACCACAGATAAGGATAGCTTTCCTGCAAAGGGCGGTTACGGAACTGCTCTACCGCCTGATCCAGGTCTTTACAGATCCGCGATACCTTGCTTTTGTCGATGCCCGACAGTCCTAGGGCCTTTACCAGGGCATCGACCTTCCGGGTGCTTACCCCTTTCAGATAGGCTTCCTGAACCACCGCCAACAAGGCTTTCTCCGCTGGCCGGCGGCGCTCCAACAAGCTGGGGAAATAACTGCCTTTGCGCAGTTTGGGGATCGCCAGTTTCACATCTCCAACCCGGGTTTCCCAAGTGCGTCCCCGGTAGCCATTGCGGTAATTGCTGCGTTCCGGCGTTCGCTCATACTTGCTGGCGCCAACTTGCTGGTCAACTTCCAATTCCATCAGCATCTGGCTGAGCAGTTGTACACCTTGGCGCAGAAAATCGGCGTCATCATCCATTCCTATGTTGATAAGGTGCTGTTTAAGTGCTATAGTAGGGTCAGTCATCTTGTGCCTCCTTTTCGGTTTTTCTCAACCATATGGAAGCACAGGATGACCTTTTTTGTCAATCGTTTTTACACCACTATAGATGCTGTTGGCGAATTCACGTGGAGGGCGCCAGGGCAGCGAAAGGGGCTACCCGTGTCTTTGAACGAGGCCTTCCCGATAACCAGTCCATCACCCGCATCAGGTTCATCGCCGAAGCTGTCATGACGTGCTGCAAATGAGTCTTGGCGATGCCTCGGTAGCGACTGCGACGCATGTCCAGTTTGTCCACCGCCTGACTGATGGAGCCCTCCACACCAGCACGCCTGGCGTACTGTTCTTTAAAAACTTGTGTCTTTTCTCGGGCGCGGGCTTTCTGCAGAGCCAGTTGTCGCTTCATGGGCTGCAAGGTCAACCCACGGGGGGATGATTTGCTCCGCGTGCAGCGAGCTCGGGTAGCACAAACTAAACAATCGCTGTGCTTGAACTGCACTTGAATGGTGGGTTGCCCTCGCGGGCCTTTGGCAGGGCTCCAATAGCGGCTGCGTTTACCCATCGGGCAGAAGACCACTTCGCTTTCCCAATCGATGATGAATTTGGTAATGTCGAAGGCGTCTTCGTCCCGAGCCTGCCAACTGACATCCGGGCGTACCGGACCCAGCAGATCGATGCCATACCCTTCTTCGCTTTCGACTAACAGGTCCGCTGAGACATACCCAGCATCCACGATATGTTGCTTGGGCAAAGTTTGTTGATCCTTCAATGTGCCATGGATGCGGTCCACAACCATGTTATCCTGGTCAGTCGAGATGGTGGTCTCCACATTGGTGATCAGGTTGGGTGTGTCCGGATCGCAAGTTTCCGTCAGGTGGACCTTGTAGCCGCTCCAATGGGTTTCCCGCTTGGAACTGTACCGCGCTTCAGGGTCATAGGGTGAGATAATCATCAGGCTGGCTGGGGGCAGGTCGTCTGCTCCCCGCCAGTGAACAGTCTCTTCTTCGAGATAGAAATTCTGCACCCAGATCTGCCGCAGCAGATCGACTGCTGGGATCTCCTGCAGAAAGGGAGGAGCTTCCTCCGCATAGATCTTCGTTAAGAGATGAATACCATCCTGGCCGATGGTCATCGCTAATGCAAGTCGCTCCTTTTCCTTTTTAGGCAGCCGGTTTTCATCAAAGCGTTGGCCATAGCGTTCGAACCACGCTTCGGGAACTTGAGCCTGCAGCCAATCGGGCGCCACCTGAGCCAGTACATTCAGCGTATGATGCAATGTCTCCCCCACCATTTCGAGCCGGTTGAGCACGCGCACGGCTGTCAGGATGTGGGTCGAGTCGGTCCGTTGAGTTCCCCGCACTTTGAGCAGGCCTTGTTCAGCAAACACCGTCAGCATGCGCTGAAACAGAAGATGAATGGCCTCCCCTTCCACCAAGCGGGTGCGAAATTCGCTCAACACCGAGTAATGGAAACCTTCATCCGTCAACGCCAGTCCCAGGGCATATTTCCAGTCGATGCGGCTTCGCACGGCATCGGCCGCCTGGCGATCGGTCAGGTTCTCCGCAAACTGCATAATGGTCACCAAAGCCAACCGCCAGGGTGCTTCCGCCGGCTGCCCGCGTCTTGGATACAAATCCGCAAAATGCTCATCTTTGAAGAGCAGGCCCAGCTCATCCCGCATCTGGATGTAGACGTTGCCTTGTGGAAAGGCTGCTTGGGCTACCTCAACCGTGTGTTCTGGGATCTCGAAGTTATCCTCTGGCTGCAAGGACATCGCACACCTCCTCTCGGTTTTGATGGAGGCAATTATACCGAGTGATCAGCGTCTCAAGACATATATTTCTGAATTCGCCAACAGCATCCATTGCTGTGGTATTAAGCAGCCTTTCGCTGCAGATCTCTGGCTCAATCATCAATTTGTTGTTGATCATTACA
>JASFVL010000504.1:0-3434 GCA_050049875.1 Anaerolineales bacterium
GATTCAACGAGAGGGGTTTTCCCAACGCAAGAAGGACCGGTTAATAGGATGAGGTGACCCGATTCTTCGGATGTCATCATGGGTTA
This sequence comes from Anaerolineales bacterium, assembly GCA_050049875.1. Taxonomy (GTDB): domain Bacteria; phylum Chloroflexota; class Anaerolineae; order Anaerolineales; family UBA11858; genus JASFVL01. Next base: position 87 of record JASFVL010000504.1, read on the forward strand.
TCTATGTGAGGATTACTGATGTCTGCTGTTCTAAAGTAAATCAATCACAAATAGGCGGTGTCTAGTTGGCCGAATAGCTATTGGACGGATATTATGAGATTCAACCAGCTTCAAATCGGGACGATTGAATGTTGATACCCATTCAGCTTCTTTCATAAAATTCATAGGTATATTCATATCCGATGAAGTTAGCAGATTGACTTGATCTAATAATTTCGTTACCTGCAACTCAAATTCATTGCTGTAAACATCCTCAAGTACAAGAATACGACGCTTTGTTACTCTGGTGCATTCAGTTAACAACGCTTTGATATTAGTGGTGTGATGGAATATAAACGCTGCATAAGTAACATCGAAACTATTTTCTTCAAACGGGATAACTTCACCATCATATACTGTAAAAGGCAAATCCGTTTTGTTCACATCGATGACATCCACCCCAACTACTTTTACATCAATTCGGTTCTTAAGGGTTTTTCCGATCAGAAGATTTCCGCACCCGAAGTCCAGCACTCTGTCGCCTTTATAAAGCCAAGGCTGAATAAAACTAGAAATCCTCCTTGCTCTGTTGGTATATCCGGGAAGATTTTTGTTTCTAAACAACTTATGAAGGAAGCGCATACATTAATTTTTACCATATCCCGGTTTCGGCTTCCCCTAGAATTACCAACAAAGCTCAGAGATACCAATAAATAGAGTATTTCAATTATTGATTCAGATAGAATTCAGATCGATAAGGCAGCGATTTCAGCGATGTCCATGACAACTAGATCGGTATGTCGGTTTGCTTTAACGCTATCTTCCAAGCAGGAAATGCAGTAAGGACAAGCTGTTGCGATCACCTGAGCCCCGCAATCAAGTGCCTCCTCAACCCGTAAATCGGAAAATCGCTCTCCAGCCTCCGTCTCCAACCACATTCGACCACCTCCACCCCCACAACATAGTGTGTCGATGCCAATATTCTGCATCTCGACAAATTCCAATCCCGGTATTGCCGAGAGCACTCGCCGGGGTGAATCGGTCTCATTATTGTGACGGGCTAGATAGCACGGGTCATGGAAGGTGACCTTGCGATCAAAGGCTTTTCTAAATTTCAACCGATTTGATTCCAACAAGTGATTCAGGAATTGTGTGTAATGAGAGGGTGAGATCTGATCTTGCTCTAGACTTGGGTAATGGTTTCGAAAAGCATCATAGCTATGTGGATCTGAGGTTACAATTTTGGAGACGTTTGATTCCTTAAAAACTCGCCCTGTGGTCTCCGCAATTTCTCTAAAGTAGGGTTTATGCCCCACACTAAGGATCTCCTCCCCTGAACAAGGTTCAGATTCTCCTAGTACACCAAAAGCGACATTTGCTGCGTTGAACAACCGCAGCAATGCAAGAGCGATATTTTGTGCCCGGGTGTCATAAGAGGGAGTGCAGCCGACATAATACAAAATCTCATGACTTTCATGGTCAAATCGTGGTAGATCGACGTTCTTTGCCCAACCCATCCTGTATGAAGGGGGTTGTTCCCAAGGATTGTTATTCCAATATACTGACCATAACAATGTAGGCAATCCATGGTGAGGTTGGTTACGTTCCCAAGCTACATATCGGAGCCCGCGAAAGACTTCGGCGATGTTTACTCCTCGAGGGCAATAAGCCTCACATTGTCCACAAGTAGTGCATAACCACAATGATGGATCCCCATTATTAATCCCCAATTGCGCCCTGCGGATGTGGGAACGAACTGAAAGCGTATCATCTCGGACCAAACCCCAAGGACAGGTTGCAGTGCATACACCGCATTGAAAACAAATTGCAGCTGCACCATCTGTCAAATCGATCAGCTTTTCCCAGATTTGATCGTCGATCACGTAACGCTCATTGGGCATTATCTAACTCCTTTTTCACCACTTGATCCATTTCAAAAAGTTTTTCAGCAAATTCTTTACCTTCAGCAGCTGAGATCCAGCGCAGCTGGAGTCTCTCGGGTTCGATGCCTTTACGCTTGAATTTCTTTTGCCATCGATTAAAACGCTGTTGTGTAAACTTGTTCGCATAGTTGTAATGGCAATCGGATCCTGTTTCCGTTAAACGGCATCCGGTTATAAGAACTGCCCCCGCGCCTTTATCGAAGGCGTGAGCGACAAAATCCTCTTCGAAACGAGCTGAACACATGGTGCGGATAATGCGGGAAGACGTTGGGTATTGACGTTTTTCTATCCCCGCAAGGTCAGCACCCGCATAAGAGCACCAATTACAAGTGAAAACCAAACACTTTTCGGCAGGGTTCTCAGCGAGGGCAGCGTCTACTTGGGCAATAATTTGCTCTTTGGTGAAGTATGGCATTACGATTGCGTCAAAGTTGCATTCTGCTGCGCAGGTGCCACAGCCCATACAGGCTGCATCAAGGATTTGCACAGATCCAATATCACCTGGCTCACCGATTTGTTCTATGGCGCTAAAGGGGCAGACGCGTACACAGCGCATGCATCCTTTGCATAGATCAGGGATGAGTTGAGCGGTCAGTGGTTCTTTTTCAATCTCACCCCGAGAGAGCAAAGCACCGGCCTTAGCGGCTGCGGCCATGGCTTGAGCTATGGACTCACGCACATCCTTTGCCCCTTGAGCAGCCCCAGCCAAGTAGATACCCTGAGAGGCTGTTTCAACAGGCCCAAGTTTCGGATGCAGTTCCATATAAAAACCGTCTTCGCTGCGAGAGAGTTTGAGCTGTTCTGCGAGTTCGTCCTTGGTTGGGGTGAGGCCAAGTACTAAAACTGTCAGGTCGGTGGGGATACTTATGTCGGCACCCAGCAAGTGATCGTAGGTTAGAACGTGACCGTTCTCTATTATGATGGAATCTTGTGGAGGCTGATCAGTGTCATAACGGAAGAACTGTACTCCAGCTCGCATGGCACGCTCGTATAATTCTTCAGCTTGACGGCTGTATGTACGGATGTCCTTTCCGACTACCCGGACCTTTTTCCCCATCTGTCTTAATATCAAAGCTTGCTGGATCATAGATGTACAACAGTATCGCGAGCATCCCATTTTCCCCTGTCGGGAACCCACACAGGATATGAAGGTTATCCGTGATCCATCGATTGAAAGGTTTTTTGCGAGTCTTTGTTCCAAATCCAGATTGGTGATTATTTTATGCGAGTCTTTGTCACCGGACACGAATTTAGTATATCCATTTTCATGGGAGCCCAGCTCTTCAACGGGATATACTCCAGCACCAGTGGCGATAATAATCGCGCCGATCTGAAGATCAGTTCCATCAGTAAGTAAGGCGTTGAAATTTCCAACCACACCTCCAATGGTCTCCACTTCGGTATTAAGATGAATCTTTACCCCAGA
>JASFVL010000506.1:0-3428 GCA_050049875.1 Anaerolineales bacterium
ATTTCTTATCTTGGAGATTGATATGATCAATACCAATGGAAAGTATTATCTCGGACGTGTCTATGATCATCAAAAGAATGAGACCACCAAACAGCCGTTGCTTTATGACCCTGATGATTTGACCACCCACGCGGTGGTTGTGGGGATGACCGGCTCAGGGAAGACCGGACTGTGCATTGATCTGTTAGAGGAGGCTGCTCTACAGGGTATCCCAGCTTTGATGATTGACCCGAAGGGAGATATGACCAATACGCTTCTGCACTTCCCTGATTTGCTGCCCAGCGACTTCCAACCTTGGGTCAATCCTGATGAAGCTCGCCGGGAGGGAAAATCTATTCAACGTGCAGCTCAGGATGCTGCCAAACTATGGACCGAAGGCCTTACTCAATGGGATATTGACTCCGAACGACTGGCCGCGCTTCAAAATGCTGCTCAATTTGCTGTATATACGCCTGGCTCCAACGCTGGTATTCCTGTCAGTATTCTAGCGTCCCTCAAAGCACCCGAAATTCCCTGGGAGACAAACCGAGAAGCCTTGCGCGAGAAGATCTCCGGAACTGTTACCGCCATCTTAGGTTTGGTTGGTTTGAAGGATATCGATCCAGTTCAATCGCGTGAACATATTCTTATTAGCAATATCTTTGAAGAAGCCTGGAGCCAGGGAATGGATCTTGATCTTGGTGAGTTGATCCTTAAGACTCAAAACCCACCCTTCGATAAGCTGGGCGTTTTCGATGTGGACACCTTCTTTCCAGAAAAGGAACGTTTCGATTTGGCGATGTTGCTTAACAACATCTTAGCTGCACCCACTTTTAGTTCCTGGATCGAGGGTCAACCTTTGGAGATTCCCAGCCTGCTCTATACTCCCGAAGGGCGTCCCCGTCACAGCGTTTTCTACATCGCGCATCTCCCCGATGCCGAGCGCATGTTCTTCGTCACGCTGCTTTATGCTGCCGTTGAGACCTGGATGCGCGCTCAGGCTGGGTCCACCTCATTGAGAGCAATTCTCTATTTCGACGAGATTTATGGCTATCTACCCCCAGTCAGTAACCCGCCCTCTAAGGGACCCATGCTGCGCATGCTTAAAATGGCTAGAGCCTTTGGGGTAGGTCAGGTGCTGGTCACCCAGAATCCCGTAGATATCGATTACAAGGCGCTCTCCAATGCCGGTTCCTGGTTCGTCGGCAAGTTGCAAACCGATCAAGACAAGGAGCGTTTGTTGGATGGATTGCAAGGAGCCGCTCCTGGATTGGACCGTCGTCACTATGATGATCTCATCTCCACATTGGATAAGCGTGTTTTTCTCCTGCATAATGTGCATGAAGATGAGCCCCAGCTTTTTAAGACTCGTTGGGCGATGAATTATTTGACCGGTCCGCTCACCAGAGCTCAAATACCGGGCTTGAATGAGCTTGTAGGAGCTTCGGTGGTCTCAGAATCTCTTAAGCCTGCCGGAAAGCCAGAAGTTCAAATCGAGAGACCTCAAATCTATCAACCCGATGCGGCTGCTGTTGAAATGCCACCTGAAAGGGAGGCCGCTCTCAAACTTGGTTCTACCACCCGTCCCCAAGTGCCAGCCCGCATCGACGAGTACTTCTTACCGAATAATTTGACCTTAAGTCAGTCCGCCAAATCTGCTGAACGGGAGCTACTCAGTACTGCTCGTAAACTTGGATTGCATTACCGTCCGGTGCTTTTGGCTCAAGCTGAGGTTCGTGTCCTCCAACGCAAATATAACTTAAATCACCAAACCTCCAAGACTGCGTTAGTGTTAAATGTTGATCGGCGAGCTGCGCTGCGTTGGGAACAGTGGTTACACGATCCTATCGATCCCGACCTCCTCGATCAGAAGCCCGTCTCAGGAGCGAAATATGCAACCTTAGATTCTCCTCTGGATGATGCTCAGCGTTTGCGTGCTATGAAAAGTGACTTTGAAGATTGGATCTATCACAACACGACTGTGATCGTAAGAGCCAACGAAACCCTCAAAGTCTATGCCGGTCCTGATGTTTCTCAGGCTGAGTTTAGGAAATTGTGTTCTGAAGCAGCTCGTAATGCCCGGGAGGAAGAACTGGAGGATGCTAGAGAATCGTTTGAAGAAAAGATTGAGCGTTTAGAAGACCGTTTGAAACGCGAGCAGCGCGAGCTGAGCGAGGACGAAGCTGAACTGCACCAACGCAAAATGGAGGAGATGGGTACCCACGCGGAGAATATTTTGAGTCTCTTCGGTGGTCGCAGACGCAGACGGGTTTCCACGTCTCTCTCCAAGCGGAGGATGACCCAGCGGGCGAAAGCCGATGTAGAGGAATCTCAGGAGGCGATTGAGGATATAAAAGAGGATATCGTTGATCTAGAGGCTGAAGCCCGGGACGCACTTCAAGAAGTCAATGAGAAATGGTCAGAGATCGCCAACGAAGTTACAGAAATTCCTGTGCAGCCCTATAAAAAGGATATCCTCGTGGACCTATTCGGTGTAGCATGGTTTCCTTATTACATCTTGGACCATGAAGGACAAGTGATCGAACTGCCAGGTTTTACAGTTTAATGCTCCCCAAATTTGTCTAGACCGCAACTTATCCAAAAACGATGGTCAAATAGCATCGCTGAACTTCGGAGAAGAAGTCCGTCTTCCTTTTTTGATTTTGTAAGCCCATCCCTATTTTGAGCATGTATTTGGGATGATGTTGCTCTCGTTCATCTTTCCGACCCCGTAGGCGTGAAAGCTGATGTCTTCCAACAACTCTAGGTTTTTCCCAAAGTAATGATTCAACAGAATCCGGAAGGTGTTCACTGGGGTTATTTCATCATAGAAGGAGGTCTTGACCGCTTCATCAGTATAGACCGCGTTTAGGATCGCCATACGCATTTCAGGGGTAACATTTTTCCCGGTCGGCCCGTGATCACCCATTAATATAATAACCGGAGGCACTTCGGACGTTTCAATGATCCTCTCTAAGGTTGTTGGAAGATGATTGTCGATAAAAGCCACGTTATTGCGGTAACCGATAATTGAGCCCTGATCTCCGGTGAACTCAAAACTACCATCGGGAAGGAACACGAAGGGATCATGGGGTATCATGAAGTGGGCGAATACAAATAAGGGTTCGTCTAATTGCGCAAGATTGGGTAATTCTTCGAGCATGTATTGTGTCTGCAAATAATGCTCGTAGAATTCACCGGATCTTATATTACCAGCCAGGGATTTCGGTATAAGCTGGGGCATGTCAACCATAATCCGCAGGAATGAGGTATCGATCACCATCGATTCGAACTCATTGATCCCGCTCAACAGGTCCATTTTTTCCAGAATCACAGGGTTGTGGGATAGGTGAATATCCTCGAAAAGGTCGAAATGTCCTTGGGCTCGGTTCTCAAATGCAACCGTTACGTAACCTGCCGAATCCAACACGCGTTTTACGAGGCTGTTT
>JASFVL010000507.1:0-3423 GCA_050049875.1 Anaerolineales bacterium
GCGCCATTGGTGTGTGGGCAGGCAACCAGGACCCGGACAGGAAGCGGGAGGCGCTGCGAATCATAAAATCCACCGTCATGAGCCCCGAGTGTGATCGCTCGCTAAAGTTCGCCTGCATCTCTGCAATTCGAGATGGAAGGCTCTACGGTATAGTTCGTTGGCTTCTCAAGCAGTACGAAAATGCGGCGGATGAAGAATTGCGCGAAGAATGCCTGGTCTCTCTCGTCGTTCTACTCGGTAAATCCGCCGCTCCTCTGGTGATGGGGTTCATTCAGGATGCCAGTGCGGAGGCTCGCCAGTATGTGGCGTCCGTCGCCTGGCACATCGACCAGGACGAGCTGTACGACGCCCTGCTCCAGCTTGAACCCGATAACAGCGAGTTATACATCATTGTCATCCTTTCACTCACCAGAACTCACAATCCGCGGGCAAACCGCCTGACGATCGCAGGGTTGGCCTCCCAAGAACACCGCCTGCGGGAGGGCGCCGCTATACTGGCTGGCGATTGTTTCGACTACTGCCGACCTTCCCAAGAGGAGCGCGAAGAGCTCATCGGAGAGTTGCAAGCCCTCTCTCACGCTGAAGATGAAGCTCTGAGAAAATACGCCATTGGGTCACTCTTGAGATCGAGCGACGAGTCCTTTGGGGGGCGGGGTGTAGAGGTCATCAATGATCTGATCTTAGAGGGTAATGATTCTTTGGCCAGGGTGCTGATTTATAACGGGGGCACGCACCTGCCTGGGTGGCCGCAGTGGTCCGACTGTGTAGACTGGCTCCAGAACGCCTCGCCCCAGATTCGTCACATGAGCGCCTACATCCTCGGGCATCAACGCAGAGAAGAATTCCTCGACCAGCTGAGCTGGCTGCAAAGCGACATCTGCGTGGTGCCTCACTTTTACAGCAACCCTCACTCCCATCAGATCATGGGGAAAACGGTTGCCCAGGCTGCCACCCTGGCCATTCGCCGAATCCGCGGGGAAATCCCCCCGCAGTTGGTGCCTTGGGCTCTGAAGGGGTAAAGGCAACTGTCTCAAGAGTTGATGATCTGGGTGGTTCCTTGCGCACTTTGTGGATGGGGTATATACTGATCTCAAACTCCGAAAAATAGGGTGTTTGACAGGTTAAAAGCTAACAGCTGTGTGATATGAACTCAGAGATCCAGATATATACATCCTCATCCAACGATGAAGAGATCATCAAGCGCATCATCGATGGGCTGAACGAAGCGAACGACCCTCACCTCGAAAGGGATGTCCGCCCATTCGTCGTTGCCGCCAAAATCGGCGACGAGATCGTCGGCGGGGCACAATGCTCCTCTGTATGGGATTGGATGCACGTGAAACTGCTCTGGGTGAGCCCCTCCCAGAGAGGGCAAGGTCTCGGTTCTCGCATCATGCAGAAAATCGAGCACGAAGCCACCAGGAGGAACTGCATTGGCGTTCACGTCGATACCTACTCTTTTCAAGCACTAGATTTCTATTTGAAGCTGGGCTACCAAGTCTTTGGTGTGATTGAAGATCACCCCAAAGGTCACCAACGCTACTACCTGCAAAAGAAAACCGGATCATGAAATCGCCATTTTCAGGGCGCATCTCCGATGCCTACAGCCAGCACTCGCAGAAGTACACTCCCCTTTTGGAGCCCATCCTGGCGCCCATGGCTGAGCAAATTGCAGAGCTGTCAAGGTTAAGCGGAGAGGAACACGTCCTGGACTTGGCAACGGGGACGGGACTGATCGCCCGGGCGCTGGCGAGCTTCTCCGCTGTCATCGTAGGGGTCGACATCTCGTTGGGCGTTCTACGAAGGGCGTACAGCCAATCCAGAGGAGAGATTCCCTTCCTCTCGGGGGATGCCCACAGGCAGCCTTTCAAGGAGCAGTGCTTCGATCTGGTCACTTGCGGGCTGAGCCTTTCGCACTTCTCAGATGTGTCCGCGGCGCTGAGAGAGATCAGACGTGTGCTGCGCTCGGGAGGCCGCTTCATCACCTCAGCGTGGGGGAGTGGGGGCGAGAGCCGCACCAAGGAAGCTGCCGTTGAGGTCAGAAGACGGTTCCTAAGCGACCGCGAGGTTGTCTTCGGAGGGGCGCTCAACGAAGACATGTGGGCCGATGAGGAGCGAGGCTTCGAGGCGCTTCGGGGTGCTGGTTTTGAAGCTGTTCGAGTGAGGACATTGCCTCTATCCGGCGAATATCGGAATCATGCCGAGGCGCTTGAAACTGCTCTGGCATGGCCGCTCACGCGCTACCGCATCGCTCAATTGGCGCCTGCGGATCGAAGTAGATTGAGGCACGAAACAGCCGCTGCAGTTCGTCAAGTCGATGATTTGCGCTGGCGCTCCGAGATTCACTACTACCAGGCCGCTCGCTCCGGCTGACTCTTCTCCAGTTGTCTCCTGCGTTCCCCTGCCTGAGGGTTCGCAGAAGGCAGATCTTTTAACAGCCCGAACAGCAGTGAGTTAATTGATGAAAAGTCTCAGAAAGTCCTTAAAACCCGACTGGAGAAAGCTGATTCTCTTTGCCCTCTTCGCGGCGATCGCGGTGGGAGGCAAGATTCAGGCATGGGCGTTTTCTGACATCCCACCCAAGCCCCCGCTCTACGACCTGCTGCGACCCTTCCCCATCTGGCCGCTCTGGATGTTCTTGTTAATCCCCCTTGCCCTGTTGGCATGGCCGCTAAGACTTGTTGGGTTAGATTTAATGGGCGGCCCCCCATGGTTGTTCATCACATCCAACGTGATTTACTTTTACCTGCTGGCGTGCTTCATCGTCAGCGCAGTGGATTGGCTTAGAGCGAAGTGGAGATAGAACATCGTATTTCGCAATTAAGAGAAAATCTTGATTAAACTACGGCTTTGCCGTATAATAGTTTCATGGAATTTATCGAAACATCATTATTTACACGCTTAATTTATGATTATCTCAGCGAAGAAGAGTATTTAGGCTTACAAGTTTACTTGCTTCGATATCCTGATAGAGGTGCAATTATCCCCGGATCTGGTGGAGTAAGAAAACTGCGCTGGGCAGTCAAAGGAAAAGGAAAAAGGGGCGGCATCCGTTTGATATATTACTGGAAGGCTAGTGAAGACGAAATCTGGCTACTCACTGTTTATGGGAAAAGTGAACGGGAAACAATCCCTAGTCATATTTTGAAACAAATTGCAAAGGAAATCAAAAATGTCTGAGAGAGATATCGGTTTAGAAATATTGGAAGGAATTCGGGAAGTAAAAGCTTACAAAGCTGGTAAGGTTGATCTCGTAAGGCGCAAATTAAGCGACCCTTCACATCCAAAAGAAATCCGCAAGCGGCTCAATCTGTCACAAGCGGCATTTGCTGGCTTGATGGGCGTGAGTGTCCGCACCGTTCAAGATTGGGAGCAGGATCGCCGAGAACCGAGTGGGCCGGCAAAATCTCTGTTGCGAATAGC
>JASFVL010000508.1:0-3421 GCA_050049875.1 Anaerolineales bacterium
AACAATCGTGAGAGACAGCATTGCGATGCCACACAACACTGCAATCCCAGCTAACTTCATGCGCTGGATTTGATTCTGTGACGGTTGTCCTTTATCCATTGGATGAGATTGATTTCTTACACCTATGTACCACAACGCTGGTTAAAAAAGATTGTACCTCCAAAACAATCGCGTCTCAAGCCGAGAAACGTATGTCCAAAATCTAACGAATAATGAATACTTGACTAAATAGGGTCTGTATGGTATTTTCAGAAGGCAACTTTGGGAGGTACAATAAGTTTTGTCTACGCATAATTATGCATAAACTATACCCAAATTATTCGTAGATCTGATTTTTTTCAGTACCTATATTTTTATTTGTACATCGCAATTAACTTCTTAATGTTAGACTCTCAAAACAACTCCACTCTTGACAATACCACCACGATTGTCGTGATTAATGGTATTCATCAATAGTACACCCGCTTATATATGTGCGGGTGTTTTTAATTTATGCTGAGGAGGTGAAGAAGTAGAATAGTCAAATTTTTATTCTCTTACGATTAAATTTAACCCATCTAACTCATTAAACGATAAGTTGATCTTTTTTAAATAGCCTAAAGACATAGGAGAACTTATATGAAATCCAAGCTATTAAAACTATTGACATTTGCCATGTTGATTTCACTGATTGCTCTACCCGTCAGCGCGAGATCTCCCCAAGGCAATTTGTCTCAATTTGATTCGAAATCTACTCAAGCAAGCGTAAATCAGGATGGCGCCATTCTACTGGAGTCAGATGGTCAAGAAGATTCGGCGCCAAAAACATCCGACCGCTTGATAGTTGAACTCGAGTCACCCCCATTGGCAGAATGGGCGAGGTTAAACGATATCGCCATCCAGAAGAATGGAAAAGTAAATATCAATTCTATCGATGCCCAAGCCTATGTTTCCCAACTGGAAACTGAACAAGCTGCCTTCATCAACAATATGACGGTAGCTTTGCCCGACGCAGCCGTTAGCCAATACATAAACGAGCTAGGCGCAAGAATTGATCTTTCGTACCAGCTGACTTTCAATGGTATGGCGATTGAGACCGGAGCGACCCCTAAGGAGGAAGCTCAAAGAATCCTAACCAACCTACCCGGTGTCAAGGCGGTGTATTTCGATTACGCTCATGAACCGGAACTGTATGCCAGTGTCCCTTTAATCAACGCTGAAGCTGCCTGGAATGACCCCACAATCGGAGGAATGGAAAATGCCGGAGCTGGGATTAAGGTTGCTTCGATGGACGGCGGCGTTCACCATGACGCACCCATGTTTGACGGCACTGGTTATGACTATCCACTTGGATACCCTCCAAATGGTCTGGGCCTGACGGAAAACAACAACGGCAAGATTATTGCCTCAAGGGTTTATTTCCGCACTTGGGATCCACCGTCACCTGGTGACGAGAATCCTTGGCCTGGTACACAGGGGACACCCCATGGCAATCACACATCCAGCATCGCGGCTGGCAATGAAGTTGTCGCAGATTATCTCGGGATAACCGAGACGATCAGCGGTGTTGCTCCTAACGCTTGGGTGATGAGCTATAGGGTTTTCTACAACAGTATCACCAACGAGGGATCTTTCTACACCGCGGAAGGTATTGCCGCCCTGGAAGACATCATGATGGACGGCGCGGATGTGCTCAACAACTCCTGGGGTGGTGGACCTGGCAGCGCTGGTGGCGCTTTCGACCCGCTCGATCAAGCGCTGATCAATGTAGCCAACGCCGGTACGTTTGTGAGTATGTCCACCGGGAATGCCGGTCCAGGCAACGGAACCACAGACCATCCATCCGATGAGTATATCAACGTTGCCGCTAGCACGACCGAGGGAACCTACCTCGCAGGGCGTCTGAACGTGATTGCCCCAGAGCCAGTACCGGATGACTTGATGGCTTTGCCCTTCGGTAGAGCCTTATTCGGTGATCCAATTCCAATTGCCGATGTCATCTCATACACGTTCACAACCGCTTATCACGAGGATGCAACCAACGTTGAGGGATGTGACCCGTGGACAGGCACCCCGTTCACAGGAAACGCAGTCTTGATCAGCCGGGGTACCTGTAACTTCTCCCAAAAAGTGTTTTACGCTCAGGAAGCTGGAGCCGATTTCGCCGTCATCTACAACAACGCCGGGGATGGATTGATTAATATGGCGGCAGGTGACTTTGCCGACCAGGTCACGATCCCATCCCTATTCGTCGGTCAAACCGACGGCGAGGGCATGGTGGATTGGTACGATACGTATGGTACGGCTTCCGTCCTAGAACTTGATACTCTCGCCTTCCAAGCAGGCAATGTGCCTGACATCATCGCCAGCTTCAGCAGCCGTGGACCCGGTGTGGGCAACGTGCTCAAGCCGGACATCACCGCACCAGGTGTGAATATCCTGGCTCAAGGTTACGATCCCACCGCTACAGGGGAGGATCGCCATCTCGGCTTCGGCCAGAATTCCGGCACCTCCATGGCAGCCCCCCACGTTGCTGGTGCGGCCGCGTTATTGCGCCAAATCCACCCAACATGGTCGAACGGAGCGATCAAATCGGCACTGATGTCAACCTCCAAATACGTAGGCGTCTGGAACGGTGATGGCAGCCACGCACAACCACTGGACATGGGCGCGGGTCGTTTGGACCTGACCAATGCTGCTGATCCAGGTGTGATCTTATATCCACCCAGCCTGAGCTTCGGCGTCGTTCCCACTGGTACCATGGAGACGATCGATGTCATGGTGACGAGTGTAGCCGACACTTCTGAAACCTATATGATCGCGACTCAGTTGATCACAGGTACTAATTTCACCAATACGACTACGACTGCCTTACCAGGATTCACCGTCGACCCAGTGAGTTTGACCCTCGATCCTGGTGAAACAGCAACCGTTTCCGTGACCTTTGATACAACGGAGGGCACCATCGGCGATAATCAGGGCCACATCCTGATGGATGGAACCGAACACGACGCACACATGCCCGCTTGGGCACGCGTCACACCGGAACCATCTGCCGATGTGCTGATCATCGATAATGACTTCAGCGCCCTACTGGGTTACCCCCATTATCTAAGTTACTACACTGATACACTTGATAACCTGGGTATCACCTACGATGTCTGGGATGCTGACCTCCATTATAACAATCCAACCACGTTGCCGGATCCAGCAGTTCTGATGACCTATAAGGCTGTGATCTACTTCACCGGAGACAACTTCTGGCCGGATGGATCTTTCACGGTCTCCACACCGCTAACAGCGCTAGACCAGAATATCCTGACCGAATACGCCAATAGCGGCGGGATCCTCATCGCTATGGGGCAGGATTTGGCTAGCGTGCTGGGTTCTGCCGCCTTTGACGCCGGGACATTCTTCTACGGGTCTGTCTTAGGCGGGAACT
>JASFVL010000108.1:0-10670 GCA_050049875.1 Anaerolineales bacterium
CATTTAGCTACCAGCCGTATGATTCTCATTTATTTTAAGAAAGTTCGTTGGGTTCTAAGCTCCATTTGGTCGCTAAGAACCCGACAACTGAAGAACGAAAAGGTAAACCTGTCGAAATGATCATTGTTAATGCAATCCGAACAGTTTGGAAAGCATGTATAATCTAAAAACACAATACTATATCCTATCGTCGAGTAGTTTTAAGGGAAGGGTGGGCGTTGCCCACCCAATCCACCCCCATACCTCCCCAAATATGTAACTTCTGATCTAATTAATGACCACAAATTTAAAGGTTCTATATCTAGCATCGGAGGCATCACCTTTTGTGAAAATTGGTGGATTAGGCGATGTGGCAGGATCGCTGCCGCTAGCTCTCCACAACCTCCCCATTGACTCCCTTGGTTTTGATAGTCTCGACATTCGTCTAGCGTTGCCTTTGCATCATGTTATCGATCGCCAGACTTATAATTTGCGTCCTGTGGTGAGCTTTTCGGTACCTAAACGTGATGGCTCAATTCCTGGAAATGTTTATTCCACACAGCTCAAAGGGATGACGGTTTATTTTATCGATGGAGAGGTAATTCCTAAGCAAGGGGCAATTTATCACAGTGACGCTGGGCTGGACGGAACCAAGTTTGTATTCTTCTCCCTCGCTGCTCTTGAACTAACCAAACAGTTGAACTGGATACCTCATGTTCTACACGCCAATGATTGGCACACCGCTCCGGCGGTTTATGCCTTAAGTCTTCTCCGTGATCATGAGCCATTCTTTAATCGAACTGCTACACTGCTAACCATCCACAACCTACCCTATCTTGGCACAGGAACGGGGCCTGCCTTGAAAATGCTTGGTATACCCCCTAGTCAAGAGACGAGACTACCTCAATGGTCAAGAGACCTACCTCTACCGCTTGGATTGCTTGCCGCTGATCATATAAACGCCGTTTCCCCTGGCTATGCGCAGGAAATTATGACCCCAGAGTTTGGTGCGGGCTTGCAGGATTTCTTGAAGACTCGCCAGGATTCGATTTCTGGGATCTTGAATGGAATCGATTTGAATCAATGGGATCCAGGAACCGATCCCTACTTAGCAGCGAATTTTACCCTCCGCACCCTGACCAAGCGAAAAGAAAACAAATTACAACTTCTGCGCGAGGCAAATCTTAAACCAGAACCTAGAACTCCTCTCCTCGCGATGATCAGCCGGATCGATTACCAAAAAGGTGTGGATCTCATCCCCGACACCTTTGATAAAATCGCTGACAAACCTTGGCAAGCAATTATCTTGGGAACAGGAGACCCATCTATTGAAGCTGCAGCACGCGCTTTGGAAGAGAAATATCCACAGCGCGTACGGGTGAAAATCCTTTTTGATGCCCCCCTCGCTCGCCGCATCTATGCTGGGGCAGACACATTGCTTATCCCTTCCCGATATGAACCTTGTGGCTTGACACAGATGATAGCCATGCGCTACGGAGCCGTGCCCATTGCTCGCGCAACGGGTGGTTTAGTTGACACGATTGTTGGTTACCGTGATGATATGGAAACCAGGTCATCTGAACAGCCGAAACAGCAATTACAAAGCACAGGTTTTCTATACCATCACTCATCCTCAGAAGCCCTCGCAGAATCTATCCAGCATGCCCTTAGAGTTTATGCAGATCAACGCCGCTGGCGGGGTTTGCAAATTCGCGCAATGAAGCAAGATTTTTCTTGGGAAAAATCCGCTCATCAATATCTTGAACTATATAAATCGATCTCAGTAAACAACACAAGACATTGAACGATTAATATTCATGACATTTAAACGCGCTTCAGGTATATTGCTTCACCCTACCAGCTTGCATGGTCCTTATGGAATTGGCGACATTGGACACACGGCAAAAAGATGGATTGAGTTTCTATGTTCTGCCGGCAGCAGACTCTGGCAAGTATTACCCCTAGGTCCCACTGGATACGGTGATTCACCCTACCAATGCTTTTCCGCTTTCGCTGGCAACCCCTATCTTATCAGTATCGATAGATTGCTTGAGATGAACCTCCTGCACCCTGATAACCTGGATAATTCCCCGAAATTTCTCAACGACCATGTAGATTACGGTCGAGTCATTAAATGGAAAGGGCATATTCTAAACCTAGCTTTTCAAAATTATCGAGCACATTCGCCTACGGCTTTAAAAGAAGAATTTGAACATTTTCAATCCAAGGAATCCAACTGGTTGGATGATTACTCCCTATTCATGGCCATTAAGGAAATTCATGGAGGGACTCCATGGTTCCAATGGGGGAAAGCTCTCCGACAACGCCAACCTGAAATGATTGAAAACTTTCGCAAAAATCACGCTGAGAACATCGCCCGCTACGCTTTCAAACAATTTCTGTTTTTTAGACAATGGGCAGAATTACGCACCCACGCCAAAAAGCTAGGCATGATCATCATTGGGGATATTCCCATCTTTGTCGCCCATGACAGCTCAGATGTGTGGGCAAATCCAGAATTATTCTACCTGGATGAAAAAGGATATCCAACCATCGTAGCTGGCGTGCCCCCGGACTACTTCTCCGAGACAGGTCAAAAGTGGGGTAATCCCCTTTACCGCTGGGAGGTTCACGCCCAAGATGGATATATGTGGTGGCAGAAACGGATGCGTGCTGTTTTAAAAGTGGTTGACATTGTTCGGCTAGACCACTTCCGGGGGTTTGCCGGATATTGGGCGATCCCAGCGGGTGAAGATACCGCCGTCAATGGACGTTGGCTCCCCGGACCAGGAGCTGATTTCTTACAAACAATGCTTGATAACCTGGGTGATCTCCCAATTATCGCTGAAGATTTGGGTGAAATCACACCTGATGTAATTAAATTACGAGATCAATTTGACCTTCCAGGGATGAAAATCCTTGTATTTGCATTTGATGGGGATTCTGGAAACGAATTTCTGCCCCATAATTACATACCAAACTGCATAGTCTACACAGGCACACATGATAACGACACTGTGGAAGGCTGGTACCGACGTATAAACGAAACAGAGCGTCATTTTACCCGCCGATATTTGAATTGTGACGCTAGCAACATTTCATGGGATCTTATCCGGGCAGCATGGTCATCGGTAGCGGTCTTCGCAATTGCCCCCATGCAGGATGTACTCAGCTTGGATAATTCTGCCCGCATGAATTACCCAAGTCAAGCCGGCGGAAACTGGACTTGGCGCATGCCACCTGACGCGTTAAACGATAAACTTCGCGATCGGCTGAAGGAATTGAATAAATTGTACGGGCGGCAGCACTCCCTCTCAAAGATCGTGGAGGATCTTTAAGCTTGATGATGTTAAATCTTTGAACCGGAAAAGATGTTCTTTAGTAGATCAAATACGATGTAGCGTTCCAGTACCCAACCCATAATAGGAATATCTTGTTCAACTTCCACTCGAACACCGAAAAAACTATCCTAACCAATTTAATTGCAAGGAGGCATAATGTCATTGGATACAAAATCCCTTGAGTTTTCTCAATTCGTCAAAGTACCTGTTGAACAAGCATACAATGCTTTTACCAGTTCACTGGCTCTGCAAAGCTGGTTTGCTGACTTCGCAGAAGTCGATCCCCGCGAAGATGGTCGTTTTTACGCCTGGTGGAACTCGGTCTACTACGCCAGTGGTTTGTTTCAAGTGGTTGAGGAGAATGAGAATTTGGAGTTAACCTGGCACGGTCTTGATGAACCTCACCCGACTAAAGTCGCTGTAGCTTTTGAGAAGCAAGGGGATGGAACCAAAATAAACCTCAAACACAGCGGAATCGGCTCAAATGACGATTGGATTAGAACAATTGAAGAACTATCCAGCGGTTGGAAAACGAGTTTTGAAAACCTGAAATCGGTTTTAGAAACAGGGCTCGACAAACGGTTGTACGACCGCCCGATGCTAGGCATCATGCCTACCCAATTGCTGGATGAAGAACTTTCAAAAGAATTAAATTTGCCCATCAGTACTGGAGTCATCATCTCTGACGTGGTAGAAGGTATGGGGGCTGAAATTGCCGGCTTGAAAAAGGACGATGTGATCTACAGCCTCAATGGGAAACAATTGAAGGTATTCCAGGACTTTGGATTGGCGTTGAGCGACAACAAAGCTGGCGATGTCGTTGAGGTTGTGTTTTACCGAGATGGAGAGAAACACAGCATTGATATGACGCTATCAGGAAGACCAATTCCAGAAATTCCGGAATCTGCTGAGGACTTTTCTAAGCGTATTGCCTCGATATACAAACAATTAGACGAAGAACTTGATGCTGTTCTCGAAGGTGTCAACGAAGAACAAGCCTCCCGGCGTCCAGCAAAGGAGGAGTGGAGTGCTAAGGAAGTCATCGCGCACTTAATATTCAATGAACGTTGGCTTCACATAACTATCACTGCGACGATTGAGAATTACCGACCTGGTGTATACACTAACGATCTAGGTATGCATGCAGCGCTTGCCAACGCTTACTCTTTGCCTGAGTTGGTCGCAGAATTTAAGCGTTGCGAAGCTGTTACTGTGGAAGCTGTCGCAGCCCTACCGGATGATTTCGTTGCCGACAAACGTCGCTATGTCCCCTTGGTGACCTTGCTCGGAGAACAAGGCTACATTTTGCATACCCGTAACCACCTCCCCCAGATTAAGATGGCTCTGGAGGTTGCTAAGGATCATTCATAAGAAAATCGGGCGCTGAGCGCCCGATTTTCTTATCGCCACACTCACACAAAGTCTGCCACATGATATAACCACCAGACGCGATAACAATTGCTTGAGTGATCTTTCAGAAAAATTCAAAGAGTAAAACCATTCGGCATTGACCTTCTTCTGATGGAATGATCTACTCCTGATCACTCTCTGAAAGCGCTATTTTGGGGTATAGTCACTAGTGGGTTAATAATTGATCAACAGCTTTTGTCAATTCACTTAAATTACTAACGTGCAAGGTCATATCGCAAGAAGGTGCGTATCTATGCATGTCACTATCCCCTTGTCCCCAAAACATCGGTGTTTCCGGGTTTATCCAAATGACTTGTCGGCTGCGGCGAGCGATCTTGTTAAAAAGATCGATCCGGGGATCGTTATAGTTATTACGTCCATCACCAACAACAATAAACGTCGTCCGATTATCAACGCTGTCCAAATAATCCCTTACTAGACCTTTCAAACTGTACCCGAGATTGGTGTTGTAATGACCTGGCGGCATTCTATGTAGAATATGCTTCACAGCATCGTGCGCTTCTTTACCCATAAAGTCCGGAGATACGTACTCCAAATGATCGATGTATACAAAAGCGTGAGTCTTGCTGATCTGATCTTGTAACGCATAAATGAGTGAGAGCATCAATTCGGAACAATATCGCATCGAAGTGCTGATATCACAGATCACCACAAGCTTGGGTTTGAGTGTCCGGTCACGATGTTTGATCTGAAACGGCACATTGCCATGTTTCAAGTTAGCGCGTAGGGTCGCTTTGGCATCCAACTGACCAGACTTTGCCTTTTTCTGACGTAGCGAGATCCTCGTCCTCAGCCTAGCAGCCAAGCGTGAAACCTCATTACGCAGTTTTTGCATATCTTTATCCGTGAGAGCATTAAAAGAACGATCAAAGAGGGATTCTAATCCTTGATCAGGAGGTTGATGGGCCATGTTCTCTGCAATCCGCTGACCTGCAAATTGATGCAGTTGCTGCTCTAAAGCGTGCATGTTATCCAGCAAACTTTTTTGGAGGCTTTGTAATCGTTCTTTATTCATCCCCATTTGCTCCATCAACTCAGACAACTCTCTCAAGGCTTTACGCACTTCGGGAAAACGCATTGCCTGTTCCATTCGACGGGTCATCCAGTTACGATAATGTAAGTCGTCCGTTTTGTTCAAGCCAACCATCTTGCCAAGCTGGTCTAATTCTTCCCTGCTGAACTGTTCACCACGAACCAATTTACCCAACATCTCACGTAAGTGTTCAGTGAATTGACGAAGAGCACGCGCCAACATCTCCGCCTCTTCCGGTGTAAGATCCTGAGAGAGATCCATAGATGTAGGTAGAGCGTTCGTTCCGAAGTAGAGAGAAAACAGTTCTTCAAAGATGGGGAAATCAGTTGACTCCTTTATCAAAGTGGCTCGCATACTTAGACGGAATGCATCTCGATTCTTAACCCCCATCTTATCCACGGCTTGAAAAGCATCCGCACTTTCTGCTAGACTGACCCGCACACCTGATAAGCGTAATGCCGAAATAAATTTTACAATTCGAGCTTCCATAATACCCATCCTTCAAAACACATATCGCGCCGACTTAATTTCTCCACCAATCCGTCCTCAAATCCCCTTCACCTGGAAGGTGGTCTTGAGATGGTGTATTTTGAAGCCACCTTTTCGCCCGCTTGAGATCGTTTTCATGTTTCAACAGGACACTTAGCGTCGACTCTAGTGTTTTTTCATCCAAGTGTTTTGCATTCAAGGTCACTAATGATTTGGCCCAATCTAACGTTTCGCTAATGCTTGGTGATTTCCTTAAATCCATCGACCGTAAACTTTGCACCATCTCCACAGCTTGATGGGCTAATCTTGGGCTGAGTTCAGGAACCTTCAGCCTAACAACAGCGAGCTCTTGCTCGATTGAAGGATAGTTGATGAAAAGATACAAGCAACGTCGTTTGAGAGCCTCGCTCAACTCGCGGGTATTATTACTCGTTAGCACTACGAGAGGACGATTAACCGCCGTCAAAGTACCTAATTCGGGAACACTTACTTGAAAATCACTCAATACTTCCAATAAAAATGCCTCAAATTCAGCATCAGAACGATCAATTTCATCGATCAACAGAACGACTGGTTCCTGGCTGAGAATTGCTCTTAGCAAAGGTCGCTGCAATAAAAAGCGCATTGAGAAAAAGACATCTTCTTCTTCGGCTAATCGATCTGCTGCTTCGGATAGCGTGTCAGTTTCTGCTAGGGTTTCTTGAAGCTTATCCCGTAATAATTGAGTATATAGCAGCTGCTTTGCGTATTCCCACTCATAAAGTGCTTTCGTTTCATCCAAGCCCTCATAACACTGCAAGCGAATCAAATCGCGGTGAGCAGCGTTAGCTATCGCTTTTGCCAATTCAGTCTTTCCCACGCCAGCGGGCCCTTCAACCAGAAGGGGTTTCCCAAGATTCTGACTGAGGAAAGTAATTGTAGCGATCTCATCATCGGCAATATACTGCTGATGATGGAGTGCAGTCTTTAGTTTTTGAGGGGAATCAAACAATCGATTTAGAGTCATGGAGTTATTCCTACCGGTAAATATCAGAAGATTAGCTCAATAAAACTCATTGAGCTCAACTTATCATCAAAACAATAATATGGGGATAGATGTTCGGTCCCTAAATAACGTACCCCCAAAAGAGATTATGCTTTATCCAGCAGTAATCAGACAACTCTTCCCGGAACCTTCATACCACGATCCACCATTAATTTTTTCAATTCAATACTTCTCTTCCACCAATAAGTTCGGGAATCACTCATTCGCTGCTTGGGATTCCTCACGATTACGCGTCCATCCAGGCGCAGCATGGATTAACCTTTCCTTCGAAACTCGGTTTGCCCGACGACATTTGGGACAGCGTAAATCATAATGGTGCATATCTTCATCTTCCATCTCATCTAAGATAGCGTGAACGACATCTCTGCTGATGGCGAATGGCATATGACAATTATAACAACGTATCTGCATTCTCTGCCTCTCTTTCTCTTTTATTATCGACTGATGATCCTCATAACTCTAGCTGGATAATCATCCCAAAATTTCCATGATAAAAATATGGTACCACGATACGTGGAAATAAAAATTCACAAATAACCCAGATTAGTATACATTAAGCATTCAGTTTACCACAGCTCAACCCCAAACCAACATCCCCTTTTCTGTCTGACAAAGTTTGCACGCACACATTAGAAACAGGTATAATCACCGCCATGAACAAATTTTACACCCGCAAAGGTGATGATGGCTACACGGGACTTCTAGGAGAAGGGCGAATACCCAAGGACCATCCACGTGCTGAAGCTATCGGTTCGATCGACGAGGCAAACTCAGCTCTTGGTTTTGCTCGGGTTTTCAGCCAATTGAAGGAATATAGTAACATCATCCTGATCATCCAGCGTGACCTCTATAATTTGATGGCTGAGATCTCTGCTACTCCCGAGAACGCCGAAAAATTTAGAGTAATCAATTCCGAACGAGTTGCTTGGTTGGAGCAACAAACCGACCGATTAGGTAAGCAAGCAAATTTACCAAAGGATTTTATTATCCCTGGAGATTCACCGGCGGGGGCTGCAATGGATCTTGCCCGGACAATCGTTAGGCGAGCTGAACGCAGAGTGGCTCAGCTCTGGAACAATGGAGAGCTCGAAAACCAGCATGTGTTGAGATATATCAACCGCCTTTCATCACTTTGTTTTGTCCTAGAACTACTGGAGATTCAGCATGCTGGAAAAGATAGACCTACGTTAGCTAAAGGACCCTTTCAAGGGTAATTTCAGCCATCAGCGTAACCATTTGGAGGTAACAAGACACTGTGAATGGTACCATCATCAACATCGTCACTGTTCTTATCGGGGGTACCCTCGGTATACTATTTGGTGCTAGACTTCCCGATCGGTTAAGACACACCGTCTTATCAGGTTTAGGGTTGTTCACGGTTGCATTCGGTCTGCAAATGTTTTTCGAAACTGAGAACGCCATCATCGTACTCGGAAGTCTTCTCGTTGGTGGTGTTGTGGGCGAATGGTGGAAAATCGAGACGAAATTAAACTCACTCGGACAAGTTCTGGAGAGCAGATTTTCCCGTAAACCTATCCCAGAAGGAAACACTCATCACCCGCATAACGACTCCAGTTATTCACCTGTCATGGACAGCAACCGTTTTATCAAAGGGTTTATAACCTCATCCTTAGTTTTTTGTGTTGGACCCATGACCATCTTGGGGTCAATTCAAGATGGTCTAACTGGAGATTACAGGATATTGGCTATCAAATCAGTCCTCGATGGATTTGCAGCCTTTGCTTTCTCTTCCACTTTGGGGGTAGGAGTATTATTTTCAACCTTGGTTATTTTCACATACCAAGGTGGATTAAGCCTGCTGGCAGGTCAAGCTCAAGCCATTATCACCGCTGGAATGATGAACGAAATGACCGCCGTTGGTGGTCTCCTCCTTCTAGGGATCGCAATCAGCAGTCTATTAGAGATCAAACCTATTCGGGTTGGTAATCTTCTGCCGGCTTTGGCAATTGCACCGATAATCGTTTTTATCCTGGGACAATTGGGGATAAGTTTACCTTAAGATATATTTTAGTTTCCTGTCTTGTCACCGGACAGTTTTGAACGATTCATACCCAGACGTATGAATCGCTTCCCGTCCCTTATGTTTCCTTCCTACCAGGATTGGAGGACAGGATTCGAAGGTGTGTTTGGGCGGTAAAACCGCCCAAACACACCTGATACCAGTAGCCCCTCCCCAAAAATGGGGGAGGGGTTGGGGTGGGGGTTCGAAAAAAGCCCTCAAAATATCAAAACAAAAAAATATCCAACTAAAACTGTCAGGTAGCTAGGTTTCTTATCTAAAAATCCTCGCCATTGACGAAGCGATCATATTAAAATCCAGCTTCTGCCAATTCAGCTTCAATTGTCTGTTGGAAAGTTTCAAATGGGAGATTTCCCACAAGCAATTGATCATTAATCATGAAGCTAGGGGTTGAGTTGATATCAGCACGACGGGCGTCCAACTCATCCTGTTGAACCCTTTCGCGGTACTTATGATCGTCATAACACTGATTAAATTCTTCTATATCCAGCCCTATGTTTTCCGCAAAGGCTTGAAAATATTTCTCGTAATTTGCTTGAGGATTTGCGAACAAGGAAATTTGGTTTGCAAAGAGGTAATCATGATATGCCCAGAATTCGCCTTGATCACCAGCGCAATAAGCTGCCTCAGCTGCTAGGGGGGTAATTTGAGAGCCAATTAAACCACCCACACTGCGATATTCAACAAATACCTCACCCGTGGTTACATATTGTTCAATGATTTGTTCTGCAGTTCCTTCGGCAAAATTTTTACAATGGGAACAACCGAAATCTGAATATTCGACCAATTTTACCGGTGCATCAGGGTCCCCTATGGTGTTTCCCTCCGCCATGGGACGGGGGTTGCTTGGGGGTTCAACGAAATCCCCAACAGGTGTAAGCGTTGCACGAATCGTAGGTAGCATTAAAAATGCTGCTAGGATTAAAGCTGCCCCACTGACAACGAGGATAATCGTGATTCGCTGTTGGCGTTGTCTCTTTTGTCTTCTTTCTTTTATTGCTCGACGTTTTGCCATCTAATCCTCCAATTACTTATAAGTATATCGCCAAGATTTTGCCACGGTGAAATACCTTTGTCTAGAGCAGAATAATGAAATAATTTCTTTTCTTAGCGTTTTCTAATATACTACTATCCATTTTAATGGATGATTTATAAAGTTTATCTGCATGTTAAATCTTATGTATTTTGACAATGTCAGATTAGCGAAAATGTGGTAGAAGAGCGGTTATGAGTGAAGTAAAAAAAACGTGTTTGATTCGGAACGATGGGGGCTTCCCAGGGAAGAGGTTGCCAAACTTGGCAACGATTTGG
>JASFVL010000510.1:0-3416 GCA_050049875.1 Anaerolineales bacterium
CAGCGCAGCCGGTCAGACGGTGACCTGCGATCCATTCGACCTAAGCTTCGGCGATTCTCCAGTTTCCATCGTGTTGATGGTAGATGTGGCTCCCTGGGTGGCGGACGGCGAGGTGCTGACCAACTCGGTGGAAGTCCATGGAGACGAGTATGATCCCTTGTTGGGCAACAACACCACAAGTGAAACCACTTCTGTTGGGAGGGAAGCTGACCTTGAGATCCAGAAGACGGATGACGGTCGAGTGGCGACATCTGGTGAAAGCTTCACTTATACCCTGACAGTAGACAACCTGGGACCATCAGACTCCAGTGGTGTAGTTGTAACCGACACACTACCGACGGGGATGAGCTACGTGGGCGCCAGTGGGGCGACCTGTAGCACAGCCGGTCAGACGGTGACCTGCGAGCCCTTCGATCTAAGCTTTGGCGACCCGCCAGTGGAGGTCATACTGACGGTGGATGTGGAACCCTGGGTGGCGGATGACGAGGTGCTTACCAACACAGTAGAAACGTATGGAGATGAGTATGACCCCTTGTTAAGCAACAACACCACAAGTGAAACCACTTCTGTTGGGAGGGAAGCTGACATTGAAATCCAGAAGACGGATGGTGGTCGGGTGGCGACATCTGGTGAAAGCTTCACTTATACCTTGACGGTAAGCAACCTGGGTCCTTCGGACTCTAGTGGTGTAGTTGTAACCGATACCTTGCCGACGGGGATGAGCTACATGAGTGCCAATGGGGGCACCTGCAGCGCAGCCGGTCAGACGGTGACCTGCGAGCCCTTTGATATCAGCTTTGGCGATCCGCCAGTGGAGGTCATACTGACGGTGGATGTGGCTCCCTGGGTGGCGGACAGCGAGGTGCTGATCAACTCCGTGGAAGCGTATGGAGACGAGTACGACCCCACGTTAAGCAACAACACCACAAGTGAAACCACTTCTGTTGGGAGGGAAGCTGACCTTGAGATCCAGAAGACGGATGACGGTCGGGTGGCGACATCTGGTGAAAGTTTTACCTATACCCTGACAGTAGACAACCTGGGACCATCAGACGCCAGTGGGATCGTTGTCACCGATACGCTACCGACAGGTATGAGCTTCGTGAGCGCTAGTCAGGCGACCTGCAGCGCAGCCGGTCAGACGGTGACCTGCGATCCATTCGACCTAAGCTTCGGCGATTCTCCAGTTTCCATCGTGTTGATGGTAGATGTGGCTCCCTGGGTTGAGGTCGGTGATGTGCTAACCAACACAGCGACTGGCTTTGGGGTTGAGTATGATCCGGAGGAAGCCAACAACTCAGCGGTTGAGACAACCTTGGTCACCACGGTTGCGGACATAGCGATCACAAAACAAGCTTCTGCGGAATCGGTAGCCGCTGGGGCGGTATTGAGTTACACATTGTCTTACAAGAACAACGGCTTGTCGGACGCAGTTGAAGTAATGATCACTGATACCATTCCCGCAAATGTTGAATTCGGTGGAGTGTTGAGTGAAGATCCGCCAATGGAATCCTTCTCCTTCGATGGTACTTACCTGGTTTGGTATCAAGACCAAATTGCCGATCAAGCCACAGGGACGATCGTCTTCACAGTTACCGTTAAACCTGACGCGCTTGGAAGTGTGATCAACAATGTTGAAATCCAGAGCAGTACGTATGATGATAACTTGGATAACAACCAAGACACGACAGTGACGGGTATCGGGACGGAGGATTTGGCAACCATCTGGGGTATTGTGTTCGAGGATGCCAACTGCAATGGCCTCAAGGATCTGGAGGAGGTGGGCATCGCGGGGGTTGAATTAACTTTGGATGGGAGCGATCTTGCCCAAACAGACGACGATGGTATCTACGTCTTCCTGACAGGGATACCCGGAGTTCATAGGGTCGTTGAGACTGATCCAGCGGGCTATTTCTCCACAACACCGGATGAAGTGCACTTGGGTGTAGAGATGGGCAACAGCTACCAGGTCGATTTCGGCGAAGCCCCGGACGATGCTCAGTGCGCTGCGATTTATGGTACGGTTTTTGAAGATTTGAATGAGAATACAGATTGGGACAGCGAAGAACTGGGGATATCTGGCGTCTCCGTTCAAATCGTCGGAGGTACAGCTACATCAACAAACGATTTCGGCGGTTACTCGATTGTTGTAAATGAGGAAGGCTCTAAGACCGTGGAGGAACAGAATCCATCCGGATATGTGTCCACAACACCTGATTTCGTCGAAGTCGATGTGGAATTCGGATCAGGCTACGAGGTCAACTTCGGCGATGTGCTCTCCTGCAGCTGTTTGGGTGACGAGTATGAAGAGGATGATGTCTGGGATCAAGCCCAGATGCTGCTGTTGGGTAAAGACAACGCTCAATCCCGCAACTTCTGTGATGATGATCAAGATTGGATCGCTTTCAGTGCCGAGATGGGTGACGTCTACACGATTACGACAGATGCACTTGGGGTGCGCGCCGACACCTTCTTGGAATTGTACGCTACTGATGGAGAGACTTTGCTGACTTCAACGGATGACTATGCCAGCGCGACGAATTTCTCCTCCCAGATCGTGTGGGTTGCTCCTAAAGATGGTACCTACTATGTCAGGGTCACGAATCGCGCTGAACTGGTGGGATGCCAATGTGATTATGAAATCTGGCTCAAAAAAGTGGATTACCACTTCCAATTCCTGCCGATCATAGAGAAAAATTCTGAGAACGACGCACAAAACTGGAAATCAGTGCCTACTAAGAATTCTCCGCAGGGTGTAATCAATCATATCTGCGCGGATGAATATGAAATCGATGATACCTGGTGGTTAGCAAAGCCCATAGTGATCGGGGTTATCCAAACCCACTCCTTCGACAGCAATCCTGCGCAGTATGCCGCGGATAAAGATTTTGTGTACGTTGACATGAAGGCGCGGGAGGTGGTTACTTTTACGGTCGCCTCCACCATTAACACGGGGACAAGTTTAGAGCTCTACGATAGCCAGGGTATTGGGTTGAATGTGACCGGCATAGATCAGCTAGTCTGGGAAGCCCCCAAAGGGGGTCGATACTACCTGGGCGTTTTCCCCTCATCCGATACTTTTGGTTGCCCTGGTGTTGTTGGGTACGACCTCGTGGCAGAGATAGTGCTGGTTACAGAGATCTACCTACCCTTGGTTGTCAGGTAATTACTCGACCGTTTAGTACAGTTAGCGTTAAGTAGAAATCCCCCCACTGGAGTATTGTGGGGGGATTTATTTGGATTATGCAGCGTTTTTTTTGTCTCCGCTATTCATCTTCGCCTATTCGCTTTCGGCCTCCACCGTCTCAATGGCGGGTTCCGGTTCAGCCTTTACCATCTCCAGCGGTTCTTCCGGTATCAGGACCATCATGACCAAGTAAGCGATAAATCCGGAACCACCCCAGAAAGTGCTCAAG
>JASFVL010000509.1:0-3416 GCA_050049875.1 Anaerolineales bacterium
AGATTGTGGATGCCTTCGATAACGCCCCTGTCAGCAACCCCGACGGCACGACCGGGATACATCTGCACGTGGATTATGGTCCCACTTCACCTCTGACCTGGGGGTCCGATGCCACCTGGGGCTTGCTAAGTGATGGTGATGAGCTCACGCACCAGAACAACATCTCCACTTGTAGCGGTACCAGCTTCAGCTGGAGCGGGTTTGACACCGTCAAGAACGCCAATTTCCAGGAGTCCCGGGAGGCGGTCTTCCACTACAATGTCTGGGCTCACGACCTGTGCAGTTCCCTTGCGGGCACAAGCGGCATTTCTCGAAACGGCAGCGGCGCTACGTTCGGCGATGGCGCCAGCGACTTTATCGTCAGCCTCGGCGGATGGTCCGGTCAGACGGGCACCGAGGACCAACAGGCGGGCACCTTTATGCACGAGCTGGGTCATAACCTGGGCCTGCGCCATGGCGGTGAAGACCACACCCAGTGGAAGCCCAACTATCTGAGCGTGATGAACTACTCCTTCCAGACGCGCGGCCTCATGATCGACGGCACTCAAGGACATTTCGATTATTCGCGCTGGGATCTGAATAACCTGAGCGAATCAAGCCTAAATGAGAGCGTCGGCATAAACATTCCACTTGCAGTCACGCAGACCCTCGGTACGCGCTACTTCTGCGGCCAGGATAACGTGCAGGTAGATTGGGATGCCAGCAGCGTCGACTGGAACTGCGATGGCGATACGTCTGATGTGGGTTTATCCGCTAACATCAACCAGGGCGTGTGGTGGAACAACAATGCTACTTTTGGCACTCTGACCAGCCAAAATGACTGGGAGAATTTGGTGTACACTGGCGGTGCTCTCGGCGCCCCAGGGGCCAATATCCAACTCCCCGATCAATCCCCAGTTATCGATATAACGGAAGAACAAGATGACTCCATCGCACCGACTACTGCCGATGTCGATGTGTGGGTCAGGACGTACCATTTCACCATCGGCACGAAACCGGATCAGAACCTGACGATCCCCATCCGCTATAACAACTACGGGATGACCATCGCGGCAAACACGGTCTTGTCGTTGACCTTGGACTCAAATTTGAGCTATGTGAGCGACACGGCACTCGTCACCCCGACGGTCAATGGCAACACCTTGACCTGGGACTTCGGCGATCTTGATATGTCAGGGGGTGGTGCGTTCAACTTGGAGGTGAGCATTCCAGACGATCCGTTAGGAACTTTTTACACCTCGGATCTGGAAATCACCTCGGATGGTCCTGAAGCTGACCTCGATGACAACGCGATGAGTTTTGATATCATGGTCGCGGTGATGACCTATTTGCCAACGATCGTTCGCTAGAGGTCATCCCTTGTGTGGTGAATTTGACCGCGCTTCAATAAGCAATTAAACCAATGGCCCTGCCCGCTCGGGTAGGGCCATTGGTCTGGTATGGGGATCGTCACGGCAGGAGGGTTGCTCTCAAATGGGAACGATAGGTTTAATCATAGTAGCTGTTATCGGTGGGGTGGCCATCACGCTGCAGGGTCAGTTCATGGGGCTGATGGACGTTGTGATGGGCACTCGCGAGAGTGTCTTCATCACCTACGCCAGCGGTGGGGCTCTGGCGTCCCTCATCATGCTGCTCAGTCGGGGTGGCAACCTCAAAGCTTGGCAGGGAGTACCCTGGTATGCTTTCAGCGCTGGGCTATTAGGGCTGGTCATCGTTGGGACGATCGGTTACGTGGTGCCCCGGCTGGGAGTAGCGAAAGGGTTCATGCTGATCGTCGCCTCCCAATTCCTGCTGGCGGCGTTGATCGACCAGTTTGGGTGGTTCGGCGCAGCCGTGCGCCCCATAGACCTGCCCCGCACGCTCGGTCTGCTGATTATGCTGGCGGGCGTGTGGCTGGCTGTTCGCTAGCCACTGAGGGGTAACGCACCCGGGGTACCTTGGCCCAGATTTTTTCTGTCGACCTTGAGCTTATGGGGGTTAGCTTTCCCCTTAGTCGTCCCCGGGGTTGCTGCCGTAAATCGCTGGGACCCACTTTTGGTTTGTGATCGGGGGACGCATGTACCCCGGGTCCTCTTGACGCGCTGGCAGATCGACGGGATCGGGGGTCAAGTCCTCGTAAGGGATCAAGCTGAGTAGGTGGCTGATGCAGTTCAAACGGGCATGCCGCTTAATATCGGCGTTGACCACATACCAAGGCGCCTTATCGATGTCTGTGTACATGAACATAGCATCCTTGGCTCGGGAGTACTCGACCCACTTGGAGCGCGCCTTCAAGTCCATTGGGCTGAGCTTCCAGCGTCTCATGGGGTCATGGTTGCGCCGCTGGAAGCGGCGTTCCTGCTCCTCGTCACTGACCGAAAACCAATATTTGATCAACTGAATCCCAGAGCGCACCAGCATGCGTTCGAAATCCGGGCAATCGCGCAAGAACTCGCGATACTCATCGTCGGTGCAGAAACCCATGACGCGCTCGACGCCTGCCCGGTTGTACCAACTGCGGTCAAATAGAACCATCTCGCCGGCTGTGGGGAGGTGGGGGACGTAGCGCTGGAAATACCACTGCTGCTTCTCTTTATCGCTGGGTGTACCCAACGCCACTACGCGCACGATGCGGGGGTTCAGCCGGCGGGTGATGCGTTTGATCACGCCCCCTTTGCCGGCGGCGTCCCGCCCCTCAAAGACCACGCACACTTTCAGATTTTGATCTTTGATCCAGTGCTGCAGCTTGACCAGTTCTTCCTGGAGCCTGGCCAGTTCTTTGTTATAGTACTTTTTCTTCAGCTTGCCTTTTTTGCTGTAAAGATCCTTCTTCTCCTCCTCCGACATCGGGATGACCTCCTTCTTGGTGACGGGTGCTTTACTCAGGGTTCCACTCAGATGGGACGAAACCACCTACGCTTCCTTGGTGCTCAAGGTTTCCTTTCTTAAGATTTTAACATAACCGCTGTGGGGGGCGGAAAACGCTCTCTCAGCGTGTGATCTTCGTCCTGGGATTAGCCCCCAAGGCTGCCCTGTTTTGGTCGTTGTCGTAGTACAGTTTCCATTCTGCCACCTGGTTGTTTTCAATGCTCGCTACCCAGATGACCGTGTCTTGAATCTCGATGTGCCGGGGCTGTTGGACATGGGAACCAGTCGTGCGGCCGACCAGGATCACGTCCAAATCTGACAGGTAGACCTCTGAAACGTGGATCATGTACTGGGGGCACATCGAGAAATACTGCGCCCAACCCTCCTGCATGGTCTCCCGGCCGCGGTGTACGTCACCCGCCAGGTCGATGAAGGTGTGTCCTTCGCTCATCAGTTCGACCAGGCCATCCAGGTCCTGCCGGTTGATGTGCTCCACGAACTGTAGGGCGATGTCGATGGGGTTTTCGAATTCCATAGGTATTCCTTTTTGTTTTATGGTGGGCACAGCA
>JASFVL010000109.1:0-10657 GCA_050049875.1 Anaerolineales bacterium
TCGCCAGAATAGCGGTGGTGATCTTGCTGCGGAAGCCGCCCCAGGTGCTCAGTAACAAACCGCCTAGCAGGAACCCGATCGCCCAAGAGGACTGCATGGATGCGATCTCCATCGCTCCGCCGTTGAACTCCGCCTTCACCAGCAGGGGTAATAAGGTGAATGCTGGCATGGAGATGGCGTTGATCAGGATGGCGAGGGAAATCACCTTTCTCAGCCCTGACCATTCCCAAACGTAGCGTAGCCCAGCACGCATGTCTCCCCACACCGAGGCTTTTGCGACCCCAGTTGAGGCATCTTTCTCTGGCTGCGGGATGTGCACGAACAGCAGCGGCAGGACCGCCAGAACAGCCGTGCCGATGTCCACTCCCAGGACACTGTGCAGCGGCAAGAAACTGACCAGCAGAGCGCCCAAGGGTGGCGCAGCGATATTCATCAAGCCTTGCAAGAGCTGGTTGAGGCCTTGAACCCGGGTGAGTTGGTCTTCGGGCACCATCAAGGATGTCGATGCCAGCATGGCGGGGAAGTGGAAGGACCCGCCGATCGAGCGCACCATCATGAGGGCGTAAATGTGCCAGATATCCAGGACGCCCGCCCATCCCAAATAGATGATCGCCCCGGTCGCTAATGCGGTGAGGCTGTCCGCGGCGAGCATGACGAGGCGCCGGTTCCAGCGGTCCACCAGGGTGCCTGCCAAAGGTCCAATAACGACCCTGGGCAGCCACTCCATCATGGCAGCGGTCGCCAAAACCTTTGCGCTGCCGGTCAATTCGGTCATGTGCCAGACTAAAGCGAATCCAACCAGTTGGCTGCCCAACAGCGAGAAGGCTTGTCCGCCCCAGATGGTGAAGAAAGATTTCTTCCATCCCTTTGTTTTGGTTTGATCTTCCGATTTCGTTGCGCTCATCTCGTTTCACTCCTTTCCTTCTCTGGTTTTGGTATCCGATTTCTTTTCATCATGTCGGGTGAGGGAGATCAGGTGGATGCCCATGTCCCTGATGCGGATCAGGATGCCGAACAACGCGGCCTGATCGATGATCCTCCCTGAGATCAGGGTCTCACCGTTTGGTAGGGAGGTCACCCGCAGACCTTGGAACTCTTTGGTGCGGGTCTCGTCCGGGTGACCCTCGATCCTGATCTCGTAATATTGGTTTGGGTTTACATTAGCCATCAATCTCAAACTCCTGTTCTTTGAAGATAGCGTGGTGGATTAAATGAACTTGCACCAACTGTATACCCAAGCTGGTTGATTTGTTATTCCTCTTAAGTTGTATTTAGGAGGTTGATATTCGATGAAATTGAGGCTGCGGGCGGTGTGCCTACTTCAAAATACCCAGTTCTCTCCCCTTGGCGGCAGCCTGTGTGCGGCTTGTGACGTATAACTTGCTGAAAATGTTATTGAGATGCTTTTTTACGGTTCCTATGGTTATCACCAGCCGTTCGGCGATCTCGCGGTTTGAGAGACCCACAGCAACCAGGCGCAGCACCTCCAGCTCCCGTTCCGTGAGCGGGTTGACGAGCCTCTCCATTTGAGGGGCAGGAACCTCAGGGGAATGGGCAGCGAGCAGCAGTTCGTCCACAAAGGTGTGAGCAGCATGGCGCGCTGCAGGTAAAAGTTCAGCGATTCCCTGCCCTTCGTCCAAGAAGGCGCGGCGGTAATCCTGCGGGGCGGCCAGTTCCAAGGCGCGCACCACCCTTTCGATAGCGGCTTGTCTTTCCCCCTGAGCGGATAAACGCAGAGCGTGCAGTAGGTGGATGGTGATGAGTTTGCGATCCCGGTCCTCTTCTCTAGCGCGCGCTTCCATGGTGTTGAGCAGCGTCCGCGCCTGCTCGTAGTGACCCTGCGCCAGCAGGGCGCGGGTGTACGTGAAGTAGGGATGCTCAACCCAGTGATGGGGCGATTCCTGGGGTGTGAAGCCAACCCGCTCCGCCCAGCGCAATGCTGTCGCGGGATCCCCGCTCTCCAGGTCAATCTGAGCCTTTAAAGCGGCGAACCAGAGGCGGTGGGGATAATCCCTGCCAATCTGGGAGGCGAGTTGCCGTCCTTGGCGGGCGATCTGGCGCGCCTGCTTGAAATCGCCTTCCGCCAGATGGATGCGGGCCAGAATGTAGTGCCCCCACGTAATCCCCTGAGCGACGTTCGCGGCGGTCAGAATCTCCAGAGCGCGCTGGGTGTACTCGCGGGCGGTGTCCAACTGGTTGGCCTCGTATTCCAGCAAGCTCCAGGAGAGGTAGACGGCGTCGAAAAGGGGTGTGCTGCTGGCGCCAAGATCTTTGACATCGTCAATCACTCGCTGGCACCAGGCATCGGCTTCTCGGCGGCGACCCAACTCGTTTAAAGCGAACACCAAGTTGGTCAACACGAGCAGGGCACTCAAACGGTCGCCGGATCGCCACCCCGACTCAAACGCTTGGTGGTAAACTTCCGCCGCCGAAGCGACATCCCCCTTCATCTCCAAGACCTGTCCCAGGGCGTTCAAGGTCAGGTTGCGGAAAAATTGGTCCTCATCATCGAGGTACTCCACGGCATCCCGGGAATAATGTATGCTATCGTCTAAGCGGTCTTCGCAGAGCGCCAGTTGGGCTTTGAGGCTCAGCAGCTGCCCTTGGAGGGATGAAGACGCATTTGCTTGCAGGCTTTTTTCGGCAGCAAGCGCGTAGGGCAGGGCGGCGTCGTAGGAGCTCGTCAGGAAGAGGGCAAAGCTTTTGCAGATGGACAGTTCTGCGTTGGCGCGCACGTTTCTGTCTGGGAGGGTATCTATCCAGCCCAGCAGGGTTTGCATGTCCCCCCGCTTTAACGCCTCCATTGCAGCGGGCGTGATGACACGCTCAGCCAGTTCTTGATCACCGCTGGCGAGGGCGTGCTTGACAGCTTCCACAAGCAACCCTTGTGACACGAACCACTGGCTAGCTTTTTTGTTCAGGTCCGCTTTGCTGCGTTCGTCCAGCCCGGCGCGCAGGAAGTCTTGGAAAAGATGGTGGTAGCGGTACCACTGGCGTTGGTCGTCGAGGGGTGTGAGGAACAGGTTGGCGTCCTCCAGCGCCCGCAGTCGCGCAGCGGAGTCTTCTAATCTGGTGACCGCGTCGCACAGGGAAGCTGTGAAGCGATCCAATATGGCGGTCTGGCGCAGGAAGAGGCACATTTCTTCCGGCTGCTGGGAGAAGACCTCGTCCGCTAAGTAGTCGATGACGAAGCGGTGGCTTCCGCTGAAGGCTTGGATAAAGGCGCCCAGTTCCTCCCTGCCGCGCATGGACAGGGCGGCGAGCTGAAGCCCGGCGATCCAGCCTTCGGTGCGGGCTTCCAGCGCGGCGATCTGCTCGGCGGTGAGCTCCAGCCCGGTGCTGCGGTTGAGGAATTCGGCGGCTTCGGCTGGTGTGAAGCGCAGGTCAGCCTCGCGCAGCTCCATGAGTTGAGCGCGAACGCGCAGCCGGCTGAGGGGTAGCGGCGGGTCGGAGCGGCTGGCTAGCGCCAAGTGCATCTTGGCGGGCAAATGCTCGATTAGGTAGGCGAGCGCGGCGTGGATCTCCTGCGCCTCGATAAGGTGATAGTCGTCGAGGCACAAAGCGAAGTCGTTGGGGATGACGGATAGTTCGTTGATCAGCGTGGTGAGAGCAGCTTGATAGGAAAAGGATTGGGTGGAACTCAGCAGCGCCAGGGTGGTCTCGCCGACTTGCGCTTCGATCGTTTTCAGGGCAGTGGTGGTGTAGACCAGAAAGCGGGTTGGGTCGTTATCCTCATCATCTAGGGAGAGCCAGGCGGTGGGGAATCCGCTCTCCTGAGCCCAGGTGCTCAGGGTGGTAGTTTTGCCGAAACCGGCCGGCGCCGAGACTAGGATCAGCCGTTTGGAAGCGGCCTCCTCGAGCCGTTCGCTCAAGCGGGGGCGCGGCACTAGTCCGGGGCGGACGGGCGGGATATTCAGTTTGGTTGAAAGGATCGGGATGCTCATCCAAGCGCCTTGGTCGGTCAAGTTCGACAATTGGCACAATCATATCATATGCGCGTGGGATCAACAGCTCCAGAAGAACTGCTAATGAACGCTGAACTGCGTCAGAAGACTGCCTCAAACAAACCTGGATCCGCTAATGAAGCATTTTCTGTTGTATAATGCAAATATCAGGGGAGATATTTCATTAAATAATAAAACTGATCAACGCGTTGCAGCTACTGGGTTAGCTGAGCACATGCGTCTGGGCGTTTCTCTATTCTCCTTCGTCACCATGGAGAGAGGAAGACGATTACACTGCCGGGGGAGGCATCCATGAAAATTCGAAATGTCTTTAGATTGATGTTCTCTGGAATGCTGCTGCTTCTGGTTGCAGGACCGGGTTTGGCACGCGGACGAGAGCCCACAAGGATATCAGAGGCGCTCGCTGTGAGCGCAGACCCGGCTGCCAATGCTCCCTGGTTTAAGATCGAGGTGGACACCAGGGGCAATACCGGTCAACACGTCGCTTTAGCCATTGATCCATACACCGGTCTGCCCTACATCAGTTACTACGGCACCCAATACAAGGACCTCTATGTGGCTCACTACTTTGGTTCAGGTGGCAATTGCGGGCCAAACGAGTCATGGTTATGTCATACGGTGGACAGCGATGGCGATGTTGGGAAGTACAGCTCAATCGCGGCTGTTTTGAACTCGATCTTCGTTTCCTACTACAGCAACGGTGATCTCAAATACGCGGAGTCCATCGATTATCCTGGTCATTATGCTTGGACAACACGTACCATTGACACGGGTATTCTCCCGTCCAGCACCGGATTATTCACATCTGTGGAGTTTTATTCTGGTTGGGGTACACCTCGCATTACCTACCACCTAAACGATCCAAACAATGACGATGAACTAAAACTAGCCACTTACGTGGGCGGTAGTGGGAATTGTGGGCATGGTGCCGATTTGGAAGAGTGGCGCTGTAGAACAATACAGTCCGGTGAAGGGATCGGACAGCACACCTCCCTGGCGATTGACGAAAACGGTTACAAGCACATTGCTTACTACGACGCCGGCAACGGCTGGCTCCAGTACGCCACGGATACCAGCGGGAGCAACTGCGGTCCTGGAGGTAGTTGGACCTGCTATCCGGTCAGTTCCGCGGCGGAGGTGGGTAAATATGCTTCGATGTACGTGGACGATGGCGGTTATTTCCACATCGCATACTACGATGCAACCAACGAAGTGTTGAAATATGCTGTGGAGGTGGATTCGGGGGGAAACTGCGGCATTCTTGGCTCAGCGCAGTGTGAAACGATTGATACCATGCAAGCTGATTATCACCCGCTGGGAATATCCATCGCAGAGGATGCAGCCGGCTACCCAATGATTGCTTATCAGTCGGAGGCAGGCTCCCTTAACGTGGCGCGACCGCTTGCTGCCCTGGGTCTGCCCGCTGGCAGCGGGAACTGTGGCCCTGAGAACCTTTTCTCCACGTGGTATTGTGAGACGATTGATAGATACGGGACGTGGATCCATTACCGCAACGGCGACTATATTTCGCTTGCCGTCAGCCCGTCTGGTTTGGCAACCATCGCATACCAAGGATTTATCACCTCATCCGGCGGAAATATGATGGTCGCTTACCAACGCTTCCAGGTATTTCTACCCTCGGTAATGGGGGATTGATAGATTATAGTCACTTCAAGATCAAAGGCAGGTACGTTTGGATGGTTTGGTATGCAACCTTTAGGTTGCCGGAGAAATTGTATGAATCGCTCTCGTAGTATGCGATGGTCGCCAGGTCGGATTGATTGAGGGCGATGTCAATGTAATTGCCGACGCTCGTATAGCTGCCGCCATTATCGATTGTTTCACACTGCCAGGTGAAAAACAAATCCTCGGGACCGCAGTTGCCGTGAAGCAGCCCCATGGCAACTGTGGGTCGAGCCACTTTTAGGATGGCTGGTTCGGTATCGCTGGTCTTCTGGTAGGCGATCACGGGATAGCCCTGGCTGTCCACCGCCATTGAGATGCCCATATCAGCTGTACTGCTGCCCATGTGGTCGATCTCATCGCACTGCCAAAAGTACGTTCCTGAGAAGAATCCGCAGTTGCCTCCGGAGGCGACGAATTTGGCGTACTTGAGCGCCTGGTTGGTGGCGTCGTAATAGGCAATGTGGGGGAAGCCGAAATCGTCCCTAACCAAAGAGGCGTACTGGCCCACATCCCCTATGCTGTCAATGATGTTGCATGTCCAGGAGTTGCCACCCGGACCACAATTGGCGAATAGGCCTCCCTTGGTCGCAAATTTTAGGTCGCCATTTTCACCGTAATAAGCGATGCTGGGGTTGTCTCCCGAGTCAAGTTGCAAGGAGGCGTGCTTGCCGTGATCGGTTGATCCACTCTCGATGGAGTCGCACTGCCAGTCATCATCTAAACAGTTACCCGAGCCACCACCCACGTAGGTGGCGTATTTCAATCTACCTGTTGTGAAGAGAGAGCTGAATGAGTAGTAGGCGATGTGGGCCTGCTTGCTCGAATCCAACTGGAGGGAGGTATATTGCCCACTGACCCCAAATGATATATCCTCGATTGTGGTGTAGTGCCAAGTTCCAGGCCAATCGTACGCGGCATACTCAAGGGCTCCCGTGGTGGCGTTGTAGTAGGCTATTTTTGGCCAGGCGTAGATCGAAGGGTGGATGATGGGTTCAATCGCCAGAGAGTTATACTGGCCTACATCTCCGCCGTCATCAATCAAACGGCAATTCCAACGGTCATTTGCAGCACAGGTTCCCCCGGAGCCCACATACTTCGCGTAGCGAAGGGTATCGTTGGTGGCGTCGTAATGGCTGATCGAGGGTAACCCGGTGAATGGGTCCAGGTCCAAAGAG
Organism: Anaerolineales bacterium; assembly: GCA_050049875.1. Taxonomy (GTDB): domain Bacteria; phylum Chloroflexota; class Anaerolineae; order Anaerolineales; family UBA11858; genus JASFVL01. Next base: position 6,827 of record JASFVL010000109.1, read on the forward strand.
ACGTGCTGACCGACGGAAACTAGCGAGGTAGATTCGACGGTTTCAAAATGCCAGCTTACCTGGGCGGGTGAAGAACTGGTAGTCTGCATCGTCATCAGTCCTGACGGCTGGCTGGCGCCGGATGCCCCCCCGGCGGAAAGTACAATCACAATGGATAGGAACAAGGTGCGGCGAAAAACTTTACGGGCTTTCATGGCGGCCTCCCTTCGGTGATGTTTTGCCCAGTATAGCAGAGGGCGATGACAGATTCAAGCGACCAGGGGTGGGATTTGGACGATGGATGATGGACTCCCTCTCCCCTCCACACTTAATAGGGATCCTGGTGGATCCCGTCCTACTTATTCTTTCCTTATCTTCTTGGGAGTTTCTCAGCCGATACAGTAAACCCAGCTACTCAACTACCATGGTTACGAAGGTCAGCTTGCCGGGTTGAACTTCGACCACAGTTTGATGAAATCCGTTCATCATGAAGGTGATCTGGTATTCCCCGGCGGGTAGGTCACCAAGCGCGAAGCTCTCGCCATGTGGGGGTAAGCCTCTCATACTATCGCTGGTGTATGTCTCGATGTAAAAAGTGTCCTGGGCGGGCTGTCCCGGTCCGGTGAGAAGTTCGACGACGATATTGGATGCCGCGATATAGTTCCCTTCCGCGTCGAGGATGCGCCCTGCCAGGGCTCCTAAGGGGGCACCGTTCTCGTCCGTCAGCGGCTCCAGCCAGAGCTCAGGGTTCTGGGGGACGTGATAGGTGTTTTTTGCCCAGCGGATCTCGAAATACAGCGTGCTGCCGGCCACGTCGCCGGAGTTGCCCACCAATCCGATTTCCTGGCCGCGGCCGACCAGGTCATCAACGGCGACTTTGATCTGTGAGAGATGGGCGTATAAAGTGTAGATAGGGACGCCAAACTCCGGTAGGTCGTGCTTGAGGATGACGAGGTTGCCGAAGGCATTGGTGTAATGCCCGTAGACTATCTTGCGGTCATCTCCGGCCACAACCACCACACCGTCCGCAACAGCCAGCACGGGTGTGCCTTGAGAGTTGAGGAACTGGACGCCCCGGTTTGCTCTGTTTATGCTGGCACGGTAGGTGCCGAAGCGGCGGCTGTGATCGATGGTGTTGCGCCCTTGTGGTCCAATGGGACGAGAAAGCATAAAGGTCCCAAGTCCGATACAGCTATCGGTTTCACATGGTTCATAGGAAACTGGGGCTGCCGCAGGTGTTGGTGAGGCTGGAACTGATGTAGGTTCCGGTGAGGGCAGGGATTCCTCTGGTTGAGGTTCTCCGGTCGGTGATGGGACAGTGGTGGGCAGCGGCGTGGGGGAGGGTATTAGGATCTGCGCAGCCTCTTCATGGGTTGGAGCTGGGTTCACTGGTGGTGGATAGGTGGCTGCAGGTGTTGATGTGGCCAAGGCTGCACTCACTACCCGGCTGGCGAAATTACAACCGAGTGAGAGTAGCACAGCGATACCAAAAATGAGCAGTGCAAGGGATCGAGAATGGTTTTTCAGCATACTACACCTTCTGGATGAATATTAAGGCCTATATTAGTACTATTTAATCATTGATTGGGCTTTGGATTCCTATCAGATTTGATAGTGGGGGCAGGAGGGGCACAGCTTTATAGATGTTCATAAGCTCAAATGGTCTCGTAACGATGTCCGTAACGATGTGAGGACGCAGGTGTGGTAGTATGATCACAAGATTAGATTGTAGGCAGGTTGATTATTCTAAACATTCCACGTTTCAGAAACCCTTTACTGGTGCTTAAAATCGTCTGGGTGACCGTCTTCTTAGTCGTGCTGGCTGTGATGATCCTGGCTATTCCAGCGCGCGTCGAGAACCTGAGCCAGGACCCGTATGGGTTTGGTTCGACATTGGAGGAGATAGGATTTTCCGTGCGGGTATTTGCCATCTACGACACGCTGATCAATGTACTCGTGATGTTGGCATTTCTCCTGACCAGCGCGCTGGTCTTTTGGAGCAAGCCCGGGGATAGGGGGGCTATTTTTGCATCGCTAGCCCTGCTGTTGATGGGGATATCCCTGCTACCGCTGGTCCCTGCCTTGTACCGCAGGAACCCCGATTGGTACATCCCCGTCCAGGTTTTGCGCGTCGCTGGTGTGGTCATGACGGTCAACTTGATGTATGTTTTCCCCAATGGGCGCTTTACCCCGGCCTGGACACGCTACTCGCTGCTTGGGGTGGTATCTTCCGGTTTGCTTTTGTTTTGGCCGGGATGGGAGCCCCCGACCGTTTTTGTCGAGTTCGACCAGGTGCAGGACTATCTCACATTTGCTGTTCTGATTTTCTGGCTTGGTACGGGCGCCTATGCCCAGATCTACCGGTACCGGAATGCGTCCACTGCTGTTGAACGCCAACAGACGAAATGGGTAGTTCTGGGATTTATCCTGACGGTGATGGTCTTCCTGGTGGTTCTGCTGCCGCTGGTTCTGTTCCCATCCCTGCGAACGGGGAATAACATGGCGATCTTTACTTTTGCTGAAATCCCTTTAACACTGTCTGCTCTGCTGTTCATCCCGATCTCGATCAGCCTCTCAATTCTGCGCTACCGGCTGTGGGACATCGACCTGATCATCCGGCGCACGCTGGTGTACAGCTCCCTCACAATTTCGCTGGCGCTGGTCTATTTCAGCAGCGTGGTGGTGTTGCAGGGGGTGATCAGTAATTTATTCCCTGGCGGAGAGGCCCCCATCGTGACGGTGATTTCCACCTTAGCTGTGGCGGCTCTCTTCACCCCACTGCGGCGACGGATTCAAGATTTCATCGACCGGCGATTCTACCGCCAGAAGTACAACGCTGAAAAGGTGCTGGCGGCTTTCAGCGCGACCTTGAGGGATGAAGTGGACCTGCAGCGATTGACGGAGTCGATCCTGGGGGTGGTGGATGAGACCATGCAGCCTACGGAAAGCTCCCTGTGGCTGCGGGACGTGGATAGTCGTCAGTAAACAGTGTTCAGTGGCAGCAACCAGTGAACAGTGAACAATATTCAGTTTGAGGGTACTGGACGAAGGGAGGGGGATGGGGGGATTTTTACCACTAAAGGCACAAAGGTTCGTTAAAAGATGAAATTATTAGGATAGTAAACTTAAACGTATGGGAAAAGCAACAAGCGGCCGTAATTGGCCGCTTGTTCGAGTATGTGTTCTTGCCCACTTAGATTGTGTGATTAATGATGATGGCAAGCTCGGTAGTCCACCGGAAACGGGGTCTCATCGGCAGGCAGTAGATGCCATTCACTTTCGCCTTCCTGAGGGCACGGCTGGCCTCTATAAAGGTCAGCGCGAAGCAGTAACTCTGTGCCAAGGAATTCGGCATCCGTGGAAGTGGGGTCCGTGGTATTGAAAAATTTTACTTGGATCGACGGGCTTGATTTAAAAGCTCCCGGTGAAAAGCAATGGACCCCAAGAGGGGATACATCCTCACAAAACCAGCCGGCTCTGGTCAGTTGGGCGGGGCTATTGCCTTTTGCGTATGCGACCGAAGTGACCACCAACACAAGCACGGCTAGGACAACGATTGTGATTCTTGCTTTGTTTTTCATTGACTCTCTCCTTTGATATGGGATGTCGATAATTTTACTCCGATTTATCCAATAACACAAGGGGATGATGTGCAATGAAGTGCTCTCATGAGGTATATTGTTGGTTTGAGCACAGATAGCTAGCGGGATGTGAATAGTCGTCAATAATCAGTAAAAAGTGCCATCCCAAATTCCGGAATGGCTCTCCTGACTAAGCGGATGGTTAAGGGGTGATGCTCTCGGCGACGGCGAGCAGTTCCGCTTGAGAGATCTTGACGTTCTGCTCGTAGGT
>JASFVL010000511.1:0-3398 GCA_050049875.1 Anaerolineales bacterium
CCCCAAATAACGTCTTCAACCTGCGAAGGTGTAACATTTGCTCGTTCAAGTGCTTCCCGCATTACTAAAACGCTCAATTCCACTGGGCTAATTGAGGCCAGCTTGCCATTTGGTTTACCTTTTCCTAGTGGTGTTCGTACTGCGGAAAGAATGAAAACTTCAGGCATGCATAAAGGATAACACAAAATCAATGCTACAGCACGAATTGTAAATATCTTCTGCAGATACACAATGTGACCATCTTTTCCAGAATTTTGTTATCATCACAATGAACCACTTAAATTAGAGGATAAAATAGATACACGGATTATTGATCGTTCGCAAATAACTTTATGAACGTTTCTCATCGATCTCTAGGTTAAATAAGGAGCATACATGGTGCAAGCATCTTTCAACTTCCCAACGGGGTTTGTTTGGGGCACCGCCACTTCTTCTTACCAGGTGGAGGGGCAAAACAAGAAAAACAACTGGTATGCATGGGAACAGGAGGGGCACATCATCAACAATCACACATGCGGTGCTGCTTGCGATTGGTGGGGTGGACGCTGGCGTGAAGATTTCGATCGAGCATCTGAAAGTGGTCAGAACGCTCATCGTATGTCCATTGAATGGAGTAGAATCCAGCCAACACCGGATCGGTGGGATGAAGATGCTCTAGATTATTACCGATCCATGGTGCGCAGTCTGAACGAACGCGATCTGACTCCCATGGTGACGTTGCACCACTTCACCGATCCTTTGTGGCTATCTGACATGGGAGGATGGGAGAACGAAGACGTGAGCGGTCTCTTTGAGTCTTACGTCCGTAAAGTCGTAGATGCCCTCAGCGAATATGTAACCCTATGGTGCACCATCAATGAACCAAACGTCTACGCTGTTAATGGTTACGTGAGGGGGGACTTCCCGCCCGGGAAAAAACATCTACGAAGTGCCTTTCGAGTGATGGAGAATCTAGTCAAAGGGCACGCAGCAGCTTACCATGCTATTCATGAACTACAACCTCATGCCCGGGTAGGAATAGCAAACTACTATCGTGGGATGAAACCCGCCCATAACTGGTCACCTTTGGATAGAGGCTTAGCCGCCTTCCAATCGAGATTATTCAACAATTTCTTCCCCCTTGCTGCCAGTGATGGCATTCTACGTTTTCCCTTTGTTCGCAAGGGCATCCCTGAAGCAAGAGGGACCCAAGATTTTTTGGGGATAGATTATTACACCCAAGAATTTATCGCCTTCAACCTGATGAAATCAGACGATTTCTTCAGCAGGCGTTTTTATGATCCCGAAGCAGAAATGAGCGACACCGGGTTGATAGCCAACCAACCACAGGGGTTATTTGAAGCCCTGAACTGGGGCCGAAAGTTCAACCTCCCGATCATTGTGACGGAGAACGGTGTAGAAGATGCTGATGATCACCTGCGACCACGCTACCTGATTGAGCATCTACATCAAGTTTGGCGGGGGGTGAATTTCAATTGGCCCATTAAGGGTTATTTTCACTGGTCACTGGTGGATAATTTCGAGTGGGAGAGGGGTTGGACTCAGCGCTTTGGCTTATGGGAACTGAATACTGAGTCCCAAGCTCGCGTGAAACGCCCTAGCGCAGATTTATACGCTGCAATTTGCCAAGAAAACGCTATCTCATCTGAGATGGTAGCAGAATATGCACCTAAAATCATTGACAAGCTCTTTCCCGGATGACTCTACAGTGTAGCTGTCAACTTGCTGCGCTGTCCCCGCCCATGGTATAATCCCGCCCGCTGGTGGATTGAAACCCACCAGGAAAAAAAGTGGAGAGGTCGCATAGTCTGGCCTAGTGCGCGCGCCTGGAGAGCGCGTATACCGCAAGGTATCGAGGGTTCGAATCCCTCCCTCTCCGCCTTAAGAAAATCCCCTATCTATGGGCTCTAACAATCCCCCACCTCAATTTGTGGGGGGTTCGACATTTTTGCCTTTGAATTGTTAATGAGAAGTCGCGTGTACTAAAGCATGCAACTTCATCTACATAAAAGCCCCAGTCCATTCCGGCTGGGGCTTGTTGATTGGTATAATCTTGGCATCCTAAGCCATCGTTTCCCCGATGGTGTAGGCAGGGTCGGCTGGTTTGATAGCACTGCCGACCCGTTTTGCTTTAATAATTATAGCACTAAAATACCTATAATTTCTTGCCTACTACCTAGGAGAGGAATTAAACCACAAATGGTAGCTTGGGAAGCCAGTGCCTTACCGCTTGGCACCAGTGATGGGTAACCTACCCTATCTAGCGATGTTAATGCTCGGTGGTTCAAGATTTTTCTGGACTTAACGAGTTCACAACTCAGTCATTACTTTAACTAGCTTGGCAATTGGACCTGAGTAAACTGAAATCCAAACTTCATTTTGTATAACCTATCATAGTAGCAAACAGTTGAGGTGGGTATCCAATTGAAGAAACGTTACCCATAAGCACTAATCGTCCTCTAGAAATGCAAAGAAGCATCGTTTATGTCAGGTGGTTGTTGAATACACCATGGCCGGGACTAAGGCGTGTTTCAGTGCCGAAACATTGAAATAATATTGAGACCCAAAATTCATGGTCCGATCCCACGACCGGAGGGTAAAAAATTTTCTGAGTTAAATTAGATCTCACCTCGAATATTATTTTAATATTGCTCAGTTATTGCACCTGACCCGGTTGAAAGTCCAAACTATATTTTTCCGCGGTCCCGTATTCATTCTCAGTCAATGCAAGACTAGAATTGACGATAAAGGTGTCTCCTTCTCTTAACATAACCCCAAGAAATGCTTCCACGATTTTCGGGTCGAAATAGGTACCGAGTTATTACTGAGTTATTCGATGATCTCTTTCGGCTTCAGACCCTTGCGATAAGGATGATCCGAGGTTATAGCTTTCAAAGCGTTTGCAAGCCCAACAACCTCGATAAGCGTGTCCTCTAGATTGTATCCCGCGCAATGACTTTACTCAACTCATCGAGGACCGCACTCTTTTTTAGGTAAAAAGTATCCCGGTTGATCGAACCTATGCTGTGTGAGAAAATCGCCTTATCCACTGTAGCGGCTGAATTTACGAAGAAATTCCTGTCTTTTTCATCCACCAATGCGAAAAATGCTTCCACAACCTGGGGGTCAAATTGGGTACCCGAACAGCGCTTTAACTCATCCATCACCTCCCTGAAACTTCGGGTGGGTCGGTAAGGGCGGTCTGAACACAAAGTGTCCAAAGCGTCTGACAACGCCAAAATTCGAGCCCCTAGGGGGATTTGTTCCCCTTTCAAGCCGTCCGGATATCCGTTGCCATCCCAATGCTCGTGATGGTGACGTACCAGCGGTACCAAATTATGCATACCTTCCACTTGGGATAAAATCTCCGCACCGATCTCGGCGTGGCGTTTCACAAT
>JASFVL010000513.1:0-3395 GCA_050049875.1 Anaerolineales bacterium
CATTTTCCTTGCCAAGAGCCTCCTTTGGTGTAAAGTACTCCAAATCAACACCGTTGGGTAGCACAGAAACGTCGGGTGCCGGGTTCTCCCCCGGAATTAAGGATAAAAATGCGTCCTTATCCACCTGGGAAGTGACCAGAGTCCGGTCAAACTGATTCACCAGGAAACGCTCATAGCGCCGGGTACGCCCAAGTTCGAAACGGGTCAGCCAACGACTGGTGGCTTTTAGGCTGTGCTCAGCGGCCTGGTCAAAGAGATGGGTGATACAGTCAACGCTGTCCCATATGATGGGGGCCTGGAGGTTGAGTTTGGTAAGGTGCTCCTTTAAATACAAACCATAGCGCGCACCGCGCAGGTGTTCAATGTGTATGACGAATGAGGGGGATGTTCCGTTACACTCACGGACCAATTGAAGGCAACCCTCTGCCAGGACAGGCTGCCAGGAGTATACCGCCTGGAGAGGCATCGGGGTTGGGAGAGCGGTCAGAGTATTGAAGATAGATCGCCAGGTTGGTAAGTCGTAAGAATAAACCCGGTGGCAATACTCTTCAAGTCTAGCTACGTCCTCTTCTTCATGGTTGCTTCTCGTCATGACAGTGACGCGATGGCCACGGGTGGTCAGGCTGCGGATCAGGTTGTATGGGCGCACGCGGATGAGGTTGGGGACGTAAGGGACGAGGTAGAGAATATCCATGAAAAAATTTGTATGTTTTTGATTGTCGACCGAGGATTCGGAGTTGGGGAATGGAAGAAGAGGGGGGAATATTAAATTGCTGATCGTTGACTGATTATTTTCGATAACGCCAAGTATTCAACAATCGTCGGCAAGTGTAAGATCGCCGATCCACCAAAAAGGGCAAGCTGTTTCTACACGTTGTATTGGAGTTTTTATTGGTTGTGAAAATTAGAAGGATCATTAGGCCAAAGGTTGAGCTAAAGGTATTGGTCGAGAGGCCTTGGCAATTATTCTGAAAATTAAGGAAAAGGCAATAGAACACGATATGCCAGAGCAGGGCGAAGTTGTATACCTAAGAGATGTGGCTGGATAGTCTGGGTTAGAAAAGTATGGGAGATATCCATAACCTATTTTTTTGCTGTCAACCAACCATTGGCGATATGTGGTCTTGTTGCTCCCCGCCAAAAGCTTGGCGAGATAACATTTTTACCAGCCAAAATAAAACTAGTTAATCCATAAATCAAGCGACTTGCGGCTGTAAATGGCTTTTTATGTTGCAAATTCCATAGTACTGAAGTTAAGTAAACCCAAGCTACCCGCCCTTGCCAATAGCACAAATCAGCTGGCCGAGAGATCGCTGAATCTCGCAAACGCGCAAACGCTCCAGGCACATGAAGTACTTTTTCTCGCGACACACGGCTTTGCTCCTTGAGATTTGTATAATTGGTTGTACTCTCACTTCGTCCAATTCGAATGGCTGCAACCAGTTTTGTGACACCTGCAATGTCAGCTTGCAAGGAAATCCGCCGCGTCAAATCCACATCTTCATCTCCGCCGCGAAGTAATTCTAAGGATGCAAATCCACCAATTGAATGAAAAATCCGGGCATCAAAAAGGCTGGCTTGTAGAGGTTGCCACTCTCCAGACATGAAGCGGATGAAACAATTCCCACCTTCGTTCGGAAAACACTCCTCTAAAGTAACACCCCGAGAGTCGACGAAACGATATCCACCATAATACATGGCTGCCTTTTTTTGTTGTATTAATTCCCAAAAATGATGGAAAGCGCCGGGCAGCATCCAATCATCATCATCTAAAAAATGTAAATAATTCCCCTGGGCAATTGCTGCACCGGCATTGCGAGCCACACTGCGTTCCCGGCGGTTTGTGTGTATGATTTGCAGATTATGAAAATCTTGCCAATCCTTATAAACCATAGATATGCCGGAGTCGTTTACCACAATTATTTCAAAATCGGCCTGGTCAAATTGCTGATCCAGCACGCTCTGCACCGCATGCGAGAGCGTTGCCCTTCCAATCGTAGGGATTATGGTTGACACAAAAATGGTCATCGGTCGCGCAGGATTGATTTAGCAATTATTACTTGTTTAGTGCACCACACTGAATCCTCGTTCAAATGTGGGGCTTTGATAGGGCTTGGACAAGGCATCCCAAAAGCCTTTTGTAAATATTTTGTAATTGGTCAATAGGATGACCGCCATTCCATGCGCAATTCTGCTGCTGGCAGCAAATATCCGTTTTCGAAGCAAATTCCATATCGCTGATGTAAGATAAATGCGCAGCATTTTGCCGAACCAATATCCGGAGCTTGCTCCTTCTCTCATGCGCGAAAATACACCCTCTGTTTCCAGGATGATCTCCCTTGCCCAGCGGCTCATTTCTGGATGCTTACTGTAATTTGTTGTACTATTAGCATCTCCCCGGGCAACATAGGCAATCAAATTGGGTGTTTCTGCAATATTTCCATAAATGCAAACCCGTCGAAGAAGATCGATGTCTTCCGGTCCCGTGATGAGTGGTGAAAAGCCACCCAGCTTATGGAATATTTCGGTATCAATCAGTGAAGATTGAAGCGGGATCCATTCACCCGCCATGGTTTGCAGAAAACAGTTCCCTTGAATCCCATGATGAAGTTGAATTAACTCATTTCCATTTCGATCGACAAGTTGGGAACTTCCATACAACCATGATGCTTGATGCTTCTTTGAAAGGGTCCAGAAATGATCCAATGCATCTAGAAACAGCCAGTCATCATCATCCAAAAAATGCAGATACCGTCCCTTGGCTATGGCAGCGCCAGTATTGCGTGCAACGCTTCGTTCGCGGCATTTGGTATGGATGATGCGAACCCGTTTCGATGACTGCCAATATTGCCATGGTAATGGCTTGCCCGAATCATTTACCACGATGATTTCAAAATCATCCTTATCAAAGGATTGGGATAACACACTGTTTACCGCTCGTTCCAGGGTATCTCGAGCAACTGTCGGGATGATGGTTGAACAAAACATTCTGATTAATTTACGTTCCAGCGGGTATTTTGGAATATATCCTTACCAGAATCTTTGATCGTTAGCCAGACTCGTGGGAAATGAGGTTTTGTAAGACCGTGCCAATAATCAGCCCGTAAAAGATACTTGCCACTCATAAATAAACTCATAGGTATGTGGAATAGGCGACTACCCGCAGTAAAAAATCTCCAATCTCTCATGTTCTTGACAGCAGATCCCAGTAAATAATATATTATCTTGCCATGCCAATATCCCTGGCACATTTTATTATCCCGAGCGGAAGAAATTAGACGCTGGTATGTGCCCTGCATATCTAGAATAATCTCGCGTGATTGACGATTTTGAATAAACATATCCTCATAGTTGGTCGTACTACCTTTATCACCTGAACGAACACATGCAACCAG
>JASFVL010000512.1:0-3395 GCA_050049875.1 Anaerolineales bacterium
GGGAGTGCCCTTGAACTGCATGTGTTCCACCCAGTGGGAAATTCCAGTGATACCTGTCGACTCATTGCGGGAACCAACCTGATACCAAACCCAATGGCTGATAATTGGCGCGGTGTGAATCTCCTTCAGCATGATTTGCAAACCGTTGGAAAGCTGATATTTTTCGATTGAGTCGGGCATTAATCCTCCGATCGTGAGAGCGCAAAGGGTGACTGGCGCAAGTTTTTAATTCAATGGTTGTGACTACTGTCTTGTGGTTAATCGACGACCTTTGACTAAATAGATCAAATCCCAACTGTGCAGTATGTGGGTTCTACTTGTCCAGTGCAGAGAGCATATCTTTAATTTTTGTGAACTTTACGCGTGGGCGTCCTTGCTCTTTGCCTTTGGTGATTTCGATTTCGTTGATACGCAACCAATCCTGATAGGAGAAATAGTCCGGTTTACGCTGGCTGATGGTGGCTTTTGCGCTCTCCACCTCAGGCTCTGTAGGTTTTAAATGGAAACCTTGCACAATATCTTCAATCATACAATCGACGGTCTCTCCGGCATCAGGTTTGTTGGTCCCGATAACGCCCGTCGGACCCCGTTTGATCCATCCCGCAGTGTACAGACCTGGGATGGGCTTCTGGGTTTCGGGATTGATTACTCGCCCTTTGCGGTTGTGAATTACGCCCCAATCCTCGTTAAATGGAACGCCAGGGAGGGGAACCCCACGATAGCCAATCGAGCGGAATACGAGTCCAACGGGGAGTTCCTCGTACTCCTCGGTATGACGCGGGCGCAGCGTTCCAGCCTCGGTTTTATAGAGCACGTTCCTCACCAGTCGCATCGAAGTGACGTTTCCTTTTCCGTCCCCTTTAAGTTCGACGGGGGAGACTAAAAACCTCAAGATCAGTTTGCGAGGTTTACCGGTAGGCTCATGTTCTGCAAAGCTCTGGAGAAGGTTAATTTTCTTGGTGAGAGTCCGGTCTTGGCTGCTCTCCAGGAAATCCTGGCTGAGTTCGTCCAGCTCCACCTCATCCGGGAGCGTGAAAACATCTGCACCGGTTAATTCGCTCAATTCTTTTATTTCAGGGTTGGTAAATTTGGCTTGGGCGATGCCACGTCGGCCAAGTACATGGACCTCTTTAACATTGCTTTTGCTCAAGGCCTCTAGGGCATAATCGGCGATATCTGTGGTCAACAGTTCCTCTTCTGTACGGCAGAGGATGCGAGCTACGTCCGCAGCCACGTTGCCAACGCCGATGACCGCTGCCTTCTCCTGGGAGAGGTCGAAGTGAAGATCCCGGTAATCCGGATGACCGTTGTACCAGGCTACGAATTCGGTCGCCGAGTGGCTGCCATTGAGGTCTATGCCGGAAATGTTGAGGGTGCGATCGGTCTGGGCGCCAGTTGTGAAAACGATCTGGTGGTAATGTTTTTTGAGATCCTCCAGACCGATGTCTTTGCCATATTCCACATAGCCGTAGAAATGAACGTTGGGTTTTGCTGCGATCCTGTCGAAGGCTTTGGTCACGTTCTTAATTTTGGGGTGATCGGGGGCTACGCCGCCGCGCACCAACCCGTAAGGTGTAGGTAAGCGGTCGAACATGTCAATTTCAACGGAAACGATGTCTTGCTTGAGCAGATGATCGGCGGTGTAGAATCCAGTTGGTCCAGATCCGATTATCGCAACTCGTTTTGGTCTGGTTTCTGTGCCAACTTGCTTTGTCGGGGACATATATGCCTCCCTACTCTTCGATCATTTGATCTTGCAGAGTCTCAACTTCACCTAAGTACTGATCACGCTGAGCTTTGACCACATCCCCTATGGACACAATGCCGACCAGTTTACCCCCTTCCATGATGGGGAGATGCCGGAATCGACGTTCGGTCATCGTATGAGCGACGGACTCAACATCATCCTGGGGGGTCGCGAGAACAACTTGTCTGCTCATCGCTTCGCTGACCGCTTGTGAGAACAGGGCCTCGTCTCTTGTCGCCATGCGAACGATGTCCCGCTCTGTAATGATACCGACCGGTTTTTTTTGTTCATCGATAACCACGAGGGAACCGATATTGTTTTCGACCATCGAGTGAATTGCCTCTCGAATGGTTTGATGGGGTGTGATCGTGATCACATCCGTGCCTTTGGTCGCTAAAATCGTTTTTATTTTCATGTGCGTCTCTCCTGATATAAACTATTTTAGAGGACTTGCGCTTTTGTCATTGAAAACCTGGGGCTGATCAAATGTAGGTAGGTGATTTTTATTGCCTATTTCGAAAAAGATCAGCCTGCCAGAAATTAACAGCCCTGGCAAGGGTGCAAGATTTACCTCATCACCTTTTGTTAAAGGGAATCAACAGCAAAAAACCTAAGGCGATGGTAGCCTCGCCGATGATTACCCCGCGAGCTTGCCAGATGCCGAAGTAAGGGATCTCCGGCCATGGCTGGGTGCCAATCCCAAATACATCCGCCATGCCGGAGGCGACGGCGATCACATAGCCGGTGCTGACCAGGCGTAAACCAATATCAGCGGCGATGGTCTTTGGTTCGTTTCCGTCCCACAGCGCAGCTAAGCTGATATAACCACCAATGCAGATGATCGCCAACCCTATCAAGAAAACGGCAATTTGCACAAAGCCGATCACTGGACTGCGGTCTAGGTTAAAAAGCCCGGGGTTCGCTCCCAGCAGAAATACTAAAAAACCGAAAATAGTAAGACCCAATCCCACTCGAGTCCGCCTGCGGTTATTGGGAGATCGAACTTTAGATTCCGAGCTCATTTTTCCGGTAGATTGTTTTTTAATTTTCTGATCCAATTGTCAGCCAGTATTGCACTGAGGTCAGTTTTAGTGTAACCTTTTTCTAACAGTAGCGGGGCTAATTTACTCAAGTCGGCGATGGTATCGATCTCAGCCGGAACCATCTGCAATCCGAAACCGCCGTCGAAGTCGCTCCCCAATCCCACATGACGGGCGTTCCCAGCAATTTGACAAATGTGATCGATCTGCGCAATGACATGCTGCAGGGTTATCACTTGGCGACCATCACTGGGGCGCCAATCAGAATCAAGAAAACCGTTGAAAGGGACAATACCGATCACCCCGTCTCGTTCGATCAACCCTTGGATGACTCGATCGGAAAGGTGGCGGTTGCTTATGGTGTTCCCGATCACCGCTGCAGCGTTGGAATGGGAGGCGATCAAGGCGCTTGTGTATGTGTCCAGGGCTTGCAGGACGGCTCTTTGATCCATATGGCTGATATCGAGGATGAAACCCAGCACTGCCATGGCTTCGAGAAGGGCAAAACCCTCCTTAGTGAGTGCACCGGGTTCGCGCGTTCCACCGCAGAATCGAGTGCCCGCCCAGGCTGGGCCGATGATCCTCACGCCTCGCAGCCACCACGTCTC
>JASFVL010000110.1:0-10596 GCA_050049875.1 Anaerolineales bacterium
TAAATCGCAACTTCGAAATCGTAGACAAAATTAAACAAACCGTTTACGAGAATGTGGACTATGAAGGACAGGATATCGGCACAGCGACGATTTTCCAAGACGATGTGAGAATATCAACCAATGTAAGAAACGAAGATGGCTCAAGAGCAATCGGAACCCGTGTCTCTGAAGAGGTCTATAACCAGGTGATGATAGAGGGCAAACCTTGGATTGGGCGTGCATACGTGGTCAACAATTGGTATATAACCGCGTATGAGCCCATTAAGGACATCGGAAACCGAACGATTGGCATACTGTATGTAGGCGTATTAGAACAAAAATATATCGATATCCGGCAAGAAACCATCGTTACATTCTCAGGGATTAGCTTTGCTGGAATTTTGGCATCCATGATTGTCTCTTATTTTTTCGCACAGAAGATGTTGATCCCCATTGATAAATTGGTTTCAGCTTCTAAGCAGGTTGCCCAAGGTAACCTGGATACAGTGGTCGAAATAAAAACCAATGACGAACTTCACTATCTGGCAGATTCTTTTAATCAGATGGCTTTGTCATTAAAAAAGAGAGATGATCAACTGAGAGACTACGCTACCAAAAAAATTATGGAGTCAGAAAGGTTGGCTCTGGTAGGACAGCTCTCAGCAAATGTTGCCCACGAGTTAAATAATCCACTGCAAGGAATTGTGACATACTCTCACTTGATCCTCGAAGAAATTGATTGTGATGATCCCAACAAAGATTCGATTGAGAAAATTGTCGGGCAAGCAAGACGATGCAGGGACATCATCCGAGGTCTGTTAGATTTTTCACGCCAAAGAACACCTGATAAGAGCGTATGTGATGTAAATTCTATTCTGGGAGAGTGTGTCTCTTTGGTCGAAAATCAAGCGTTGTTTCACAACATTGAGATCGTCAAAGAAATTCAAGAAGAAATGCCGATGATCGTCATCGACCCATCACAGATCGAGCGGGTTTTTATGAATATCATCATCAACGCTGCCGAGGCGATGGATGGGGTTGGAAAACTTACCTTGAGTACCCGGTTCGAACCCAGCGATCAACTTGTGGAACTGAAATTCAGCGACACCGGTCAGGGTATAAGTGAAGAGAACATGGACAAAATTTTCGATCCTTTCTTCACTACGAAGGATGTAGGTCACGGGACCGGCTTGGGATTAGCGATCAGCTACGGTATTGTAAAAGGTCATCAAGGCACAATATCCGTCGATAGTGAAGTGGGCAAAGGTACCACGTTTACAGTTCATTTACCGGTAAACATTAAGGAAGAAGGATCAAATAATGGAAAATGGAGCTAAGCTTCTGATTATCGACGATGAAGAGATCGTCATCGACTCTTGCACACGCATTTTGGCTCGTGGCGATTACGATATCCAGACTGCTGAAAATGGGGAACAAGGTCTCGAGATTCTGAAAGACTTCAGACCAGACCTTGCCTTCGTCGACTTAAAAATGCCTGGGATTTCAGGTTTTGAAGTAATCGAGAAAATTCAAGAAATGGACCCCACCATTGTGGTCATCGTGATTACAGGTTTTGCTACCGTAAATTCCGCGGTGGACGCAATGAAAAAAGGAGCTTACGACTTCTTACCCAAACCGTTTACCCCCGATGAACTGCGACTTATAACTCAGCGCGGTCTTGAAAAGAGGAAATTCGAATTAGAAACCATCGCTTTGAGGCGTGAAAAAGAAATGTTGAGAGAACATTTCGCGGCTATCGTTTCCCATGAACTAAAATCACCCATCAGCGCTGTCCAACAAAACCTTTTTGTTTTGGCTGATGAGCTTTCGGAAAAACTATCTGAAGAACAACAACAACGCTTTGAACGCATTCAAACCCGCATCAACGATCTCGTGCAACTCATCCACACCTGGCTTCGAGTTATCTCAGTTGACATTAAAGAGATCGAAAAGAATTTTAAACCAACCTCTATAAATGAGGTCATTACTAAGGCAGTTGAAAGTGTCCAAACTCATGCGATTCGTAAAAATATTGAAATAGTGACAAATGTTGAAGAACCTATCAAAATGGTTAACGGCGATGAAGGAACTTTAGTTGAAGCGCTTGTAAACATTATTGGCAACGCGGTGAAATATTCGCGGCTAAACGATCAAATAGAAGTTGAGGCTAAACTTGACGGAAAAGAAATCATGATATCCGTTAGGGATACAGGTGTTGGTATCCCTAAAGAGGATATCCCCTTCATTTTCGACGACTTCTTTATCAGTAAATCCGCTCCGATAGAAGAGCGAGGCAGTGGTTTAGGATTAGCGATCACAAAACGGATCATAGAAGCCCATATCGGCACAATCTCTGTAGACAGTAAATTGGGCAAAGGGAGTACCTTTGTTATTCAATTACCAACAATAAGTGAAGAATAATCAACTTTTGTTGTTCAAATAAGTGAACTAAATTTACATAAGAAGAGGAGGCTCTAATGGACTCTCGGCAAAAGATACTGATTATCGACGATGATCCAGATTACGTTGATGGAATCACGTCGATTCTCAAAAAAGCTGACTATGAAGTTGATGCAGAATACAATCCCAAAGATGGCATCGAGGCATTAAAAACCCTTAAATATGATTTGTTATTACTTGACATCATGATGGGAAGGGGTGCAGAAGGCGTAATGGTGGCAAGAAAGATCAGCAAGGATCCAGTATTACGCGAAATCCCTGTACTCATTATCACCGGTATACGAGAACAAATCGCATTTCTCTTCCCTGGTCAACCGGTGCACCCCCGCTTTCTCCCAGTTGACGAATTGATCGAAAAACCCGTTGATCCTGATCTACTACTGGAGAAAGTGAGTGCACTTCTAGAACTGGCGAAAGAGAAAAAAGAATCTGACTAGGAAAATCCTTATGGCAACCAAACCAACTTTTAGCCAAGAGATTTCCAACCTTCTCTACGCCTCCCACGGGGAGCCCTTAAGTACCTGCATCCAATGTGGAACTTGTTCGGGGACCTGCCCTGTAGTTGAGTACATGGATCATACCCCCCGGCGGTTGATCGCCATGATCAACGCCGATCTCAAAGATCGAGTGTTGGGGAGCAACACTTATTGGTTTTGTGCATCTTGCTTCCATTGTACTGTCCGCTGTCCGAGCAATATAGACATCGCTGGAGCAATGTACGCAGTGAAGCGCTACTCAATTTGGAAGAAACAGTACAAAGAGGAGTTGATTGGACCAACATTCTCGGAGGCCTTCGTCAAAACGATTGTAAGAAGTGGAAGATCTTACGAACCGGTATTGGCTCCCTCCTATATGTTTAGTTTCGGTCCAAAAGATTTCTTCCAAGAAGCTTTAACAGCATCCAAGATGATGTTGAAAGGTAGAATCCCAGTGCTTCCACCTCGGATTAAAAGGTTGGATAATTTTAAAGAAATGATTCGTCGAATTATTCCAGTGGGAGGGTCATCATGAAAAAGTACGCCTATTTTCCCGGCTGCTCCCTTGAGAAATTAGCTCTGAGTTACCACCAATCTACTCAGGAAACAACTCGGGCACTTAGCGTGGAATTAGAAGAACTGGAGGATTGGAACTGTTGTGGTGCAACAACCTACTTTCATGTAGATGAACTACTGGCCTATACACTGGTAGCACGGAATTTAGCTCAAGCAGAAAAGGCCGGGCTCGATTTAGTCGCACCTTGCAGTGCATGTTACAAGAACGCCTTCTTCACCAACAAATATATAAAAGAAGATCCTGATCTGTCTGAACATATAAATTTCGCACTCGAAGAAGATGATCTTCAGTTCAACGGGAGCATCTCGGTCCACCATTTGATGGAAATTTATGTAAATGATATTGGCTTCAATGAGATTGAGGAACAAGTTACGACACCTTTAGAGGGTCTTAAGATCGCTCCTTATTATGGCTGCCAAATCGTAAGACCCAGAAAAAATGGCGAAGACGTCGAGAACCCACAATTTTTCGAGCAGTTGATCTCCTCTATGGGGGCTAAACCTGTAGATTTCGGCCTCAGATTACAGTGTTGTGGAGGGTCATTAATCATGACGAGCCGGCAAGCCGCGCTCGATATGGTCCGAAAGCTGTTACAAAATGCCTTGGATAGTGAAGCGGATGTAATCGCAACGGCTTGCCCTCTGTGTCAGGTAAACCTAGAGTGTTATCAAAATCAAGTCAATGATGAGTTCGAGACAAACTTCTCCATGCCAGTAATGTATTTCACACAATTAATGGGATTAGCGTTTGGCATCCCACCAAAGCGATTGGGAATTGGGACGGAACTTGTAAGCCTGGCACCCGTCTTTTCCCAATTTATGGCTAAGGAGGCGGGATGACCAATCCTTTGAAGAACAAAAATGTTAATGATGAATATCAGATCGTTATGGAAAGGTCTTGAATTCGTTCAATATGGAGATTAATTAGGAGAGAGACCTATGAGTGAAAAAGTTGGAGTTTACATCTGCCACTGCGGAACCAATATTGCCAAGACAGTAGATGTGGAAGATGTAGCCACATGGTCTGGTGAACAAGAAAGTGTAGAAATTGCACGGGATTATAAATTTATGTGCTCCAGCCTCGGTCAAGACTTAATCGAAGAAGACATAAAAGAGAAAGGATTGACCCGAGTAGTCGTTGCATCTTGCTCACCACACATGCATGAAAAAACCTTCCGAACAGCATGCGAAAGGGGAGGATTGAATCCTTTCCTGTTCGAAATGGCAAACATCCGTGAGCACGACTCTTGGACAACGGATGACCAGGAGATGGCTACTCAGAAAGCGAAGTCTTTGGTAAAAGCCGCTATTGATCGTGTTGTTCACCACCATCCGTTGGAACCTCTACCGGTGGAAATCAACTCAAATACACTGGTGGTTGGCGGTGGTATCGCTGGAATTAGCTCAGCTCTCGAATTGGCTGACGCGGGCTATCACGTTTACCTTGTTGAGCGAGAACCGTCCATTGGTGGACATATGGCTCAACTGGATAAAACCTTCCCCACACTGGATTGTTCCGCTTGTATCCTCACCCCAAAGATGGTTGATGTGGGTCAACATCCCAATATCACCTTACTGACTTGGAGTGATGTCGAAGCCGTGGAGGGATATCTGGGAAACTTCACCGTAACTGTCCGCAAGAAAGCTCGATATGTTGATGAAGAGCACTGCACAGGTTGCGGCATCTGCATCGAGAAATGCCCATTCAAGGTTGTGGATAATATCTTCGAGGCTGGGCTCGGAGTACGTAAAGTAATTTACCGCCCCTTCCCCCAAGCTGTACCGAAGTACCCAGTCATCGATACTGAGAATTGCGTTTATTTCCAACGCGGAAAGTGCAAAGCTTGTCAAATTTTCTGCCCCACAGAACCGAACTCGATCGATTTTGAGCAGGAAGACGAACTTCTACAAGTTGAAGTAGGGAACATCATCATCGCAACAGGTTATGACCTGTTCGATGTAACCCGCATCCCCCAATATGGCTACGGGAAACTTGCCAATGTTTTCACCAGTCTTGAGTTCGAACGAATGGTGAACGCGTCGGGACCCACGGATGGTCAAATCGTCCTACGGGATATGGAGACTCCACCAGAGAGCGTGGCGATTATCCACTGTGTTGGATCCAGGGACAAGAACTACCACGAGTATTGTTCAAATGTCTGCTGTATGTACTCCCTAAAGTTCGCCCATTTGGTCCACGAACGCTTGCCGAATGCTGAAGTTTACAACTGCTATATAGATATGCGCACTCCTGGAAAGGGTTACGAGGAGTTCTATCATCGACTTCTAGATGAAGGAACGCACTTCATCCGTGGGAAAGTAGCTGACATAACCGATGCTGCTAGACTACCAGAAGAAGAAGGTAAACTGATCGTCCAAGTAGAAGATACGATGATAGGCATGCAGCGACGCGTTCCCGTTGATATGGTGATTCTCAGTCCTGCAATTGAAGCACGAGCAGATTCTCGAGAAATTTCTCAACTCTTCAAGATGGGCTGCGATTTCGATGGCTTTTTCGTCGAAAGACATCCAAAGTTAGACCCTGTCGCAACGATGACCGAAGGTGTGTTCATAGCTGGCGCATGCCAAGGACCAAAGGATGTCCCCGCTTCAGTGTCACAAGGTGCTGCTGCCGCAGCACGAGTTGCTGGCTTGATCAGCCGAGGCACCGTGATGATGGAACCGGTACGAGCTAGCATCAACCAGGATGAATGCTCGGGTTGCCGCATCTGCAACAATATGTGCCCCTACAATGCGATCATCTTTCACGAAGACCGGCAAGTCTCTGAAGTCATTACGGCTCTATGTCAAGGTTGTGGCACGTGTGTTGCTGCCTGCCCAAGTGGAGTTATTACCGGAGCACATTTCACCAACGATCAACTGTTGTCACAAATTGAAGGTATTTTGTGGGATGTGCGTTCTAATGGCCAGGCTAAAAGACTTGAGCCGATACCAGCATGACTGTAAATAAGTGGAATTCGTTGACAGTACAACATCTTCCCATGTACAGCTTTATGCATATGGAGAATTAACTATGAGTGAACAATTTGAACCTGTAATCGTCGGATTTTTATGCAACTGGTGCTCATATCGTGCAGCTGATCTAGCTGGCACAGCTAGAATCCACTATGCTCCTAACATGCGCCCGATCCGGGTGATGTGCAGTGGTAGGGTGGATCCACAGTTTGTTCTCAAAGCACTGCGCGAGGGAGCGGATGGTGTCATGATCGCTGGGTGCCACCCAGGAGAGTGCCACTATGTAGAGGGCAACATCAAGGCTCTGCGACGTTTTATTTTGCTTAAAAAATTGCTGCAACAACTCGGTATCGAAAAAGAACGGGTCCAGTTGGTTTGGGCTTCCGCTTCAGAGGGCACTGTCCTAGCCGAAGCAGTAAATCGCATGACCAAAGAACTGCGTGCCCTAGGTCCACTACGCTGGAAAGAAACAGTTTTAGGAGGCGGGAACGGACACGGTCAAATCGCTCCTATCGAGACCGAACCAATGGCTGAGGAGGTATGAGATGACTGAAAACGGAAAACCAAAATTAGCTATGTATTGGGCATCGTCTTGTGGTGGTTGTGAGATATCGGTCTTGAATATCCACGAGAACATATTGGTTGTCGATGAAGTTTTCGATCTAGCTTTCTTCCCCTGCATCGCCGACTTTAAAACCAAGGACGTTAAGGGTTACCCAGACGGCTATATCGATGTATGCTTATTCAATGGCGCTATTCGCAACTCTGAAAACGAAGAGATGGCTCATCTGCTACGGCAGAAATCCAAAGTAATGGTAGCTTATGGATCTTGCGCTTACGAAGGATGCATTCCGGCGCTATCCAATTTGACCTCAAAGGAAGCCACACTCAGGACAGTATTCCTAGACAACCCCTCGATACACAACCCTGAGAAGGTGCTGCCGCAACCTGAGTATGAAGTTCCAGAAGGTTTTCTGGATATTCCCGAGTTTTACCATACTGTGAAATCTCTAGATCAAGTAATCGATGTAGATTATTACCTACCTGGTTGTCCCCCAGAACCCCCACAAATTTGGGCAGTTCTACAAGTAGTCGTGGCTGGTCTCCTAGAAGGAGCACCGCTGCCTCCAAAGGGAGCGATCGTAGGTGCGAAAGATGTTGCAGTTTGCGAAGAATGTCCCTTGGAGAAACATGAGAAAGTCATCTCCCGTTTCTACCGCCCTTACGAAATTACACCCGAACCAGGCTTATGTCTGCTAGAACAAGGTCTTGTATGTATGGGACCCGCAACCAGAGGTGGTTGTGGCGCCTTGTGCCCACAAGTAAACATGGGCTGTCGTGGTTGTTACGGACCGATGCCTGGGGTTGAAGATCAAGGTGCGAAAATGCTATCTGCTATCGCTTCGGTAATTGGTGCTGGAAGACCCGATATGGAAGAACATGAATTAGAACAGGAGATTGAAGCTATTGTTAACACCATCCCAGATCCAGCTGGCACTTTTTACCGCTTTAGTATGGCGCACTCTCTGCTAAACCGCGCCAAGGTAGATGGTTCAATTTCGCAGTCCAATGGCGGTAATGGGAAAGGAGAGGCATAATGGAACGCATAACAATTGACCCCATCACCCGGTTAGAGGGTCACGGAAAGATCGAAATCTTCCTCAATGACGAAGGAAAAGTAGCAAACACCTATTTTCAAATCCCAGAATTACGTGGCTTTGAGCAGTTTTCTGTCGGTAGACCTGCTGAGGAGATGCCCCGGATCACAAATCGCATCTGTGGAGTATGTCCGGAAGCTCATCATATGGCAGCCACAAAGGCTTTGGATGCCCTTTTCCACGTCGACCCTCCTTCAGTAGCTAAAAAGCTCCGCGAAATGTTCTACTCCGCGTTTTACGTCACCGATCACACCGTTCACTTCTACGCTTTAGGTGCACCAGACTTCATTGTGGGTCCAGAAGCCCCAGCGGCAGAACGCAATATCCTAGGTGTGATCCATAAAGTTGGCGTAGACATCGGAAAACAAGTAATCGCCTGCCGACAACGAAATCACCATGTAATACAAATGCTGGGTGGGCGCGGTGTACATCCTGTTGCGGGACTGCCCGGAGGATGGAGCACCCACGTAAGTGAAGAACAACGGGAGGAAATCGAAGGCTACGCGAAAGAAAATGTGGAGTTTGCGCTATTCAGCCTTCAGGCATTTGAAGACATCGTTCTGGCAAACCAAGAGTATGTAGACCTGATCTTATCAGACGCTTACACCCATAGAACGTATTATATGGGCACTGTAGACGAGGATAATCATGTCAATTTTTATGATGGGATGATTCGTGTTGTTGATCCAGATGGCAAAGAATTTGTTAAATATCCATCAAAGGAATATGCCAGCAATATTGCTGAACACGTTGAACCCTATTCCTACCTGAAGTATCCATTCTTGAAGAATGTGGGATGGAAAGGTTTTGTTGACGGGAATGATAGTGGTGTTTATTGCTGTACACCCCTCTCTCGCCTGAACGCGTCCGATGGTATGGCGACTCCAAAAGCTCAAGAATATTTTGAGAAATTCTACGAGACCTTGGGAAGTAAGAAGATCAATGGACGATATGAGCCAGTTCATCATCGTTTGGCAACCCATTGGGCAAGGTTGGTCGAGTTGCTATATTCTGCTGAGCGCATGTTGGAACTTATAACTGACCCCGAAATTACTGATCCGAACGTACGTGCGCCAATTACTGAAAAACCTGACGAAGGTATCGGTTCGGTAGAAGCACCCCGGGGAACGCTCACCCATCATTACCAAACAGATGAGAATGGGATTTTGACGAAAGTTAACCTGATCGTTGGGACAACAAATAATTACGCTCCCATAACTATGTCGATCCAAAAAGCCGCCAAAGCCCTGATTAATAGCGGTACAGAGATCACAGAAGGTCTTTTGAACAAAATTGAAATGGCATTTCGTAACTACGATCCTTGTATGTCCTGCGCAACCCACTCTCTTCCAGGTCAAATGCCTTTAGAGGTCGTTATCCGAGACGCGCAGGGTAATGAGGTAAAACGGCTAAGTCAATATATCGATTAAGCAGATTCGATTAAGCCAGACTCTAAATTATTACCGTGGTCGCAAAATGAGAACGATCGTCATAGGCTTAGGCAACCCCATATTAACGGATGATGGTGTCGGGGTTAAAGTGGCATACCAAGTGGAACGCGCTCTTTCGGATAGAAAACCAGACTCTGTCACGATAACCGAAGCGAGCGTGGGAGGTTTGCGACTCATGGAGACCATGATCGGCTATGATCGGGCCATTCTTATTGATGCTTATCTTAATAAGAATGGTCACGCCCCCGGGACAATCCATCGGATGACACTGGATGATCTTCGGATGATCAGCCCCACCCAACACTCCGCATCCGCACATGATACGAGTTTGGTCACAGCGCTTGATATGGGGAGACGGATGGGCTTATCATTGCCAAAAGAGATCTCAATTTTCGCCATAGAAGTAGAGAATGTTACGGACTTTAGCGATCACTCCACCCCTTGTGTTGCCGAGGCAATACCAGTGGTAGTGGAAGCAGTTCTAAAGGAATTGAATATCGATTTATAAGGTTCAATAGTAAATCTAAGCGTTTTATCTAGGTAAATATTGTTCAGCAAGCGAAACTTTTTCCCAATCACTAGGAGGTCGTATGGTCTCACCAGAAATCCTACGCCGATACCCATTCTTCGCCGGATTGAGTATCGATCGAATAAACAAATTAGCTAAGGTTGGCGAAGAGAAATCCTTTGAGGAAGAACACTATTTCTTCTACGAAGATCAGAAACTCACCCACTTCTATCTCAACCTAGAAGGGACAATTGCTATTGTTTTAGAAGTCCCCAAAAGGGATGTGGAGCACAAAGTTTCCGAACAGTTTTCAAGGACGTTGCTCACCAAAGACATCATCATCAGCACGATTGGGCCCGGCGAAATGTTTGGATGGTCAGGGCTTGTCCCACCGCATAAAGCAACCGCCAGCGCAAAAGCTCAAACCGACTGTAGGGTAATTACCTTCGACTGCGATAAACTTTTAGATGTTTTCGTCGAAGATTGTGAATTTGGCTACACGATGGCTCAGA
>JASFVL010000514.1:0-3386 GCA_050049875.1 Anaerolineales bacterium
TTAGGCAGCATCCCGCCGGTATGAATTAATGCGCATTGATTCGCTTGCAGTGTCATCGCTGGGGCAGCACCCATAGGGACCTCCCCGATCAAGTCCAAATAAGCCGGCAATCCATCACTGGCTCCATGAGTGTCAGCAGCACGCACCGCAAATCCATCAACAGTACTTCTCCTAAACTCTGGTAAAGGGTGAGGAGCTGTGACAGATTTAGTGGTTACCCTACCTAATGCATCACGAGCCAAAATATCGACGGAAATGGTCTGAACGGTTAATTGATCCAGCAGCTTATTCAATGCTGAATTGGGCGGAAGCAATTTAAGAAATTCTGGCATAATCTTAAGTCTTTCTCGATTGAATTAGAAAAGATAAGCGGATTGGGAGATCTGCAACGAAACGCAAATGACTCCACAAAACCTTGGCTCGGAGGAGGTATTTAATTCGTCCAAAAAGAAAATGTAAGCAAATAGGCTGTAAAACCAAATGTCAGCACTGCCGATAAGGTTAATACCATCCAATTCGGTTTCATCCCGCCAGCGATCCGCCACATATACCATATCTGGAACAAGCCCAATGGTAATGCAAAAAAAGCTGGAAGAGCGACAGACGTCGGTAGACCGAAAATCATGCTCAATCCCAGAATAAGATATGCACCTAAGATGAGCAAATTGTGTAATGCCATTCCTCGTTCCCAACCCAAGCGCACCATCAAGGTGAGTTTATCGTATTTATAATCGATAGCATAATCGGGCAATTCGAACGAGAGCATCATTGCTATATGAAGCGGGGTCAATGGAAAAGTGCTCATGGCGACCAACCGATGAAGACCTTCAGCCTGGATAATATAAGCCAACGCTGGTACCAAATTGGCGACAAGGATTGATGTGGTCAACTCCCCATATCCTGAAGACATCAAGCTGACTGGGGGAAGGGAATAAAAAAATGCGCCCAAAAAAATTAATAGCATCAAAAGCAACATACCTGGCGAGATGCCACGATTTTGCATTAAGAGCACAGTAAATGAAGTGGTAGCCGCCATCGATGCAACTGCAGCCCATAGCGCGATCTCTCTCGGCAGTTTGCCTTCATCCAAGGCGCCGCTTCCCCCGGAGAATGGGGTCCGATTCGGATTGTTAGCATCCACTGGTGCATCAAAATACTCGTTCAAATAGTGCGCAGTTAATTGCATACTTGTAACCCACGCTTGACCGAGAATGTAAAGCCGCCAATCAATAGCAAAACCTAAGTAATTCGCAATTCCAGCCCCCAAAGCGTATAACAAAGCAGCCCCGATTAGAAATAACGGTCGAGACAACCGGATGAATAAACGTATCAGGCGAAATGAATCCATAAAGCATATTATAACCCCCGATTTGGGTCTATTAACAAGCTACCGGTCAATTTAGTTTGGATTTTTCTTTACTTTTAATCTAAAACTCGACGGATTTCTCTTTGATGTATCTTGTTATGCCGGTACATCAACTTGAGCATATCCCCCAATGTGGCCATCCCCAACCATGGATGACGTCCCTCCCGTGATAGATCTTCATCACCTAGCGTAGCGACCATTTTAATTGTTTCACCCCGCAGGTTGGAGAACATGACCATTAGCTCATCCGTGGTTTTACCATCCAATTCCCCGACTTTGCGTTCATTATAGCGATCCAAGTCGAAATCTTCAGGAACACCTTGACCACCATCAAGAATATGTTGCACCAAGCGTGCGATCCCCGATTCGGCGGATACAAGATGGGCGAAGATTTGACGTACAGTCCAGACTGTGCCCTCAGAATAGATTTCCCTTCCCCACTCCTCCGGAGTTAGTGCTTGGAAAAATGTTTGAGTCTTTCGGCCTTCTTTCTGGAAGCGGTCAATAAGTTTAGATATGTATTCTTGCATTTTGGTTTATCGCTTAAACAAATTTGACAATAAGAACCAAAGGTTCGCTGGACGTTCTGCTAATCGACGCATGAAGTATGGATACCATTCAGTACCATATGGTACATACACACGCACGGGGTATCCTTCCTCAGCCAATTGCCTTTGGAGTCTCCTTCTGATACCGTAGAGCATTTGGAACTCTAAAGCTTCATTGGTCAACCTTACCTGTTCAGCATATAACTTTGCAAAAGCGATCCGATCTTCATCGTGTGTAGCAATTGCAGGGATTGGGGGAGTTATTCCATCTTTGCTAATTTCGGGTGAACCCCTCTCCATAGCGCCATCAATTAAAATTGAAGTGAGAAGGTCGAAGTTTTCATCAACTTCACTCTTCTTAGGGAAAGCGATTTTTGATGATTCTTTATAAGCGCCTTTACATAACCTAACTTTAGCTCCAGCATCTACAAGCTTCCTTACATCTTCCTCACTTCGATAAAGATATGCTTGGATTACGATACCAACGTCATCAGCAAAACCAGAACACTGCATTTGGTGAAAAAGTTTCAAAGTCGCCTCAGTATAAGGCGAATCTTCCATATCTATACGCACAAAGCTGTTTATTTCCTTGGCTTGAGACAATATTCTGCGTAAATTTGGTTCACAAATCTCCTCACCCAAAGCTAAACCGATCTGACTAAGCTTGATAGATACTCCGGAACGAACACCCTCTTGATTAACTAAGCTTAAAATATGGATGATATCATCCGCCGATCGATAAGCCTCTTCAGCGTTGGTGACGTTCTCACCGAGGTGATCCAATGTCGCTACGATACCCTTCGCATTTAGCTCTCGGATAGCATTTATCGCGTCTTGCGGTCGTTCCCCAGCAACAAAACGGGACACCGCTCGCCATGTAAATCTCCATTGTGTAAGAAATTGACGCGCCCATTTAGATTTTGAAAGATAAATCAAAATAGTCCGTAGCATGGTAAGCCGTCCTGTTGTTTCAGTAATCTAAAAGCAGTGGGTATAATTTATGGAGATTATACTGCCAGATCATATCTGGAACCAATGAATTTGGTAAGTGCATAAGATAACAATTCTCTTAGAGTTAATTCATATAGAACTAGGGAAATGTGCCATCGACAAACTCGATATGATATACTCGGGGATTACTTCAATGTGGACGGAGAGGGAGTAGCAGCGAGTATGACCAAATTAATCCCCCTTGCCTTCCATTGACTGGATAAGTTTAAAAATCATTACAAACCATGAGAAGACAGAGATCATTTTCACCACTTACCTGGATTTCTACATTTCTTCTCCTTTCGACAATTGTATTGACAATCCTACAGGTTATCCGATTCAGCCGTTTACGTGCGAATTTTCCAGATGGGATGGTCATCGCAGGGGTTCCAGTCGGTGGTTTAAACCGCGGTTCTGCTGCCCAACGCCTCTTGGAAGCCTACAATCGACCTGTTGAATTGCACTATGGGGACGAAAGAATT
>JASFVL010000516.1:0-3373 GCA_050049875.1 Anaerolineales bacterium
TTCTACCCGGCTTATCTGGCTTGGGCTGAATTCCCTCTGCCTCAGTGGGCGCGCTGGCTCGGTACGCTACTTTCGATAGCTAGCCTGGTGTTGCTGTGGTGGGTGCAGTGGGCTTTGGACATTCACTTTGACACCACCTTGCATGTGCAAGCAGAGCACAAGCTGGTTACTCATGGTCCCTATCGCTGGGTGCGCCACCCTATGTACACCAGCTTGTTCCTGATGGGTTTGGGGTTCTTGCTGCTGACCGCTAATGGGATGGTCGGCGGACTGATGCTCGCTTCTGTAGCACTGCTCGTATGGGTGCGTCTGCGCGGGGAGGAAAACCTGCTCATTGACACCTTTGGCGAACAATACCGGGAATATATGCAGCGCACTGGGCGGTTTTTGCCTAAATTAGGGCCGGGTGCCGGCTCTACAGTGGATTGAGTATTTAATGGGTAAAGATGATCTTCAAAAATCTCCTTCGCCGTAAGGGACGCACCTTTCTCACCGTGCTAAGCATCGCGGTCGGTGTAGCTGCTATTGTAGGCTTAGGCGCGCTGGCCAACGGTTTGCAGGCTGGATACGATTCTTTTATAACCGGCAGCAAGGCAGATCTGGTGCTCAGCCAACCCGATGCTTACGATGTCAGCACCAGCACGGTGGATGAGTCGATCGGCCCGGAGTTGAGCGCCATGTCGGAGGTCAAGGCGGTCAGTGGGATGCTACAGGGTTTCGTGCAGGCTGAGGAGATTCCCTTTTTCTTCGTCTACGGGTATCCAGAGGACAGCTTTGTTCTCGACCGCTTCCAACTCATCGCCGGCGTGCCCTTAGGGGATAGGGAAGCCCAACAAGCGCGCGGTAGACCGCTGCTGTTGGGTGCATCTGCGGCTGAGATTCTAGACAAGAAACCGGGTGATACCATGCGCATCACCGAGAGCGTTTTCCGGGTGGTGGGCATTTACGAGACCGGGGAGACCTTGGAGGACAACGGAGCGGTGCTGGGCCTACGGGACGCTCAGGAGCTACTGGGCCGGCAACGAGTCGTCAGCCTGTTCTACGTTCAGCTCACAGACCCCGGTCTGCGAGAGCGTGTCGAACGCCGTGCGGCGCGACGCTGGCCGGATCTCTCGTTGAGTGGTACAGATGCATATGCCGACAAGCAGATGATGGGCGACATGATCCAGGCGGTTGTATGGGGCATCGCCGGGCTGGCGATCGTCATCGGCGGTGTGGGAATGATGAACGCCCAGTTGATGGCAGTGATGGAGCGCACCCGGGAGATCGGTGTGCTGCGCTCGGTGGGTTGGGGCAGTCGCCGGGTGATGGGCATGATCCTGGGCGAGTCCTTGTTAGTCGGTGTGCTGGGAGGCCTGTTGGGGATCGCTTTGGGCTGGTTGATGCTGACTTCATTTTCTGGTTTTGCCGGTTTCTTCGGGGCCTCGGCAACCAACATCACCGCTGATATCCTTCTGCAGGCGTTAATTGTAGTGTTGGTATTGGGTTTGGTAGGGGGCATGTATCCCGCCTGGCGGGCCTCCCGCTTGCAGCCCGTCGAGGCGCTGCGCTATGAGGGTGGCACCTCGGGCGCTGATGTTCGGCGGCTACCCGCGGGGGGTATGGCCCTGCAAAGCCTGTGGCAGCGCACCTCTCGAACACTATTGACTTTAGGCGCCATCGGCATCACTGTGGGTGGGATCATGGCTTTGGAAGCGCTCATACGCGGTGCTACGGATCTCATCACCCTGATGGGCGCGGATGCTGAGGTCATGGTGCGCCAAGCTGGGGTCGCCGATACCGAGTACAGCGCCCTAGACGATCGCATCGGGGATAAAATAGCCGCTTTTTCTGAGGTGGCTCACGTCAGCGGAATAGCCTTCACCGGCACTTTTTTGCCCGAGTCTGGAGCGATCTTCATCCTGTTCGGCTATGCACCCAACGAATACGGCATCCAACGCTTCAACGTCGTGGAGGGCGAACAATTGACCAGCAATCATCAAATTCTGCTGGGCAGGATGATGTCCGTTGCATTGCATAAATCAGTTGGCGACACCGTCGAACTGGGAGGGATCCGCTTTCGCGTGAAGGGCATCTATGAGTCCGGCGCCACCTGGGATGAGATGGGCGGTGTTGTCTCTCTGCGGGATGCCCAAACGTTCATGGGGCGCCCCCGGAAAGTGACCATGTACATGGTGAAGGTCCACGACCCGGCTCAAGCGGAATCTGTGGTTGAAAAGATCAATACCCGCATCCCCGAAGCCCATGCCAGCCTGACTGGCGAGTTCGTCGAACAGATGCCCGACATGCAAAACTTGGGGGGAATGATGGGGGCGATTTCCTTTTTGGCGATCTTCGTCGGCGGCGTGGGTGTGATGAACACTATGCTGATGTCCGTCCTGGAGCGCACCCGAGAGATCGGCGTGTTGCGCGCCCTGGGCTGGCGGCGCGGGCGTATCCTGGGGGTGATCCTGCAGGAGTCCCTGCTATTGGGCATCCTTGGGGGAGTCATCGGCATTGCCGTCGCCTTCGGGTTAGCGTTTGTTTTGAAGCAGATCCCCATGATTGGGGGGGCGGTGGTCCCCAAATGGGCGTGGGACGTTTTCGCTCGCGCCATCGCGGTGGCGCTATTTCTGGGGTTGCTGGGGGGTCTCTACCCCGCCTATCGCGCCACCCGCTTGCAACCGGTGGAGGCGTTGAGGTATGAGTGAGGACTGGCGAATGAGGAATGGCGAATGAGGAATGGCAAATGAGGAATGAAGAGGAACTTGGTTTTGAGCAATGGGCTGAAGCGGTGCCTGAGAAGGGCGCGCGGGACCCTTGTGGAAGTCTGCTTACTACCGTTTGGCGATGTATCTATACGATTTGGCCTGGGAGGACTGCGCTTCCCTTGGAAAAGAAATGATGACCAACACCCGCCACTCGCCATTCGCTTTTCGCCATTTATTGAGGAGGGCACTATGAATAGAAATCATAACGTTTTATTAATCTTGATCCCCATCGTGTTACTGCTGCTATTCGCTTGCAGCGCGACGCCGCAGGAGACTTCCACCCCAGAACCCCTGGTGGAGGACTTCACACCGGTGGTCAGTGCCACGGGGAAGATCGTCCCCGAACAGGTTGCGACGCTGAGCGTGCAGAGCGGTGGGATCGTAGCTGAGGTGCTGGTTCGCCAGGGCGAAGCTGTTGAGGCGGGACAACTGCTCGTGCGCCTGGAAGGCGAGGAACGGCTCCAGGCCTCCCTTTCAGCTGCGCAGTTTGAACTTACCAGCGCCCAGCACGCCTTGGACGCCCTCTATAAAGATACCGATCTGCTCGCCGCCCAGGCTTTGGAAGCCAAAGAGGAGTCCGAAAAAGCCCTAGAAGACCTGCGCACACCGGAACTGCAGCAGGC
>JASFVL010000515.1:0-3373 GCA_050049875.1 Anaerolineales bacterium
ACTTGTCACCCAACATTTGGTCAATCGTTCTCGTTCAACTGCTAGTCGTCTCAGAAATCGTTCAAATGATCATGCACCTCCTTAATCTGACATTGTCAAACTACTTAGGATGAATTATTTTGTCTGATCGAGAAATTAGAGTTCTTATCGTTAGTGAGTTACGCCTAGTTTGCAATATGATTTCATCTTTATTGGAGGACGAGCCCGACATAGAGGTTGTGGGAGTTGCAACTAACGTTTCTGAAGCATTGAATAAAAAAGTTGAATATGACATGATGCTTGTAAGTGCCAGTCTCCCTGATAATGGTGCCTTGGAACTCACAAACCTGGTCGTAGAGGACGATCCTGAAGTCAAAGTGCTTATTCTTGGGATGACCGAATCAAAAGCTCATGTAATTCAATATGTTGAGGCGGGTGCATCAGGGTATGTGCTTAAAGATAACTCAGTAGACGAACTCCTGAAACGTATTCGCATAACATCGGAGGATAAAGCTGTTGTGTCACCGAAGATTGCTGGTGCGTTAATGTCTCGATTGACTTCATTGGCCCAATTGTTTTCGGATGTAGAAGCAATCGTTGATGAGCCAGCAGATCTAACCCCGCGTGAGAAGGAAATTCTGATGTTGATTGGAGAGGGTTATAGCAATCAGGATATCGCTGATCACTTGGTCATCGAGTTGGGGACGGTTAAGAATCATGTTCACAGCATTCTGCAGAAATTGGGGGTCCAAAATCGTACAGAGGCTGCAGCTTATTTAGCATTGATACGCGCTAGCGAGGATTGAGTCAAGAGGTTTAACATCTATCATACTGATACATGGTTTTATCTAATGGTTGTTATTGGTAACGAGGGAGTTGGCCGATCACCTTCTTGGTTGTTTCTAAGTGAATTTCCTCTTCGCTAACTTTATCAACCATTGACATCGGCACAATCACTGGATGGGAAAGTTGCTTATCTTCGATAACAAATTGCTCAATTTCTTGGGTTTGCTTGTTGATAAAAACTTGACTAACTTTTCCAATATATCCATCTAAACTTGTAACTCGAGTGTCTTCCCTTATTGGTGTGTGACTGGGGGATATACCTTCATGAAGTTTCAATCGAACAGTCGGTTCTGGCTTTCTGGTGACACGTCGCTCCCTGGTCAAAACGACCATCTCACCAGGAGCGTATATTTTATTATTTTCGTTGGCTTGAAAATCATCTGAAGGGAGCATAAACTCTTTTTCATCATAGTTCCTCAGAGTATCAAGTTCTGTGCTCCCGATGGAGATATGAATATTATCTTCGGTAGTTTTTTCTACAGATTTTATAGGTACTACACGGTCTTCCTTTAATAAGAAACCCTTTTCAACAATCAACTCAATAATTCTTTGAGTATCTGGGTCGACTACGACTTTGCGTAACTTTCCACATCTTCCATCCTTACAGTGCACTTGGGTACCGATTTGTAAATTATATTTATTTTGTTCCATTTTTATCCTTTCCCCATGATTAATGTATTCTAGATATGTTCTAATAGAGGCGATTTATGATGAATGTTAGCATACCATCTTGCCAAGTTATGAAAGATAACGTTCATTAAGTAGGGTTATGAGCTCTTTCAGTGACAAACCCTGGTAGACAACTTCGCTTAACTCAATCTTTTTTAATTTTGCTAAGCTCCCATTTTCCCTAAGCGCCAAAATAGTAATCAAATTATTCTCGAGTAGTAAATCATCCATTGACTTGGGAATATCATCGTCAGTGTTGAGTGATGTGATTACCCATTGAGCGTCCAGTTTTTCAAGTAGGGTGGGCAAGTTTGAAAGCTCTTGGGTGACCCCAACAACTTGAAGCTCGGGTGATTTATCAATTGTTCGTTCTAACATTTCTCCCATCAAACGGGACATATTTGCCAGAATAATTCTATGGTCATTCATACTTATACAATTTCCAAAGACAGGAGTACCTTGTGATTATTACCAGCTTTTCAGGTATGGATCATTCATCTCCAATTATTTATCAAAGGAATAGCTCTCGTGTTTAGTTTTATTAATGAAGATCATAGAGATGAATATTAATGTCGAAAGTGAGATCATAAAAAAATATTTTCGAATTTGTTTACCTTTTTGTTCGTGCATTAATTTATTTCATTCTCAGGATAGCATAGGATTTTATGAAAGTCATGTATCTAGTTATTTACTAGGGATATATATTTAGATACAGATTGTTTCCTTATTACCTCTGGCGTTCGATCCTTCTACTACTTACGGATGAATATACCTAAACATATAACCTCTTACTGACATCGATATATGGTCAAACTTATAGGGTTGTCCTATCCTATTATTGTTAGATTGTCATTGGACCAAACCGATTTTGTTTATGTTTGTTTATCTGCGCAACTTGAAGATTATGGATGAATAATTCTATCGAAAGATTATTCCCATAGCGGATTATCCAGTGATTTTTCTGTAATTTGCAAGTGAAACCAGATTATGTGGCGATTATTCAATAGATTGCAAGTGAAATCTCATAATTTGCAGAAATAATGAAACAAGAGCGAAAAAAACCAATTAAATAAAAAATTTAAGAAGGAGATAAGTAATGACAAACACATACACATATACAGCTAGACACGCAAAACAACCTGATAAAGTGATCACATTCACTTTACAAGATGATTATCTTAAAGTGAACCTCACCGGGTTACTTGAAAACCTGAGGAATATCACTTCTGCTGAGGACCATAATATAGCAGCAAAAGAGAATCTCAAGCAGCAGATAAAACCTGCTACATTGAAAATGCTTGAAAACTTATCCGGTCCCATCCATGTTAGTGATGTAAAAGTCCGATTGAATGGGTCTGAGGGAGAAAAACTGAATATTACAGCTTGGAAACGATTGGGTGGTTTACGTTTGGCACCTGTCACGCTTGCCATAGGTAAAGTGGATAACCAGGAAGCAGCGGAGGCTTTTGTGGATGAGGTTGAAAACCGCAAAGAATTAAATCCTCAGATAGGTAGATTTTTTGGTCCTTTAGATTATTGGTTTGGTTGGCTAGGCTTAGGTCTTTTAATTACGTTACTCCTACGTTGGCCAATGCGTAGGGGATAATAGTCCGTAAACTGAAATTTGAACTCTTCAAAGATAGGTTTGTTTTGAATATAGATCTATCTTGGATATGTATGGAAGGTTAGATAATGATATGCTGATGGTTTATCGATACTAGAGATGATGATTGAGAAAGATGTTATCTCTAGCCTTATTATTGCGCAACCACAGCGCATTTCTATTCGGTAACGCAAGGGCAGGCGGTTTCTAATCGGAATTAGCTGCCCAAACAGTACCTTTCCAAACAAATCAACAGGTCTTTTGAAAAATGCTTTT
>JASFVL010000517.1:0-3369 GCA_050049875.1 Anaerolineales bacterium
TTTGACCTTCTTCCTCATCCACCCCCTCGATTCCAGTCAATTCCCCTAATCCAAAACCGTGCGCCATCTCCGCAATGGCGTCCGTTAGCCCCTCACGGTATAAATCCAAACCAATGTGCCAGAAGAAAGGATTACAGGAGCGCATCAGACCCTCGGGCAAGGTCAAAGTTCCGCTGGGGATCGTTTTGCCATCCTCCAGGTAATGGTCATAGGTCCAATCGTACAATGTAACCCCCTGTAGTTCGGTGAATTCATAACCACACTCGTATGTTGTTTCTGGAGTGTAAAGACCACTTTCTAGTGCTGCAGAAATCGTGACGATCTTGAAAACCGATCCCAAAGGGTACTGTCCCATCGTGGCGCGGTTTAACAAAGGCAGGCCGCTGTCCTGGGCGTACATTTCAGATAAAATCGCTGCGGAGTTCTGGTTGGTGGGCTCAAAGGCGTTAGGATCGAAATCAGGCCCCGATGCCATGACTAAAACCCGACCGGTATCCAACTCCAGTACGACAATCGCGCCGCGATAACCCCGAAGGGCTTGTTGAGCGCCCATTTGCAGATCCTTGTCCAACGTGGTATAGATCGCTTGGGAGGGTTCAGCGAGCACATCGGCGAGTTGAGTGACAATATCCCCATCGGGGTTTACAACGTACAATGTGCCCCCGCGCTTACCGCCTAAGTAGGGCTCCCCCCACTGTTCAATCCCCTGACGTCCTACTTTCTCGTCGATTTGGTACCCCTGACGTAAATATCTGTCAGCTTCTTGTTCCTGAATTAAACTGACGTAGCCAACAGCTTGAGGGGCGACTCCATTGTTGAAATAAAATCGCCCCTCAAAGGGATGCATTAATATGCCATTGTCGTTATACCCATTGGCAACATCGTAGCGCTGCTGAACCCTTTCAAACGCTGCCTCACCTAAGGGTAGATACCAATCCGTGTTGGGTGGGAAATCTTCGTACATAACGGCGATTGTGTCGGGGTGCAGCCCAGTCAACCACTGCAACTGGCTCAGAACCGCATCCTCCGTATCAGGTTCGATCTGTCCAGGAGCTAGACCGATGGAAACCGCTTTGGTGTAAGCAACCAGAGCATTGCCATTACGATCGTAGATATTCGCCCGGGACGGTACATGGCGTTCCATCCACAGGTAGTTGCCCCCACTTAACTCGGGCAGGATCAAATTGTCAGCCCACTGCACACGCCAAGCGCTTGCATCCAAGCTTAAATTCATCACAACTTCCCCTTGGATTTCACCAACTAAGACGCTATGGAGAGTTACGCGGTATTTAACCTGTGCGCTACGAGGGCTGCGGATGAAAGAGGAGAGGATTTCGTATTCAACACCCTCCAAGGCCGCTTCAGTGGCGACCCCTCGATACCAATTCACAAAGTCCTCTTCGCTGATCGCATCTTGACTTAGAGGCGTCAACATTGCGTACATCTCGGAGTAACGATCACCACTCCAGGCATCCAAATAAGCCCGCGCGGCCGGTTCAGCATCGGGGACCTGGGTGGTATTAACTCCTGGTGGTGGCAGGGTTGGTGTTGAAGTGGGAACCAAGGTCTGTGTAGGCGAAGGGTTTGGGGCAACACATCCGAGCATTAACAGTAATAACAATGCCACAAAAGCCAAACGGAATTTCGCAACCAGACTTCCATTTCCCGATCTTGGGTTATGTGACCTGTTCATTTCGGAGTATGGATTCATGAATAGGACATCGGTACCTCAAGGCATCCTGACAAGCGTGAGGCACATCAACCTGCGGCTGTATATCTAATTTAGAGATCGTACGTACCAAATGGCAGAGGGGCAGACCAACCACGTTGGCGTAACAATGGCTCAATTCTTCCACGGGGTGGAACCCTCGATGTTGAATGGCATAAGCACCTGCTTTGTCAAGCGGGTCCCCGCTGGCGACGTAAGCTTCAATCTCCCTATTGCTGTAATCCCGCATCGGAACGGAGGTGACACACAAATCTTTGTACAAAACGCCCTGCTCCATAACAAGAACTGCTAAAGCAGTCAGAACCTGGTGAGACCGCCCTCTTAAACGCCTCAGCATCCGTCGGGCTTTATGCTCATCAACTGGTTTGCCCAGAATTTCACCGTCATCCGTGACAGTGGTATCTGCAGCTAAGACAAGCTGAGGCATATCTAGTTGAGAAGCGACCGCGCGAGCCTTGAGCTCTGCAATCCGCAGGACATAATCAGAAGGGGCTTCATCCGGTAAAGATAATTCATCAATATGAGCAGGTATTGCTCGGAAATTCCATCCGGTTAACCCTAACAAATGCCGACGACGAGGCGAGTTTGAAGCTAAGATCAACTCCATAATAACCGCGGCGATTCTAACACAAACCGGAATCCCTCTAGCCCATTTAAAGAGGACATTGTACAATGGTATCACAATACTATATCCGTAATTTTCCTTTGCTTGAAAGGACCAGAAGAGCAATTGCCTTCGCCTTGTTTCCGGGATGTTATCGTTTTGAATACCGAGTTCACCCGGAACTGTTGGGGTAACGCTTTTGGAGATCGATCAACTAGGAGACGACCATGCAACTCTTGAAGGAACGCGTTCTGCGCGAAGGTCAGAATCTCGGGGATGGCATACTTAAAGTGGATGGATTCATCAATCACCAAGTTGACCCAAATTTGATGGACGCCTGCGGGAAAGAATTCGCCCAGCGTTTTCGTGAGATCCAACCCACCAAAATATTAACCGCCGAGATATCTGGCATCGCGCCTGCAGTCAGCACCGGGAGACATATGGGGCTACCAGTGGTATATGCGAGAAAGCATAAACCCATCACGATGCCAGACCAAGTCCTGCTCACTTTAGCCCCATCCCACACGAAAGGGCGCACCGTTGAATTGATCATCTCCCCAGAATACTTGGCTGGAGGGGAACGCGTTCTGATCATCGACGATTTCCTAGCTACCGGAGCTACCATTTTGGGGCTCATCCGTTTGGCTGAAATCGCTGGAGCAAAGCTTGTGGGTATTGGTGTTTTAATCGAAAAAATCTTCGAAGGCGGTCGCAAAGCGTTATCCCATTTAGAAGTTCAAATCGAATCCTTGGCACCTATCAAATCTATGGAAGGCGACGATATCATCTTCGAAGAATAAAAACCAAACCCTCCAATAGATTGTTTTAAGTAAGTCATTGCATGAACTTTAACAAAAAGAAGCGATCGGCTCGTTCACAATCATTCTGTCGTTCCAGCTGATCAATAACCGCCCAGACAAGCTCAACCATATCCGGATAGAGCTTGTTGATACAAACCTGCTCCTTGAGATAGCGCCAAAATCGTTCAATCGGGTTTAGCTCTGAACAATAAGCTGGCAACCAGATCACCGTCACC
>JASFVL010000111.1:0-10534 GCA_050049875.1 Anaerolineales bacterium
ATCAAAAGGGCCAAGAAAAATAGCGTCTACACCCTGAACCTCCAGGATTTCTTCGATTCGC
Source organism: Anaerolineales bacterium (assembly GCA_050049875.1). Taxonomy (GTDB): domain Bacteria; phylum Chloroflexota; class Anaerolineae; order Anaerolineales; family UBA11858; genus JASFVL01. The sequence goes on from JASFVL010000111.1 coordinate 62, forward strand.
TCAGCCGCTTCCAAATCTTCGATGAGCAGGATGACCATCGTCTCGCCGTCTGCCCAGTCTTGATACGTTTTCCAGTCCCATAGCCCGTAGTCAGCGGCTCGAACCAGAGGACAGGCGCCGCGCCCCATACTATATTTGCAGGCTTCTACAGCTCGAATTGCGTCTTCCTGTGAAGATATGCGTGGTATGACGACGCCTTGTGCGCCTAGGTCCAAGGCTTTCAGAATCAACCCCGGGTTGTTGTTTAGTACTCGCACCAGGGGGGTAAGACCCGCGCCCTGCGCTGCGCGAATCAGCTCCCCAGTGAATTGGAGATCAAACAGCCCGTGTTCGGTATCGATCATTGTGAAATCGAATCCAACTAGTCCCAGGATTTCAACCAGCGCAGTAGAAGGAATTTGGGTGTTGGCACCAATGGCGACACCGCCCTCGTTCAGGATACGTTTTAAACGATTCGCTTTGCGCTCATCCATAGTTCGGTCTTAAAGACGTCCACAACTGTGTTAAAATCAACCGATCACTTGCTCAATCAATCTCAACGTATTTCCACTGATGAGTTTTTGTATCACTTCGTCGCTATAGCCACGTCTCACCAGTTCGCGAGTGATATTTGGCCACTCACTCGGGTTTTCAATTCCCTCCATGTAAGGTGCTGCAAAAGACAGATAATTTTGGAGGCCGTCAGCAGCGTGTTCCCGGATGGTATGCGCATGAACGGCGTTCTTATCTCCAAAATAATTATCACTTCCGATAGCCACGTGGTCTATCCCTACCAGGTCTACACAGTAATCTAGATGGTCGATCATGTCCTCAACACCTTGGCGGGTGGCGTCGCTCAAGACGTTTGGGCCGCTGTGGATGCCGATCAGTCCCCCCTTGGATGTGACGGCCACTAGTTCCTCATCTCTGGCCATCCGGCCTGTGTTGTGGACGGCTGCTGCCCCCGTATGGCTGATGATGATGGGATCTTGAGATGCTTCAGCCGCCTCAATGGTTGTGCGCACACCAGCATGGGCAGCGTCGACGATCATCCCTAAATCGTTCATGCGCTCAATATAGCGCAGACCAAAGTTGCTTAAGCCAGAATCAGTGCGCTCGGTGCGGCCGTCTCCCACCAGGCTCCTTTTGTTGTAGCACAATCCCATCGCGCGCACGCCCATTCCGTAAAGCAGATCTAGATTATCCAGGTCGTTGCCCACGGGCTCGGCGTTCTCAATGCACGTAAAAATTGCCGTTTTCCCTTCTTTCTTGGCCCGGTAGACATCCTCAGCGCGGGTGGCTCGAATGACCTTGTCGTAGTTATGATCCAGGTCGCACCCGCGCAGACCAAGCTCTCTGACCGCATCCTCGAGACTCCAGGTGTGCGCCATGGAAGCTACACCGTCGATAAAGGCAGTAAGCCCCGCCCTCTTTATGCCTGCGTAGCCCATTTCATACCGCAATGTTTTCATCCAGGCGTTGATGTCTTCAACATCTTCTGGATAGACGACGCCATGCATGTGCAAGTCGAAGACAATGGAGTTTTCATGAAGATCCATTGCCCGGGCCTCTTGTTCTTCGCTTAATGGGACAATGTACTCCTTTCCAACCCGGTTGATTTGTGGAGTCAGTTTAAATTTAGTGGGCATATGAGTTCTCCTAAAACGAATATCTCAACGATTGTCCGCTCACGCAAAGAATTTGCGGACGTGGCGGACGATCTCAGAAGTTTCCGGAATCACAGCTTTCTCCAGTTCCTTGTTGAAGGGAATGGGACAGTCCAGACTGGCAACTCGTTTGATGGGTGCATCCAGTAAGTAAAAGCCCTCGTTCGCCAAACGCGCAGCCACCTCGCTCCCTGCGCCGGCGTTCTTGCAGCCCTCATAAACGACCACCGCTCGGCTGGTCTTTGCTACTGATTCCAGGACAGTCTCCATGTCCAGCGGCGTAAGCGATCGCAAGTCAACCACCTCCGCGTTGATCCCTTCTTCCGCCAGGAGGTCAGCAGCTTCCAGGCAGCGGAGCACCATTCTAGAGAAAGAGATCAAAGACACGTCGCTGCCCTCCCTTTTCACGTCCGCTTTCCCGATAGGAGTTAGGTATTCACCTTCAGGCACCTCGCCGGTGGTTGTGAACAGCAGCTTATGTTCGATATACATGACCGGGTTGTCGTCGCGGATGGCCGACTTCATAAGACCCTTAGCGTCAGCCGGTGTGGATGGCAAAACCACTTTCAAGCCAGGTGTGTGCATAAACCAGGCCTCCAAACTCTGTGAGTGCTGGGCAGCGAAGCTGCGTCCGGCGCCTCCTTGTGTGCGGATGACTAGAGGCACCATAAGATGACCACCGGACATATAGCGCGACTTAGCCACCTGATTGACAATCTGATCCATACACACTCCGGTGAAGTCGATAAACATCAGTTCTGCGATTGGCCTCAGCCCCGTTAGCGCGCAACCCAAAGCGGATCCAACGATGGCCGCCTCGGATATCGGGGTGTCCATCAGCCGTTTTGGGCCATACTTTTCGTACAAACCTTTTGTGGTCGCAAAGGGTCCGCCGAACAGACCGATGTCTTCGCCCAGTAAAAAAACAGTTTCATCGCGGGCCATTTCCTCATCTATGGCATCCACTACAGCTTCTCGATATAATTTCTCAGCCACGTAATCCTTCCTTATTCGTCAAAATAGACGTAATTCATTACTTCATCTACGCTTGGATCGGGAGATGCAACCGCAAAAGCGGCTGCGTCTTCGGCCTCTGCTTGCGCCGCTTCTTCTAGGCGTTGGTAATCCACTTCTTGAATGATGCCTTCTGCGATCAACTTCTGCTTATAGGTTGTGATGGGATCTTTGGTGGATTTCCAGTTTTCCTCCTCCTCACGAGTGCGGTAAGGGCGCTGATCGCTGGCGCTGTGCCCGAAATAGCGATAGGTCTTTCCCTCGATCAAATACGGCCCTTTGCCCGCCCTCGTATACGCCACCGCATCCTTCGCCGCTTCATACACCGCCTCAACGTCCATACCATCCACGATTACCCCAGGCATCTTGTATCCCAAAGCCCGATCGGCCACATCTGGCGTCGCGGAAACCTCTTGATAAGGGGTTGACAGCCCATAGATGTTGTTTTCGCAGACAAAGATAACCGGGAGCTGAAAAGCGCAGCAGAAGTTGATTGATTCGTGAAATGTGCCTTGATTGCTGGCCGCATCGCCGAAGAAACACACGCAAACCTGGTCTGTATCACGGTACTTGATAGAAAGGCCAACACCCGTGGCAATGGGTAGACCCGCGCCCACAATGCCATTGGCGCCGACGATTCCAACCTCGAGGTCAGCGATATGCATCGTTCCGCCTCTGCCTTTGCAGTATCCGGTTTCCTTACCACAGATTTCCGCCATCATTGGGTGCATTTCCGTACCTTTGGCTAAAACGTGACCGTGGCTGCGGTGTGTCCCCACAATATAATCGTCTCTGCGCAGGGTAGCGCAGACGCCAGTGGCCATAGCCTCCTCGCCAATGCACAGGTGGGGCGACATGCCAAAGAGCTGTTGTTCAAGATACATCCGGTGGACTCTCTCCTCGAAAGCCCTGATCCGGAGCATGGTACGCAGGAAGCTTGTACTTCGCTCCTCTAATTTTTCATTCGGTGTTGTTGGAGTTGTGGTTTCCTTTGTTTTTTCCATCTCTTTAGATCCTTATTCGGTTGTGTTTGTACCAATATCCTTCTATAACATATATTGTGCTGCGTAAGCGCCCTAGGACGACACAACACAAAAATCTTGCGGTTAGCGCAAGTTTTCGATAAAGTTCATAAATCGAAGATGTCTTTTTCCACCGAAGTGAAGTGATTCCAGACCGTATTTCTTGCCTTATCTGGATCCCTCTCTCGAATAGCGTGGAAAATTGCCTGGTGTTCGAGGAAGTCTTTGTCCAGACTCCCAGGAATCAGGCGACCGATCTCCTTCAATTTCGCCCATACTCGCTTTTGACCAATGTCGAGGAGAATATGAAGAACATCACAGATAACGCTGTTGCCGGATGCTTCGGCAATGGCGATGTGGAATCGTCTATCTGCTGCCTCATTCCAATCCTGGCTCTGATCAGCTTCATCCCACAGCTCTCTGAACGCCGCCTCAATTTCCTCAAGCTGTTGTAGGGATGCTTTTTGGGCAGCAAGTTCGGCTGCGTGAGACTCGAGTATCTTTCTGGTTTCAAGCGTTTCGAAAGGGCTTCTCTCAGTCTGGAATAGATTTTCTATCCTGGTCTCCAAACTTTCTACATCAGCGGATTTTATAAACGTTCCTTGCCCGATTTTTGTCTCGACCAACCCAACGACTTCTAAAGCGGCAACGGCCTCCCTTACAGTAGGTCGGCTGATCCCCATGCGCTCTGCAATTGTGCGCTCTGACGGCAGTTGATCTCCTGGTTTGAGTTTCCCCTCTTGAACAAGTTGAACGATTTGGTCTACGACTTTTAGTCGAACCGACCGGCTCTCAATGGGTTTAAAGTTAATATCGCTATCCATGGCTTGTGTTAGGTAAAAAAATTGATTTAGGAATTTGGTGGTCAGGTGGCTAGGCCACTATCATCTTAGCACTATTTTTTTTCAAAGTCAAGTTCCGCGCTCTTGAGATATGTTTCATCAATCGGTTAGATGATCTTTAAAAAAATCAAGAGTTTGTTGAAGGATCGTCCGAGTCTCGTCGGTGTCGTGCACGAAGTCAAAATTTTGACCTGCAGCCTCGAAGACAATATATTCTATGGAAACGTTCATTTCACGAGCACGATCGACAAAGTCCTCGATTGAGGTTCGGTCAATGGAGTTATCCATTCCTCCATGAACCACAAGGAGCGGGGGAACATCGCTGCTCAATTCAAGACCGCCGGTATCCATCTGGGCGTATAAGTAAACCGCACATTTTATACTCGGGTGATAGGCTTGGGACGTATCCAGTACGGGTTCCAGCGACTGGTCATGGACGGGCCCATCTCTATTGCTCCACAAACAAATTCGATCTTTGTCTATTCGGATGTGGTCCGCATTTTCTCGAATGAAGTTGATCAGTTCGTGGATTCCTATGGTTCCTCGGAACATACCGGCATCGTATGTAATGGCGATCATGTCCGATGCGGCGATCAGTTGAGCTGTGGAGATGATGGACTTCCATTCCTTATTTGCTCCGACAACAAGTACGGCAGGAAGCTGCGATTTAAAGTCGAAATTCGGAGGGTAGTAGATATCTAAATCCCATTCCACCTTGTTTGGGTCTTCCCCGACACTCTTGATCACAACGCGCCCCACCTGAACGTCGTCCATCCCGGGCAAGGTTAATACGCTCCAGTAGTCGACAGCCAGACCGGATTTATCGTGCTGATCCCTTTTTTCTGCAGCTGAGATCAGGGGTGGTGCAACAGTTGATGCTGGGGTGGGTGTCTCTTTCGGAGAGCAGGAAGTCACTGCCAGCACAAGAAAAATTATTGAAGCTATCTTTTGTTGTTTCATGGTTTTTCATCTCCATATAAGGGCCGCGCAGATATACGCAAGTCGTCTATATTAATTGCACTATATGAAAAACCGGCGCGATCTATTGACAACATCACCATTTTTGGCTACAATTTACATGTGTAGACAACACGTGTAGACACCAATTTTATCATTGATTTATCTTTCTGTGAAAGCTTCAAAGGATAAATAGAAACGTGAAAAGATGGGCACCCCCAGCGCTCTGCTCACTCATAGATCAGGTGGAACAGGCCCTTGCTGTTTTTATGCAGATGGGTCTTTTTTCTTTAATCGGGATAGAGCATAGCGTTTCGAACACCTAGGGAGGCAAAGTGATCCAAATCGTTCAAATGAGATTTTAATAACAAGGAGGTGAAAGCTCAGGAAAGTCCTAAATCTCTCAATAGTCACAAGTATTCTGACCGATAATCTTTTCAAACCGACCTAGTTAAGGAGTGGAAGAACATGAAGCACTTTCGCAACATTCTCTATTCTGTGATGGTTCTGATGTTGTTGCTGTCCGCCTGTGGCGCGCCGCCAACACCGGAAGTCGTTAAAGAAACGGTTGTGGTCACAGAGGTCGTCACCGAAAAAGAAACCGAGGTCGTCACCGTTGTAGAGACCGAGGTTGTCACCGAGGTTATTGAGGTCGAGGTCACACCGACGCCCGGACCGATGGTCTACAGCGAGGCGCCTCTTCTGGCGGACATGGTCGCCGCTGGGGAATTGTCCCCCCTCGAGGAACGCCTGCCGAAAATCCCCGCCCATGACAAGACGGTCAACGAGGAATGTATGACGTATGAAGTGGGCACCTACGGCGGCAAGCTGATCATGAACGATCCAAACCCTGGTGCGATATTTCCTGGCGGCATGTGGCAATCCTTCGCCGAGAACATGCTCAACGTGCCCGGGTATGACTTCTTCATCGACCAGCTCGAGGGCAACATTTTGGAGAGCTGGGAGGCTTCTGAGGATTTCACCACCTTTACCTTCAAGATGCGTGAAGGGCTGAAATGGTCTGACGGCATGCCGGTGACCACCGAGGACATCCGTTTCTGGTGGGAGGATATCCTCAACAACGAAGAGCTGACACCCTCGCTCTCAGATACCTATAAATCCCCCGCGGGCACCCCGCTAACGCTGGAGATCATTGACGACTACAACTATACGATCACCTTTGATGAACCCTACGGTTTCTGGCTGGTACTGTACGCAAGCCGCCATCGCAACTACACCCACTTCATACAGCCTGCTCACTACTTGAAGCAGTTCCACGCTGATTACACCGCGCTTGAAGAACTGGAGCCGCTGATCGCTGACGCGGGGTTTGCCGAGGGCGAATGGTACCGTCTGTTCCAGCAGATGCAGGGCAATCCCCGGATTGAGCCTGATGAGTACGGTTCCCTCAGCCCGCCCACTCTTAGTCCTTGGGTGCTGGTGGAGGAGACCCCTACTCACGCGCTGTATCGCCGCAACCCCTTCTTCTTCAAGGTGGATGCCGCTGGTCAGCAGCTGCCCTACATCTCCGACATCGACGTGATCATCTTTTCGGACCCCGAAACCGGCCAGTTGAACATGATTTCAGGCGCGGTGGATTTCACCCGAGCTGCTATGGACTCTGCGCCGCTGGTGCGCGAGAACTTCGCAGAAAACCGTATGATCTTCCAGGATCGCGCTGCCCACGCCTCGGTGAGCGACTTCTTCATCAACTGGAACTTCGACGATCCGATCTGGCGCCAGGTGGTTAGTGATCCCAACTTCCGCCAAGCGTTGGTCCACGCCATGCCCATCGACGACATCAACGAAGCGGTTAAGTTGGGCACTGGTAACACTGACACCTTCATCAAGTACGACTACGATATCGACAGAGCCAACGAACTGCTTGATTTGGTAATGCCCGAGAAGGACAGTCAGGGTTACCGTTTGGGTCCAGACGGGGAACGCTTCGTCATTCCCATCGAGTACGGGCCATGGATCGCTGGTGAGTGGGAGGACGTCGCCCCGCTGATCATCGACTCCTTCGGCCAGGCTGGCCTGTTCGTCACCAGCAAGCAGCTGGAAGGCGGCTTCTGGATCGAGAACTCTCAGGCCAACTTGATCAAGGCGACGATCATCTGGTCACACCCAGGTTTGTGGCCCTTCGTCGAGCCTGATTGGATGACTGGTTTCGCCGGTGGTCTGGCAGCTGAGGTTGCCACGCCGCTGTGGGCTGACTGGGTGCGCACCGATGGTGAGGAGGGCGAGGAGCCCCCAGACTGGTACAAAGAGTTGTGGGACATCCGGGTTCAACTCTGGTCTAATCCCGGCTTGCGCAGCGAGCTCTGGCCGCGAGTGGAAGAGATCTACGAGGAGTTCAAGCCCTACTACAACATGTACAGCGCGGTGCGTGACGCCACCGTCTTCAAAGAAAATCTTGGCAACTCCCAGACCAACGATCTACCTGTGTGCAACTCGGTGATCAACCAGTTCACCATGGAGTCCATGTTCTGGAAGTAATACTGTTGCAGTAAAATACAGGTGCCGGGCTCCCAATGTCCGGCACCTAACCTCTTTTTAAGTTATCTTCACACACAAATATTTATTTAGGTAGGTTTTCGCCCAGATGATCACTTACATTGTTCGTCGATTGCTGATATTGATCCCCTTGATGTTTCTCATTTCTGTGGTCACTTTTGCCATCATCCAACTCCCACCGGGGGATTACCTGGATACCTACATCGCCGAGCTGGAAGCCCAAGGGACTCATATGGCCGATGAGCAGATCCAAAATCTGCGTATTCAATATGGCTTGGACAAACCCATCACCGCACAATTCTGGCTATGGCTGAGCAATATCATCTTTCACCGCAATTTTGGCAGCTCTTTCTCGCTCAACCAGCCTGTTTTAGAACTCATCGGTGAGCGTGTGGTGCTCTCCATGACGGTGACTTTGGCGACCTCGGTGTTCATTTGGATCGTTTCGCTGCCTATCGGTATCCTCACGGCTTTAAAACAGTACTCTGTTGTGGATTATTTTTGGACTTTTGTGGGCTTCATCGGCCTGGCAACACCGAACTTCCTGTTAGCTCTGCTCGTTGCCTGGCTTGCATTTTCAATGTTTGGCCAGAACATCATCGGTCTTTTCTCGATCGAGTATGCTGATGCCCCCTGGAGCTTCGACAAGGTCATCGACCTTCTAAAGCATCTCTGGGCGCCCGTCATCATTATTGGCACATCCGGCACTGCTGGCTTCATTCGCGTTGTGCGCGGAACTCTGCTTGATGAACTCAATAAACAGTACGTTATCACGGCTCGGTCTAAAGGCTTGTCTGAAGGCAAGTTGCTTTTCAAATACCCCGTGCGCATCGTCCTTAACCCGATGATAAGCACGATCGGCTGGATGCTGCCCGGCTTGGTCTCTGGAGAAGTGCTGGTCTCCATGGTCTTGAACATACCCACGACGGGTCCGCTATTATTACATGCCTTGCTGGCTCAGGACATGTATCTAGCAGGTGGAATTTTAATGATCTTGAGCGTTTTGACCTTGGTCGGTACTTTGATCTCTGACATCGCTCTAGTGTGGCTGGACCCGCGCATTCGTTATGAGAGGGCTATAGCATGAAGACCTTTGCGCTGTTCAACCGATCCCGACGTGAAAGTCGTGATCTTTCTAAGAAAGAACTGGAACAGGAAGAGCAGAAAAGATTCTATTATGCCTCCCAATCCCAGTTGATTTGGTGGCGGTTTCGCCGGCATAAATTGGCCATTGTCTCAACTCCGTTCATTATACTTTTGTATCTATCAGCTCTATTTGCTCCGTTTATAGCCCCCTTCGGGGCGTTGTCGAGGATTAAACCCTACATCAACGCTCCTCCCACGCGAATTCATTTCTTTGCCGAGCAAAACGGTCGCAAGGCGTTCGTTGGCCCCTTTGTTTATGGAATGAACAGGGTAATCAACGAAGAGACGCTGCGGCGCAGTTGGATTCTCGATAAAGAGATCAGATATCGCCTCGGTTTTTTTGTCCCGGGAGAGGAGTACGAACTGTTGGGTCTTTTCAAAAGCGACATCCATCTGTTTGGTGTAGCCGAGGGCGGTCCCATTTTCCTTTTCGGCACCGACGATTTATCGCGTGACATCTTCTCGCGTGCGTTATTTGGTGCCCGCATCTCGCTCACGATTGGTCTGATAGGTGTGATCCTCAGTTTCGTGCTGGGGCTACTCATCGGCGGTATCTCTGGTTACTTCGGCGGGTTCATCGACGAAATCATCCAGCGGATGATTGACTTCATCATGTCGATTCCCACGTTGCCGTTGTGGATGGCGCTTTCCGCTGCTCTGCCGCGCGATTGGCCCGTGCTCAAAATGTACTTCGCTATAACCGTCATCTTCTCCATCATCGGCTGGACTGGTTTGGCACGCGTGGTGCGGGGCAAGTTGCTGTCCTTACGTGAAGAAGATTTCACGATCGCTGCTAGAGTCTCTGGAGCCAGCGAAGGGCGCATCATCAGCCGTCATTTGCTACCCTTATTCTTAAGTTACATCATCGTGGCCGCTACCATGTCAATCCCAAGCATGATCCTGGGGGAAACAGCTTTGAGCTTTATCGGCCTTGGTCTCCAACCACCTGCCGTGAGTTGGGGTGTGTTGCTGAAGGATGCGCAAAGCGTTGTGGATATTGCCTTGATGCCCTGGAAGCTGATCCCTGGACTGTTCATCGTGGCAACTGTGCTCTTATTCAATTTCATGGGAGACGGCTTGAGGGACGCAGCCGATCCCTATTCCCAAGTGTGAGACCAACAGGGTGTCGAGAAACAAACCCCTTCTCGCTACGATAGATTCACAAATCGGTGGCTCCCCCAAGGCTTCAAGCGAATGTAACAGGTGGGAGGCAATATACACTTGCTCAAACAAGTTTAGTAAATCAAAACAACATCCCCTGCGTCGATCTTTGGGAATTCCAATTTAATTGAGGTCAAATTATCTGCAGTCCCCTAAAAACAGGTTGCA